>JANKMX010000063.1 GCA_024649995.1 Gudongella sp. | reverse complement strand
CAACTAATCAGCTTGCCCCTTAGACCGCTTGCACCAAGGACCATCTGGAGCTCTCTCAGCTGCTGACTTTCAGCCTCCAAAAGTTCCAAATCCTCCTTGGATATCTTCTTTAGTCCTTTCAGTTCAAAATTCCTTTTTCCAAGCTCATCCTCTGTAGCTTCTATATTGTCAAGTTTCTTCTTGATTCTGTCTCTTTCACCTACCTTGGCGGCCAGCTCCCTCTCACTTTTTAAATTCTCAAGCTTTTCTCCCAGTTTCTTTAGCTGCCCCTCAAGCTCTTCTATTCTCTCTGCAGCCGACGGCCAGCTCTTCTGGATCTCCTTAAGCTCATTTATATCCTCTTCTATCTTTGTGATCTTTGGCTGCAGCTGCTGCCTTTTTCTTATATCGATTTCAAGTTCCTCCAGGGTTTTCTTTCTTTCCCTCAGCTCATTGAGACGCTTTTCAACCTCCTTGAAACCATTGTATGCATCCTCAAGCTCCTGCTCCCTTTTCCTGGCATCCCTTAGCTGTTGATTAAGGTCTTCCTTTCTGTAGAAGCTCTCAAGAATCCTTCCCAGACCAATCTTGTAGGGATCATTTATTCCCCTGTTGTTTTCAGGATACTCCTTTTCAATATCCCATCTCTTGTACATATCCTCAATCTGGGCATCTATTCTACCCTCAAGCTCATCCAGGGAAACACCATCAAGCTCCATCACCGTCCTTCTTAGAAAATCTCCAATTTCAACATTTGTTCCATTATGGGAGGTCATTCTTTCAATGGCATTCTTAAGTTCCTCCTGCTTTGAGAATATTATCCTCCTGTAGGTCTCCTCACCAAATACAAGAAGACTTCCAATAATTTCCTCAATGGTAGCTTCATCCTTTTTAATGGACCCGTCAGGCATTGTCAATGATACGGATGGTGTCGCTCCCCACTCCTTATTTAGGATATACTCCTCATCTCCATGGAGAATATGGATACTGCCATCTATGAAATCCCCATCGGGATGAGGCATGAATCTCCTCTTGAACTCCTTGTCCTCCTTGGAGCGGTCTCCAACCTTTGTGCTGTTGAAAAGTGTTGCAGCAATGCCGTTCACCATGGTGCTCTTGCCAGCCTCATTGGGTCCCAGAATCACATTAAGCTTTTCGTGAAACTCCAGATTCATATCCTTAATTCCTGCAAATTGTCTCGTTGAATAGGACTTTATGATCATTTCCTCACCTCCGAAATGATTTCATATGCCAGCTGCAGGGCTTCCTCGTCCTCTTGAAGTGAAAGGAGGAGCTGCTCAGGAAAGGATCCCTTGGTAAACTCCTTGTGTATCTTGTCTGAATTTATTCTGATCTTCAGCTCTGAATCATCAAGTATGAGGTGAAGAAGTCTTTCCTCCAGATCTTCCTTTATCTTAAGTCGATGTCTGTAGGCTTCCTCATCAATGGTTCCCTTGAGACTTATCCTTGCAATGGTATTTTTTATCCCTTCATTGAATTCGCTCTGAATCCTGCTGTAATCCTCCAGCTGATTCACCTTGAACTCTAGATCCATAAAACTGTATTTTCCTGTTTCCACCCTCTTTGCATCAACTTCCCTGTTGTCTTCTATGTTTACAATCCAGGCATTACCCCCATGCCTGCAGTCAAGTCCGTCTGGTTCGGGAGTGCCCGGATTGTAGATCCTCCAGTTACTTATGTTGTCCTTATCAGGATAGGTAATGTGTGTATGCCCCATCAACCACACATCAACAGGTATTCTATCAAGCTCCTCAAGCGCCATATTGAAGTACTGGCTATCCAGATCGGGTGATATCCCTGAAAGCGCTCCATGTCCAACTCCTATGTTAATGATATCTCCATCCAGTTCCATTTTCTTGAGCCATCCCAGATTGTTTTCCCTGGAGTGTTTTGAATGGCATCCTGCCGGATATATTACAGCATCCAGACCATATTCCCTTAGATCATACGGTTTTTCTTCCGTTAAAAGCATCACCCTGTCATCAACAAAGTTGAGAAAGCTTGACCACAGGTCCACCATCTCCGTGTGATAATCGTGATTACCAGGTAGAATGGCAACACAGCTTCCTTCGAATTTTGACAGATGCTCTGCCACTGCAGCCTGGGTCTTCTTGTCAATCCCCTTTATCTTGTCAAAGAGATCCCCAGCTATTACAAAGAGGTCGCTTCCCTCCCTGTTGGCCTGCTTTACCATCCTTTCTATCACTTCAATCCGTGCAGCCTTCAAAAGCTCCCTTACTCCTGCAGGATAGCTGTTAAAGGTCATGCCTATATGTATGTCTCCAGTATGAAAAATCCTGATCCCCACAATATCACTCCTCCTATCAGCCCTCATAAATCGTTCATAAGAATATATTAACATAACCGGGCGCCTTTTTCCCAACAAAAAGGACACCCTTACGGATGTCCATTAACAGTTACTCAAATTTTACCTCAACCCTACCCAGCTGGCTGAACTCGCATCTGAATTCATCCCCTGCAGAAGCTGCCGGTGATGCCGTAAAGGCTCCTGAAAGGATGACTTCCCCCTTTTTAAGGGATTGTCCGAAATCGTGCAGCTTGTTTGCCAACCAAGCCACTCCCATTGCAGGGTTTTCAAGGACCTCCTTGCCGGTACCACTGTTTACAAGCTCACCATTCTTGTAGAGGGTCATTTCAATATCCGGCAATGAAACCTCATGAATATCCAGCTTCTTATCCCCCAGTATATAGAGAGCGCTTGATCCGTTGTCTGCAATGGTGTCAACAAGCTTTATTTTCCAGTCTTCTATTCTGCTGTCGACTATTTCAATTGCGGCACATACGTAATCAGTGGCTGCATATACATCCTCAATTGTCACATTGGGACCTAAAAGGTCCTCCTTAAGCACGAAGGCTACCTCGCCCTCAACCTTTGGTTGAATTGCAATGTTCATGGAAACTGTACCTCCATTTTCAACCTCCATGCTCTTGAACAGGTGTCCAAAGTCAGGCTCAGTGATATTCAACAGCTGCTGCATACCCTTTGATGTCAAACCGATTTTCTTCCCTGTAAGATGTTCTCCCTCTTCCAAGGCTCTCTTGACATTCCTCATCTGGATATCATAGGCATCATCCACAGTGAGGTTGCTGTTTGTCATGGTCAAGGGTCTCATGGCTGTTCTTCTTTTAAGTGATTGGTAGAGCTCCATTGATAATTGTTCATTTGTAATCAGTTTTTCTTCCATATTTAGCCTCCTGTCATTTGATACTCAAAACAAAGCACTGTCTCCAAATAAGGCCGGGACAGTGCGGAATAATCAACTATTTCTTTCCAAACATTCCACCTAGCATGTCTCCAATGTCATCCACTACGCTGCCATCCTTGTCCTTATCAAGAAATTGTGCAGCTATATCCATCATTCCACCCTTGGCACTCTTGCCAAGTGCATCTGTTACAAGGGATGCTATTCCCGAAGTACCTATACCCTGCTGCTTCTGCTGTTGTCCCATCACTCCCATCAAAAGCGGTGCCAGCTGTGACAAGATTCCCCCAACCTCATCCTTTCCAAGACCAGCTTCCTTGGCAATGCCCATCTTAACCTGGTCATCCTTGGATGAAAGAATGTGGCTCAGAATTTTCTCTCCGTCATTTTTGTCTATTGCAGAAGGGTTCCGAAGCATTCCCTCCACATCATCCTCCTGATGCTGCTGCAATGCATTTAAAAGAGCCTGGGCTCCATCATCTGACTGGGCATTCCTTCCCATGGCCTGCATAATGGTAGGTATACCCAGGTCAACAACCTTCTTGACCTTGTCAGTATCTGCTCCTACCTGACTACTAATCTTCTCTACATTCTCCT
Source organism: Gudongella sp. (assembly GCA_024649995.1). Lineage (GTDB taxonomy): Bacteria > Bacillota > Clostridia > Tissierellales > Tissierellaceae > Gudongella. The sequence continues at coordinate 12,456 of JANKMX010000063.1, read as the reverse complement.
GGTTTGACAACATGCTCATAAGGTCCATCATATCCATATAGCATTCTCCTTTCTTACTTAACACTATATCTATACCCAACTGATTGTATCTTATCATCACAAATCCAATATCTGTAAATGCCCAATTAGCTGGATAGGAGAATTTATCTATGGTTCTATCTTCCATTTCTAAAGTGTTTTTGAAAGACAAGACTCATGATTTATCTACAATATTTGATACCCATATTTATAGACAATGCTTGCTGCCATAATGCAAAGAACAACGAGTAGAATAATAGCCCCGATTCTTGTAAAAATAATAGGAAGAAAACCAAGGGAAAGATTTCCCATTGTATGTAATATAATGGCTCCAAATAAATTGTAATCCGTCTTTATATAATATACTGTAATTAGGATGGAAATCATGATTGTGTACACAGAGTAGCCAAACAATACCGGTATTAAACCAAATTCAGTCAGAAGGTTCTGCGTTGTCCCGACAATGAAAAAAAGAGGCAAATGCCAGATTGACCAAATCATGCCCAAAATCACGGAGGCCTTAATCGGTGTTTGATACATCAATAATCTCTTCAGCGCAAAACCTCTCCATCCCGCCTCTTCACCCAAGGGTCCCATCAAAACCAGGATATAGACAAATACAATCGGAATAAACCAAGGTGGAAATTCCACCTCAGGTAAGGCATTGCCCAAAATCACATACACAAGGGTAGCTACAGCTGATACCCCAGGTAGAACCAGGAATACCTGCAGTAGCCACTTTATATTCATATGTATGTTTGTCATGGATCTTATCAGACCGTAGGCTTCAGCTTTACCGCCAAAAATATAGGTGCAAACTATACCAGCAGTCGAAGGGACAAAAATTCCCAATGTTATGTAGGAACCTTGGCTTAACCACAAATTCATTCCAAGGTTTGCCGACAGCAAGGCTAGAATCCACAGAATCCAAGTGAATGCAAAGGTCACCAAAAAAAATACTCTTAGCTCTCGATTGATCTTTACCTGATTCCTAGATTCCATGAATTCTCCTCGCATTTTACTTCCTCCCCATTATAACTAACTATGGTTTTTCCGCACTCCCATCTGGATATTCTGCAAATCTTCCAAGATCCTTGTCATGGGCGACCTCCTGCTCTAGAAATGGCCAGCCTCCAAACTGGGTTTCCTGGTAATCGTTGTATGCCTGTCTGATTTCCTCCTTGGTTGTCATGACAAATGGTCCATAAGCCAATATGGGCTCGTCAATGGGTTCTGACTCAAGGAGAAGCAGCTTGACCACTGACCCTGATTCATTGACAACCTTACTTGGTTCATCTGCGGATAGGAACATGTACATCTTCTTCCTAAGCTCCTTGCCTTCAATCCTTACAAGTCCATCATAGTAGTTGTATATCGATCTTTTCATTGTAGGGCTTCCTGCCGGCAGCTCGTATTCCACACCAGGATCCAGTTCAATCAACTGGATGGACAGCTTGTTATCCGGATTGTTCGCCCAAGAATCCTTTGTGGGTTGTACCGCCTTGATTCCATTCAATTCTCCTGCAATGAGAGTGATCCTTGTTTCCTTACCATCTTCACCCATTGAAATCCTTGGAATATTCTCATTCCATAGCATCTTGTAGTCAGGCTCCACCATTCGATGTGCATGGTCAAGACTTAACCAAATCTGGAAGAGCTCCATTGTATTGGGCTTGTCCTCGTTGATCAGCGGAAACATTTCGCAGTGCTGAAGTCCCTTTCCTGCCGTCATCCACTGGACATCACCCTGGCCGTATCTTCCTCTTGAGCCCAGTCCATCAGTATGGTCCACAAAGCCCTCTGTAACAATGGTCACAGTCTCAAAGCCCCTGTGTGGATGGGCTGGGAAGCCCGGCACCTTCTTGCCATAATACATTCTCCAGTCGGCACTAAGGTCAAAGCCTTCATTATCCTTCTTCATGGAACTGGGTCCAAGATTACCGTTTCCCCTTGGAAATCGGTCCAGATGGTGCATGGATGCAACAAATGGATTCTGTGTGGGCATTTGATGCTTGTATGATCCTCTTTCGAGTATTGCCATATTATCTCCTCCGATTTCAATGATTCCCAATTTATTTATCAATGTTTTTATACTACCCAATTTTCAATCATATATGTAAATAGTCCTAAATATCTTAAAAATAGGCAAACACCCCCTGAATCCAAATCGCTTCAGAGGGTGTGCCATTAGATCTAAACTATTATTTTTTTTCCTTTACTATTGCTCCAGAGCCTCTAGCAAAGCATCAACATAATCCTGTCCAATGTCATTGGCTATTTTGTCATATACAGGCTGAGACTTCTCAAGAACCTCATCTATAAAGGAAGGTTCGAACTCAACTAGCTCCATTCCTCCTTCTACAAGTATGTTCTTGTTTTCTTCGTTAATATCAGTCAATTGAGCTTCAATTTCCACTGCAGCTTCCTTAACAGCTTGCATTAAAGCATCCTGATAAAGTGGATCCAAGCTGTCATACTTCTCAGCGTTTATTAGGAACTGGTTAACATAAAGAATATGGTGAGTCATTATCAGGTAATCTTGAACCTCTTGGAAGTTTGCTCCTACATTTGTATCTGTAGCGTTTTCCTGTGCATCAACAAGACCCTGCTGCAGGGATACATAAACCTCTGGCCATGGTAGTGGTGTAGGAGATGCTCCAAGTCCTCTCCAAAACTCCATGTGGTTCTGATTTTCCATAGTTCTTATGTTCAGACCGTTAAAGTCATCAATTGTCTCAATCTTCTTGTTTGATGTAGTCTCTCTGAATGTTCCACCTTGCAGGTAATGAAGCACATACATGTTCTTTGCTTTGTAAGCTTCATTAATCTTATCGTAGAAAGAACTTTGATTCAAAGCATAGTCAATTGTTTCTGCGTCGTACTTGGCAAATACCATTGGTAGGTCAAAAATAGCAACCTCAGGTACGAATGAAACAGTTTGAGCTGTTTGTGCGATTACAAAATCAATATCTCCTGCAAGCATCTGACCTTGCAGTTCTTGGTCATTACCAAGCTGGCTGTTTGGGAAATAATCTACTGTTAGCTGTCCACCAGTTATGTCAGCTACTTTTTCTGCAATTAGCTCACCGTAAAGCTGAGCTGCTGCTCCCACGCCTGCATTATCTGCACCTATCAGCGTTACAGGCTCAAGTGCTTCAAATCCTTCAGCTGGAGCCTCCGCTGGTGTCTCTGCTGGAGCTTCTGCTGGCGTCTCTGCTGGTGCCTCTTGTGAGCATCCAACAGGTACTATTACCATAATCAATGCCATCAGTAATATTAATGCTTTTTTCATCATTTTTCCCCCTCTTAAGTTTGTTTTATTCTTCAATTCCTCTTATAGGAATGCAAGACTAATTCCTGGGATGTATGTTATAAGGAACAAGGCAACGGCAAATGCCAGAATAAATGGCACTGCTTTTCTTGCCACGCTCATTGGAGCCACGTCTGAAATAGTACCCGCTACAAATAGGTCCAATCCAAATGGAGGTGTAGCCAGTCCTATTGAAAGACAGCATACCATTATTACTCCAAAGTGTACCGGATCCACTCCCAGTGATTGAACTGCAGGAAGTAGAATAGGTGCAAGAATTACTATTGCCGGTCCTGTATCCATAACCATTCCCAATATCAGGAATATAACTACAATTCCTGTAAGTACTGATAATTCTGATGTAAAGTTGCTGAGTATAAAACCTTCAATCAAAGCAGGTGCCTTAGCAAGCGCCAAAACCCTACCAAAGGCTGTTGCAAATGCCAGTACGAATGTAAGCGGTGCATAAGTCTTAACTGCTTTTCCTAAAAAGGGTATAATCTCGGTAAAAGCAATCGACTTGTATATGAAAAGCGAAACGATCAAGGAATAGAAAACTGAAATAACCGCTGCTTCAGTAGGAGTTACAATCCCTGAATAAATACCACCCAAGACAATTACAGGTGATAGAAGGGCCCAAAAGCTTTGCTTGAATAGCTTGAACAATCCTTCTGATCGAATCTCCTTCATCTTCTTGCTTATCTTCTCTTTGTCCTCTCCCTTTTTTATACTGTAGTATACTGCATAGGCGATCATGAAGACTCCAATCAGTATGCCAGGAAGTATTCCAGCCAGAAAAAGTGCTCCAGTGGAAACTCCAGTTGCCAGTGAGTAAAGTACAAAGGGTATGGAAGGAGGTATTATTACCCCTAGTCCTCCAGCTGTTGCAATCATTCCCGATGACCATGTCTTGTCATAGCCCATCTCTGTCAAAAATGGAATTGTCATTGCACCAACCGCTGCCGTTGTAGCTGGGCCTGATCCTGAAATTGCACCATAGAATAGGCAGGTTAGTATTACCGCACTTGGGAGCCCTCCTGGAAGATTTCCAACAAAGTATGCGAAAAAGTTGAATAGCCTCTTTGATATTCCTCCTTCCGCCATCAATACTCCTCCAAGTATGAAAAGTGGAACTGCAAGTATCGGTGTTGTATCTGATCCTGAAAAACTGTTGGCAATCAACTGTTGTATTGAACTACCTGTTCCTCCCAATACAAGGGGTGCCAGAGCTCCAAATACCATGCTCATCGCTATTGGCACTGCAAACACCAATGATACCAAGAATACTACGAATATCCACAATGCCATTACGATTCACCTCCTGAAGTCTTAATATTATCATCCAAACCATGTGTGGATAGGTTTACCTCTTCCTTTGCTTCTTTTAAGGTAGCCTCAAGGGTTGTTTCCACATCCTCTTTATTGAAGTTCTTAAAATTGAAAATTATCTCCTGTATCATCCTAATGGTTCCCAATCCAAAGCCAACTATGGTGGACCAATACATAATCCACATTGGTATCTGCATTGCTGGTGAAGTCTGTCCGGTTATTCTTAGCTTGCCAACATATTCAAATGAGTATCTGAAGAATATTGCCAACACCACAAGCATCAAGATATTCCCAATTATTTCAATTGTCTTTCTCAGTTTTATAGGGAGAAGATCCATCGCCACCGTTACCCTTAACATATTTCCTTTCTTGATTGTATATCCCAGCGAAAGAAATACAGTCCAGATATAACAGTATCTAGCGAACTCTTCAGGCCAACTAAAGGCATCCCCTATGACTCTTGCAACAATCTGAAGCATCATAATGCTAGAGATTAGAGCCAATAGAACAATCAGTATGGATTCTTCAAAATGTTCGTCTATCCATCTAATTACTGACATATTTTCCTCCTTTCAGTGCGGAAGTCAATTTCGCCCTGTTGTCATTCATGTCTATTTCTTTTCTGAAAGAATATTCAACAGCTCTTCGCGCATTGCTTCAATAGGTGCATCTACGCCACTCCAAAGTTCTATTTGCTCTGCTCCTTGGTATAGCGACATGCCCAAACCATTGATAATTGTACAGCCAACCTCTTCCGCTTCCTTAAGAAATCTTGTTTTGCTGGGATTATATGTAGCGTCAAAGCATATATGATCCTTATTCAAGTAAGCCTGAGGTATTGGTGTCATATCACAGCAAGAAGCCATTCCAAGTCCTGTGTTGTTCATTATTATATCTGCTTCTGCGAGTTTGTCTTTAAGAGCTTCTTCATTTGCCAAATCAACCACTTCAGCAACATTTGCAAAGTTTTCATTAATTTCCCTGGCCAAATTTTCAGCCTTTGATAAGGTTCGATTACCTATATAGATTTTCTTGGCACCCTTGTAAGCCAATACGCAACAGATTGCCCTTCCCGCTCCTCCTGCTCCCAGACTGAAGAATGTCGTGTCTTCAACCTTCAGGTCTGGAAGCTCTTCCATCAAAGATCTGTAGAATCCAGTTCCATCAGTATTGTAGGCCTTCAGCTTACCATCCTTCATTACAACCGTATTACTAGCATTCATCTTCTCACAAAGTGGATCAGCTTCATCGACATACTTCATGATTTCAACTTTGTTTGGTTTAGTAACTGCAAAACCTGCAAAGTTCATGAGCTTGATGCCATTTACAATCTTTTCAAGGTTCTCATTTTCAGTTTCCGTGTAAAAGTAGAGCATGTTTATTCCTGCAGCGTTATAAGCTGTGTTCTGCATCCTGGCTGCATAGGATTGTCTTAAAGGTTTCCCTAAAAGTGTTATCATTTTTGTGTCGATGTCTACCTGCATGCCAATCACTCTAGATTTTGTTTCAACTTTCATATTATCCTCCCTTGGCTTTGCCTTATTAATCTATATGATTTTCCTTGAAATATCTTTTTGCCTGGATCAGACATTGTGCCGCATGTCCAGCTGCTCCTCTTTTTTCAAACTCGGCTGAGTTTGGTAGCTCTATTGAAACTGGATTTGAAGGCATTGCCTTCAAATAGGCTGAAATGTCAATTCCTCCCATGCCAGGATAGAGTCTGCCTTCCCTGGCTACCCCAATCATACTGGGGTCGTCCAGAGAAGGGACTTCTAATGGCCCATCACAAAGGTGAATGAATCCAAATTTACTGCGGTCCACTTTTGCTAGGTCGTCGGGGGATACGTTCGACCTATGGGCATGGAGGGTGTCAACCATAAGGTAGGCATTTGGCATATCCACTTCATCCAGTATCTCAAGAGCATCTGTAAGACCCTTGATTCCTGCAAATGTAACAAATTCAAGATTAACATTTAAATCATATTTTGCTGCCATTTCGCAGATCTTTGAAAATTCCTTGATTGCAAATGTTCTATCTTCAGTCCATATGCTGGATAGCACATCCGTCGCACCAAGTTCAGCACCAGCAGCAAATGCGGACTCAAAGTCCTCGACTTTAAGATCCTCTCTCACTCTTGCAAGTTCAATGTCCATCAATCCAATACTATTCTCCTCCAAGGCATTCCTAACATCTACAAATAGCTTTCTGTCCTGGTCAAACTGGAAAAGTGGTTCATTGGGTAGGTGCATAGGTATTGGTCTAAGGCTTACAAAATCATACCCTGCTTCTGCAGCTATACGTATTTGGCTCACTGGATCCGCACCTGGTATTGTTAGGTAAGCCAATGAAAATTTTCTTGACATATTAGCACTCCTCTCCATCTTTTCCTATTTATGGGATCCTGAGTGATTTGGTGGAACCAGTTCACCTTGATCGTTCCTTCTAACCTTACCATTTACAACATTTGCTTTAGGCGTATAGATGTCATTTATATTCCAGCATCCTGGTGTAGGTACCACGATGTTTTCCATCGGCACGTCCAATAGGAATGGCTTGTTACTGTCTACTGCCTTCTTCAAGGCTGGCATAAACTCATCTGCTGATGAAATCTTTATAGCATCTACTCCATATGCCTTCGCTAAATCTGCCCAATTTGGAGTGTATGGCTGTCCGTCCGGAGTAGTGAAAACAGTTCCGAATTTGGTCTTGTAATTTGCATATTCCAATCCAGCTATGGTGCCAAATGCTGCGTTGTTCATAACAACCCAGATTACTGGTATATTCTGCTCAACCGCTGTGGCAAGCGCTCCTGGATTGACTCCAAAGCCTCCATCTCCAACCAGTGTAAGAACTACCTTGTCTGGGGCAGCCACCTTGCCACCAATCAGTGCTGATCCTCCAAATCCCATGGTTGCAAGTCCCGAGCTGTGATGAATTGTTCCAGGCAATGTAACATCAAATTGCTGAGCCACACCATTCTTGTTCCATCCAACGTCGGTGAATATCAAAGCATCCTCCGGGATAACCTCCTTAACATCCCTAAGGATTCTCTGTGGTGTCATTGGGAATCGTCCATCCTCTGAAATATCCTTGTTAGACTCTCTGAAACCATCTCTGTTTGACTTGATGTCCTCACGTACCTCCGGCCTGTTGATTCCTTCAGGCTTAAGCTTCTTGGCTTCATCCAAAAGCTGTATCAAGGCCTCCTTGATATCTGCAATAGCTCCTATACTCACAGGGTAATTTCTCCCAATCTCGGTTGGGTCTATATCAATTTGAAGAAATTCGGTCTTTTCCATATCAAATGTTACTCCCGGATACCAGCTGGAGCTATCCGCCTCAGCAAATCTTGTCCCAAGGCCCAATAGAACATCAGCATTGGCTGTATATCGATGTGTAAACTCAAGGCCCCAGAATCCTGTCTGCCCTAGCATCAGCGGATGCTTGTCGGATATGCAACCCTGACCTGCCAGAGTCCTTGATACTGGTATATCCAGAAATTCTACAAAATCAGCCAGCTCCTTGGATGCTCCTGCAAGGAGAACTCCTCCCCCTGCATGGACAACCGGATTCTTTGCGCTAATCAGCTTCTCAACAATTGCTCTTGCAGCTGATGGTGCCAGTCCAGGCTTTATTGTTTCTCGACTATCCTTAAAGGTTCTTGCAAACAATTCATCGTCTATCACCTCAGAAAATACATCCATGGGAACCGAAATCAGTACCGGTCCCGGTCTTCCGCTTTCAGCTAGTCTGAAGGCCTTGTCTAGTATTTCAGGGAAAGCCTCGGGATCGTCAATCCTCCATGCTCTCTTCACTATTGGCTTAAGCATTTCATACTGGGAAGCATCCGAATGCATATTAACCTCTTGATGAGGATGCTTGCCATAGTAGTATCTTGGCACATCCCCTGCTATGACAACCATTGGTATTGAATCAAAGGAGGCGTTTGCCACACCCGTAATTGCATTCATTATCCCAGGACCCAGGTGGGTCATGACAACACCGGCTTTTTTCTTGACTCTTGCATATCCATCTGCTGCCATTGCTGCAAGCTGCTCATTTCTGAAGGATATGTACTTCACCCTGTCATTTCTGTCCAGTGCATCCAGCAAACCGATCACAGTATGTCCACAAAGTCCGAAAATATATTCCACCTCGCGCCTTTCAAGATATTCTACAATTTGATCTGATAATAGTCTTTTCAATGTATTTCCTCCTTCTAGAATCCCTCTTCCATTTCGGGATCATAAAATTCTCCAAACAGTTCCTCGTCTGAAGGTCGGTCCTCAGGAATGGCTCTTGAAACCCAAGTAACATTCATGTAATGCTTAAGATTAACATTCTCAGATGTTGCATTTCCTCCCCATGTACCACAACCTATGCTTGAGGTCATTGGCATGCCGTTTGTGAAGGATCCTGCATTTGATTTTGATTGAGGCTGTCTTACCATGATTCTTCCTACCCGGGCATTAAGGGCAAGTTTGTCAATATTATCCTCATTGAATGAGAATATTCCAACACTATGTCCTTTCCCTCCAACGTTGTGAATAGCTTGTACTATTTCGATAGCATTCTCAAATTCACCTTCGTATTTATGAACCGCAAGTAGAGTGGTCAGTTTTTCCCTACACCATACATCATCGTAGGACTCTGTAAATGATCCAGTTCCTTTCGCAATAAGGAATTTTCGATCTTCCGGTATTGAGAACCCAGCCAGCTCAGCCATCTTCTGTGGTGATTGTGCTACCGAGTCTGCAAGTCTGTGACATTCCTCATCCCACATAACCTTCTTGACCGCATCCTGCTCCTCCGAATTGAGAAGATAACCTCCTACATTTACCAGCTCCTTAACAGCTTCATCATATATGCTTTCATGGATGACTATATTTCCATCTGCTGAACAGCCTGAACCAAAGTCTGAAGTCTTTGATAGCATGGTATTGTGAGCTGCTGTATTAAGGTCTTCCTTAGCAGTTTCATCCCATACCATTGTAGCATTTCCAGCTCCAACTCCATAGGCTGGTGTTCCAGAGTGATATGCTCTTCTTACAACACCCTGGCCGCCTGTGGCGATTACAAGGTCACATTTTGTGTTCAGTGCCTCTGAAAGAGATTTATTGACCTTGGCTTTTCCCTGTCCAAGTATCTGGATCAAATCCTCAGGTGCACCAACCTCCCTAAGACCTTCTCTCATAAGTTCAATTGTCTTTCCGCCTGTTTTCAAAGCCCTTGGATGGGGTGAAAATATTATTGCATTTCTTGCCTTAAGAGCATATATGGCATTACCTGCTGGCGTCAAATCAGGATTTGTAGCTGGTACAACACATGCAATTACTCCAACAGGCTTTGCATATTTTACAATTCCCTTTTCAGGTAACTCTTCAATTACTCCAACACTCTTTTGTTTCAAAGCATCTCTAAGTACACCTCGAATCTTGAATCTTTTGTTTTCCCGACTTACAGGATCGCCAAGCTTGCTTTCCTCGATGCTCATTTTTACAAGCTCCTTGAAGGTCTTTGTATTGGCAACCTTCCATGCAATTGCCTGAATTGTTCTATCAATTTCCTCCTGGCTCCACTTCTCAAATTCCTTCTGCGCCTTGTCCGCTCTTTCAAACTTTTCTTCAATTTCTGCTATCTGATACTCATCCAGTTTTGCATAAACCTCATCCATCGAACTCATTCTGCTCATATAAATTACCTCCTGATTTTTAGTCTTTCTATCTAACCAAGTCCTTAGACCTTCCTGCCTTCAATATATAGGAGTCTGTTCCTCCCTCTACCATCTCCTGTATTTCTTTCCCGATGGCGATGGTCCTCTCCAGATCTATTCCTGTCTCAATGCCCATTTCATCCAACATGTGCACCACGTCCTCAGTTGATACATTCCCAGCCGCACCTGGTACAAAAGGACATCCTCCCAATCCAGCCAATGATGAATCAAAATTAGTTATACCCGCCTGCATTGCTGAAAGGATATTGGCAACCGCCAAACCCCTTGTATTATGAAAATGAAGCCACCATTTCACCTGGGGATACTTTTCCCTCATGCTTGTGCACATTGAATATACTTGATTAGGAATAGCCATACCCGATGCATCTGAAAGTGAAATCTCTTCAATCCCAAGACTTAAATATGCCTCAACAATATCTTCTACCTCTTCCAGTTTGATCTCTCCCTCCCATGGTGAACCAAAGGGCATGGAAATCGATCCAGATATTTCTAGGCTGTTCACAAGTGCCAATTCTACACTTTCCTTGAATTTGGAAACGCTTTCTTCAGGGGTCATGTTAATGTTTGCCAGATTGTGAGCCTTACTTGCCGATACATTAAGCTTTACTTTCTTGCAGCCACATTCAATTGCTCTTTCAACACCTTTTTTATTGGCAACCAGTGCCCTAAGTTCAACACCGTCAACTTTTCCAAGAGCTCTGTAAACTTCATCAGTGTTTGCCATTTGAGGAACAGCCTTCGGGCTCATAAATGATCCAAGCTCTATAACCTTGAAACCAGCATCTATCAATCTATTTGCTATACTGACCTTTTCCTCTGTAGTGAAAAGCCTGGGTTCATTTTGCATTCCGTCTCTCAACCCTACTTCACATATTGTTATTTTTGATGGAAGGTTCACATAGTTCACTCCTTTCCCAATTATCTGATAATTCTCTTATCTCAAGTTTAAGATAGAATAGGTTGAAAGTCTAATACCGATTTTATATAATAATGATAGATACATTCTATGATTATTTATCCAATGATTATTGTTGAATCCTTTTTATGCTTGTATTTCATCGTTAATCTTATAACAGTTCTTAGTTTTGGTTTTTAGTTTTTTTCTATGGTATTATTTGGAAGGGGGTACACTCTTGACACTGCAACAGCTTAAATATTTCTTAGAAATGTGCGAAACACTACATTACACGAAAGCAGCAAAGAACCTGAACATTTCACAGCCAAGTCTTAGCTATGCTCTTACTCAACTTTCAGAGGAGCTTGGTGTTCCATTGTTTGCCAAGGATGGTAAGACTATATATCTTACAGAGTATGGAGAAGTCTTCCAAACTTATGTTGAAAGTGCCATTCAGATCCTTTCCCAAGGAGAGCAACAGCTTAGGAATATGGCAAATCCAAATGGTGGCAACATAAACCTTGGGTACATCTACAGCGTTAGCTTTGATGCAATCCCAAAGCTTATAGATGAATTCTATGTTAACCAGGGAGATCGCAGCACCAATTTCAGCTTTCAGGTAAACATGACAAATCTACTGATTGAAGGCCTTGCCCAAGGTAATCTAGATGCCGTGCTTGCACCTTTACCTGAGTCAGTACCTGATTTCATACATTCTGTCCCGATTTTGGAGCAGGAACTGTTTCTACTTGTATACAATGGTCATCCGCTGTCACAAAGAGAATATGTCACGGTTGAAGACTTCAAGGATGAAAAGTTTGTTATGATCAATAAGGGTACTAATCTTTTTATGCAGACGGACGCCCTATTTAGAAAGCACAATATCATGCCCGAAATTGTCTTTAAGGTTGACGAGTGCAATTCCATGGCTGCTTTTGTAGGCGCAAAGCTAGGTATTGCAATAATGCCAAAAATACCATCTCTTGACAGCTATAGGGTGATCGCCATTCCTTTCAAGGATAGGGAGATGTTTAGAACCATCAATTTACTATGGAACGGAAGAATCGAGCCTAGCTCTGCACTTGAAACCTTTGTTGAATACTTCTCAACTACCAGAAAAGCTTGATACAGGACAATAAGGGACCCTCTTAAATCGATTTAAGAGGGTC
>JANKMX010000062.1 GCA_024649995.1 Gudongella sp. | reverse complement strand
GCCTGACTATACATTCGCTACTGTTGGATATCCAAATCCTGAGGATAACAAGGCCTTCAAATATGCAAGAGAACTTGGTCTTAAGGAGAATGCAGATGTATTGCTTGCCACTGACCCGGATTGTGACAGAGTTGCCATTGCTGTAAGAAATGACAAGCATGATTACACATACTTGAATGGCAACCAGATCGGAGCCTTGCTGGTCTATTATATCCTTTCAGAAAGGAGCAAAAAGGAAAACCTTCCCGAGAACCCAGCGATTGTTAAAAGTATTGTAACTGGAGATTTGGGAAAAGCCATAGCAAAGAAATATGATGTTGCAACATTTGAAACCCTGACAGGCTTCAAGAACATTTGTGCTAAGGCAAATGAGTGGGATGATACCGGAGCCTTCAGCTTTGTATTTGGATATGAGGAGAGCATAGGCTACGTCTACAAGGATCTTGTAAGGGACAAGGATGCTGTTGTATCCTCAATGATGATAGCCGAGATGGCTGGGTTCTACAAGAAGGAAGGAAGGACTCTTCTGGATGTTCTTGAGGATATCTACAAGGAATTTGGGTACTATTATGAGAAGCTTATCTCAATAGTGCTTGAAGGTGTTGATGGGCAGGAGAGAATAAAGAGAATGATGGATGACATCAGACATCATTCAATAGATTCAATAGGTGAAATGATGCTGCAAAAGACGGTTGACTTCCTAAGGGATGAGACTGACGCAGGCAGATCAAATGTATTGAAATACTACTTGAATGACGGTTCATGGTATGCAGTAAGACCATCTGGAACTGAACCCAAGATCAAGCTCTACATCTACTCCAAGGGTAAATCAAGAGAGGAAGCCAAGGACAAGGTTGAGCTGATAGAGAAGGTTGTAAGACACAGAATGGAATCAGTTGAGTAAGAGATAATCAGGGCGGGGAGAGATCCCCGCCTTTATTTTGCAGAGTTAATGGGCATATGTTATATATTTAAATATATCAATTGTCATTGAAATATTGGTTTAGTATGATAAAATATTAACATGAACCATCATAAAAGTGATGGTTTTCTATATGATAAAATATGTTTGAGAAATAACAAACAAAGGAGGGCAAACATGGAAGAAAAGTCAAAAAAGAAATTTCTGGAGCGTGAGACCACTAGAAGAGAGTTTTTAAAACTCACAGGAAAGGGCTTCGGAGGAGCGGTTATCTCAATGTCCATATTGAGCATGCTGGGCTGTGAAAGCCAGCAGACAGTGGCATATGCACTGCCAAGTGGACTTTTGCTTGCCGATGCTTCAAGGTGTACAGGATGCCAAAGGTGTGAAATCTCTTGCACATCCATACACGATGAAAAGATTCAGCCATTCATATCCAGAATAAAGGTGTCAGAGAACTATAATTTCGGGAATGAGGGACCAAGGCTTGATTACTACAGACAAAACGGGCAATTTGGGAATCTGTCGATGAGCCCAGAAACCTGCAAGCAGTGTAGAGAACCTTACTGTGGCAGGGCTTGTCCCGCTGGTGCAATATTTGCTGATCCAAAGCAAGGTAATGCAAGGGTTGTAGACACATCAAAATGTGTAGGGTGTGGTGCCTGTGAAGAAGCCTGTCCTTGGCATTTGCCCACAATTGATCCTGAGACGAAAAAATCCACCAAATGTGAGGCATGTGGATTCTGTGCAGAAAACTGTCCGACAGGAGCATTGAGGATGATTCCATGGGAAGACGTCAAAAAGGCAATGAGAAGAAATGGGTACAGATTTTCATAATTGATCAAAGGAGGGAAGAAAATGGCGGTTTCATACGGATGGGCAGGGAAGATTCTTAGGGTCAACCTGTCTAATGGAAGGATAACGACTGAAGATACCAATAAATACAAGGATTACATAGGAGGTATGGGAATAGGCTACAAGGTATTGTTTGATGAGGTACCAGTGGGCACTCATCCTCATGATGCAAATAACAAAATAGTATTCGGGACAGGACCACTTACTGGATCCGGAGCGCCTTGCAGTTCTAGAACGAATGTAACATCATTGTTTCCAACAAATCCTAAACACATGGTAGCTGATTCTCACATGGGGGGGAATTTTGCAGCCTCCATGAAATATGCTGGTTACGATGCAATAATAGTAGAAGGTAAGGCACGTGGACCAGTATGGCTAAGAATAGAAGATGACAAGGTCAGCATTGAGGATGCTTCAAAAATGTGGGGTCAGGGAATCTACAATACAACTGCGCTTGTTGCATCAGAGATGGGCAAGGAGGCAAGTATTGCTGCGATTGGCCAAGCTGGTGAAAACCTTGTCAATCTTTCAGTAATTATGAATGGATATTCACACTCTGCAGGTGGGCACGGAAGTATTCTAGGCGCAAAGAAGCTTAAGGCGATTGGGATAATCGGAACAGGCTCTCTTAAAATTGCTGGGAAAGCCAAGGACCTATTGGATACAAACAGCTATATGCTAAAGGAGCTGATTGGTGCAAACAATAACCATGTTGTACCCAGCACACCTCAGCCATGGGCTGAATTTGACTCCAAAGGTAGCAGATGGACCGCACAGAAAGGTTTATATTGGGGCGCGGCTGAACCACCTGTTGAAACTGGGGAAATTCCTCCAGGAGATATCACAACTGTTGGCTTGAGAACACAAAAGGGTGTAAAAGACCTTGGTCCAGTGGCAGAGAAATATACCAAGAGAATGGGAGGATGTCAATCCTGTCCAATCAGATGCTTCTCACAGCTTGAAATACCTCAGCTTGAAAAATTTGGTGTTTCCAGATTCGTTTCAAATACTTGTATGGGATACTCAGCACCAAATGGAGTTATGATAAAGGGAACAGTTGACCAATTTGAAAAGGATGATGGTACTTTCATCTCCAAAACTCTTGGATCACAGCTTGCCGATGATTATGGTGTCTGGTGCAATTATGGAATGCTTGGAAGAGAATTCAAATATATTTATGAATCAGGAAAACTTAAGGAAGTATTGTCAGAGGAAGAGTACAATTCAATACCTTTTGAGCTTCTTGAAGCTGGCGATCCAGCGTTCCTAAAGGATTTTTATAGAAGGATAACATTCAAGGAAGGGGAATTCAGTCATCTGGGAGATGGAACATACTGGATAGCACAGAGATGGGATCTGGGAGACGACTTCTGGCATGGAAAGGCTCAAAAGATATGGTCACCTCTAGGATATCCCGTTCACCACAGCAATGAATCCGGAGCCCAGGTAGGGGCATTGATTTCTTGTATGTTCAACAGGGATTCCCAGTCTCATACCCATCAGAATCTTATACAATCAGGCTTGCCTGCGGATATTCTAAGAGAGGTGTCTGCTGAGATATGGGGATCGGAGGAAGCGTTTGATTTTCCAGCAAAATACACCCCTATGAATGAATATAAGGCAAAATTTGCCAAATGGTCAATAATAAGGAATGTGCTTCACGATTCACTTACAGTGTGTAACTGGATGTGGCCAATGATGGTATCTCCTGTGAAGGCAAGAAACTATCGTGGTGATACTGCTCTGGAGTCCAAGTATATGTCCCTGGTCACTGGGGAAAATTACACTGAGGAATCACTTGATTTGGCAGCTGAAAGAGTCTTTACCCTGCATAGAGCATTGACGGTAAAGCAGATGGGTACGCTAGACATGAGAAATGAACACGATGTAATAATGGACTGGGTTTATGATATGGATCCTGAGATGGAACCATTTACTGAAGGAACAGTAAAGATGGAGCGAGAAGATATGCAAACAGCTCTGACCATGTTCTATGAGGAAATGGGATGGGACAAGAAAACAGGAGCTCCAACCAAGGATACCCTTAATAGACTAGGATTGGACTTCGCAGCTAGAGAGCTAGAATCAATGAATCTATTACCATAGTGGGTGATTATATGGACGAAAATATCGATTACCTACAGGAAGATGTTGCAGATTTTATAACTTTGAATTCGAGGGATGGAAAGATAGTTACCCTTGAAGAGATTGAAACTTTTATAAATAATGAGGAAAAAGATCCTACAGATGTCACTGAAATACTTGAAAGCATCAAATCGGAATTGGACTTGAAAACCATTGATGATTCTGAAGGGAATACCTTCTACTATTCGGGGAATGAAATGACCGACAAGTATGCAGGTATAATAATTCGGGTTAAGAATAAGGATATTCTAAAGTTAATAGGCGATACTGTTAGGGAGGAGTCAAGGAGATATCCAAGACCAACCTATGTTACCATGTTCAATCTTCCACCCTATAATCTTACGGAGGGTGAGTTGGAGGATATGCTTGCGGAATTGTCCATTGACAGCGAATACAGGGATCTTAAGTTCACCCATGCCAGTAATGGAACGGTATTTGTATATTCCAACAAACACATGTCAAAGGGATATGCGGATTATTTGGCAGAGTGGATTGAGGTTGGGCAGGATGAGAATCCTTAGATTGGAGGTGCAAAGATGCTGGATATGATAAATGCAATAGAACTGTCTGAAGAGTTTCCAGTTACAATTAACCTTAATGGTACAAAGTTAGTTACATTAATGTGTACTCCAACAGACCTGAGGGAATTGGCAATTGGTCATTTGATTAACACTGGAGTTGTTAAATCATTTTCAGATATTATGACTGCTGCATGTGAGGACCTTCGACAAGTATATGTTGTAGCAGAAAACATTACAGATAAAAGAAATGAGCTCAATGATATTTTTGGAACGGGATGCGGATCTTCCTTGGACATTCCGGAAGAGATATCGGAATTAGCAATATATGTAAGTGATGTGCTTATTAATTTTAAGAGAATAAGAGATGCATTTGGAAGAATGTACCAGGATGCTGTAAGGTACAAAAGACATGGAGGAATTCATGCCAGTGCCATCATATACAAGAATGATGTTGTTACAATGGAGGATGTAGCCAGACATAATACCCATGACAAGGTTATTGGCTATGCAGCCTATAGAGGTTGGGATCTGGATAAGTCCATTATAATTACCACTGGTAGAATTTCAACAGACATGGTACTTAAGGCTGCTAGAGCAGGTGTTCCAATTATTTGCTCAAGAAGCAATCCTACATCCCTTGCAGTTGAATTGGCACTTAAGCTTGGAATTACTCTAGTGGGAAAAGCTCTTACTGGAAATGCAACAGTATTCACACACCAGGATAGGGTTATGATGTAAAAAAATGATAGGTCTTGAGAAATTACAATCGGATCATGGAAGGAGTGACTGGAATGGGATTTGGTAGATTGGGAGCACCAGAGCTGATTCTTATACTAGCAATTGCCCTGGTAATATTTGGGCCATCAAAGCTTCCTGAAATTGGGAAATCGCTTGGAAAGGCCTTAGGTGAATTCAAGGGGCATGCAAACAAGGTGACTGAAGATTTAAATGTGGATCTGAAGGAAGAGAAGAAGTAAATAAGGTCTTGTAAAAGGTTTCCGAGCTGTATCTTCTAAGGACAATTGTCTATGAATATATGGCCAGGGCCTGACTGGAAACAGTCTAGCCTCCCGTGTTTGGAAAGGAACCTTTATTTTTGTGCAAAAAAATAGCCTGTGGACAGGCTACATGTTTTCTAGTATGTGATTTGCATAAACTTGCGCCTTTTCCCGGATCTTTGGGACATTGTTGATTGACCCCGGATCATTGGCTGTGGCCATGATTGAAAATTCAGGAGGCAGTTCAAAGGTCTTGTTCATGTTGAGGCTACTTATCAGCTGTTTGGCTAGGGCATCCCCTCCTGAATAGCCAGAGACTATAACTGCAAAAATCTTCTTGTCATAAAATTTCGTCTTCCTGAAAAGTGCTGTAAGCCTATTGATGGTCGCAACAATATTTGCCGTTATCATGTCGTTGTAGTTGGGGCATAGGAGAATGATGGTGGATGCATCCTGAATTGCAGGATACACCTCCTCAACGACAACTCCTCCATAGAAACATTTAGCCTGCTTTCCAAAGTATTTGCAGGTCCTGTAGCTGCAGCCTCTACAATCTGTAATCGTACCGTTTCCTAGGTATACCTCGTTTATGTGAACCTTGTCCTGCAAATGCTCCTTAATCATCTCCCAAAGGGAATATGTATTTGATGTGCCCTTATTTGAAGAATGAAGCACTGCAATTGTTCTGTTCCTGAAATACATCTGGGTGGAGAGTAGCCTTCTCCCAAGCTCCTCGCTTTTCTGAAGACAGATATCCTCCAAAGGTAGATCATAAATCTTTCTTAATGGTATGTAGTTGTCCAGGTTCTGGTTTGCTTCAATGACAGGTCTGCCAGGGAAGGTGCAACCGAGCTGGTTTACAATGAACACAATATCCTGGGCTGCTGTTTTTGTAAAATTGTCAAAACCGCTGTGAATCAGAATTGAGGCTCTTGAGTTCTTAAGGGAATCCTTACCCCTGCTTACCAGCTCCTCCAGGATACTGTTCAGCTTTGGATTAATCCCTATTGAGTTCAATTCAACTGCAAATAGTATATTGTGTCCTTTAAGGTCAGGTAGGCTTTCTTCGCTGCTAACAATATTGAAATCCTCACCGTTTACTGCACGATCGATCATTTTCTGCAGCAGCTGGGAGGGCTGTGACGGTAAAATAAGTGTAAATGGTCTCATATCATACTCCTTAGTTCGTTGTAGGTTTTCTCAAGTCTATTTTGAAGCATTGGGTCGAGGCTGTAGTAAGGTATTTCCAGACCATTCTTTGTCAGTCTCATTTTTGCGCCCATAAAAACTTCGCCCATCATGGAAGATCCATAAAAGTATTCATTTTCAATTGTGGCTATCAGGGATAGAGCACCTGAAGACAGGCTAGGAGCCACGTAAGGTTTAAAACCAAATCCCCTGATATCCAGATTTGAGTTCAGTGTTTTCTCTGTTAGGAACAATGACTTTTCCTCATTGTAGTTTATCATACTATCAGAAACAATTAAACCCTTGCCATGAGGACCAAAGACCTGACCCTCACTGAAATAATGCTCAAAACCTGGATTTCTCTCAGCATGGAAGCAGGCTCTGGCATTCATCACTCCCAAACCATATCCAATTATTTGGTTAGGTGCAAGGCCCATGTAGTCCAGATTTCCTTCATCATCTGTGTTTGAATCAAGGTAGAGCCCTCTGCAAAGAAGATCCACTGGATCGCTTACAACAGCAAAGATACCTTTAAACCCTTTCTCCCGTGCAGCCCTTGCATGTTCTCCAAGTATTTCCCTGTTGCCTTCAAATTGAACCATTCTAACATCAATATTCTCTGAGCCTACAGGGGGAATTCCCTTGGAAGCACAGAAAACAAGCATATCGCAATCAAACAGGTTTTCCTTGTCCACTACTTCCACACTGGGGAAGGATTTCTCATGGAATGGTCGCCTAATCTGTCCAAGCTCATGCTCCCATCTCTTCATCTTTTCAAGTGTTCTGTCATAGATGCCTATGGTCATGTTGGAGCCAAGTAGTCTTAAGCCGATCAGCAATGTGCTGCCAACATCCCCAAGAGCGATAACGTTGATTCTCCAGTGGGTGGGAAGATTCTCCAGTTCCTCTTTCCAACGGGGGAAGGAGATGTTTACCGCCTTTACTTTTCCATCCCTTATCTTATCCTCAAGCCAGCCTGGTAGAAGATAATCCTTTCCTGATTCTTTAAGAATATCCAACCCTTCCTCATTTTCTTCAATCTGAGAAGCGGATTTAACCATAAACCCCCTCCTGGAGGAGAAGGGGTCCATGGATTTTAAAAAATAAACAGTGTCATTTGATTCAATTAACTCATTTTCAGTTGCTGAGTGAAGCTCTTCAATTTGTATCTTGGAAAACAGAAATTTATTTTTATATTTGTAATAGTACATTTCAATCACCTCGTATGTCCTCTAAGAGTGTGCTCCAGTCTCTTGAGGTAATGTAAGTCCATCTCCAGGAATGTGGAGGGCTTCTGATGTCTTTTCTGTAGGACACTTCTTTCCAGGTCAGGGTATCTGGGTGTAAAGATCACTTCACCGAGGGATGCAAGGGTGAGGTTTTTTTCATTGATCTCCTGATATACCTCTTCAATGACCTTCAAAAGGTCCAATGAATTGTTGAGACAGATTTCGGATAGGTTGTATATCGCATCCTGAGATATATCCTTGATGAACCTAGGTGATACGTAGGGAAGTATGAAATTTATGCTTGGAATCAGATTTGATTCAAGATAATCCTTTCTTACCATGTCACCACCTAAAAATGGGTATTGACTGCTTTCGTTGAACCATAATCTAAGGTTTGGAACGAAATAAGCATATTCCACATCAAGATTCCTGATCTGGGCTATCTCCTTGCCCTTGCCTGATAGAATCCCAACGAAAAGCTTGGCGATCTTAATTCCTTCCTTGCGGAGAAGAGGCTCGACTATCTTTATTCTGTAACCCTTGTGGAGCAGGTCATCCGTAAGCATAACAGGGCGTTCAAATGACTTTATTGTCTTGCACTGGCCCTCAAGGGAAAGATAGTTGGGGAACTCTCCTACGGTGAAGCTGTGTATGTCTGGTGCGAATATCCTTTCAGTGTGAAGAGTCTTTGTAACAGTATTTGGTATTATTGAATTGTTCAGTATTATACCAAAGGGAACACACATCTTTTCTCCCAGTGACTTCTTTCTATTATCCAATATTGATACTCCGTTTTCATCACACAGCTTTTGGATCAGCTTGCTGTAAACCATGTCCCTATTGAAGGAAATCAGCAGCTCATTGGGATAGAGGTCAGCCAAAGCTCTCTTTAGCTTCTTTCTTGTTGAGGTTATAACCTTCTGGATTCTAGGGTCGCTGTCATATGGTGCCTTAAGGGTATTCTCCAAATCCAGGTTAATGCTTATGGGGTTGTTCATGTCAACCATAAACATAGGTGAACCCAAATGCTTGAAAGGCATCTGTGAGAAGCCCTGCATCAGCAGGTATTCCTCAGCCTTATCATTTTCACCTGAAATCATGGTGTTGCAGTATAGTGCATAGTTGTAATCCCTATTCAAGGCTATGGATAGTGTTTCGTTTAGAACCATATCCATAATGTTGTCATTATCATCCCTTGCATAGAGGCAGGCAATGAATGCAGTCCTTCCTTTGGCATAGGTTCTGATGTACTGGGTTAGATCCTGGTCCATGAATTCATCATAGAGCATGCTGTGCCTTACCCAGTAGAAGGCTGAAAAACCCAAAGGTAGGCCAGTCTCCATATCCTTGAGGAT
This sequence comes from Gudongella sp., assembly GCA_024649995.1. Taxonomy (GTDB): domain Bacteria; phylum Bacillota; class Clostridia; order Tissierellales; family Tissierellaceae; genus Gudongella. The sequence continues at coordinate 7,101 of JANKMX010000062.1, read as the reverse complement.
TATTATTCTGTAGCTCAGCTTGTTTCTAAGCTCCAGTATTCCATCTTCGATTATCTTGTTTCCAAAGTTGTCCATCAGGTAGGTGAGAATTTCACTGCTCAGGTTTCTATGGATTTCAACATCCAGGGTTTTTGTCTCCACCAATGTCTTATATAGAGGCTCCCTGATATAAAGTCCGTAATTGTAGATATAGTCAGCTGCCATAGGATCAATAAGCTTTGAGATATCCCGGTTCTTATCAATGTTATCCCTTATTTGAGTTGAGCTTATGTCCTCATACTGGGTTGGTAGAGCTAGCTGGATTACCTTGCCCTTTATTTTGGATATGGCCTCGTTTGATACAGAGAGATCACTGGTCACGGACTGGTCTGTTCTTCTGTCAAAGATGACATGTGAAAAGTGAAGAATCTCACTGTTCTTCCTATAGGCTGAAGCATTGGTAATAACATCAGAACCAACAGCTATATAGATTTCCCTGTCTCCGAAGATTTCCCTCAGCTTGACCATATCCCTGTCAGTACCAATATTTATTGGGATCTCCTTGGGGAATAGATAGATTCCATCTTCCTTGGCAATACTCATATTTATTATGTTCCTTCTGAACTGGTGGGCTTCTGTTCGTTTTGACCAGGAAAATTCGTCAACAGCAAGGTAGACCTCAAAGCCCTTCCTTCTTATTTCCTTTGCGATTTCCCTATGACCAAGACTGAATGGATCAAAGGAACCAGGGAAGAAGACAACATCGTCGTCAGTTGTAACATCAAGGATTCCGTTCTCAAACTCAAAATCTGAGATATACCTGTATATATGGTTTAGTGAAGCTGCATTGTTATAGAATACAAAATTATTTTCACGGGAATCCTCTATAAGTGTCAATATCTTCTTACCTATGCGTCTAAATACAGACTGCTTTTCAAGGTGGGTTAGCTTGTCAGAATTAAAGACAGTTGATGCTATTACCCTTAGAGCCTCAGTTTTAAGCTCAACATTATAGGATGCAATTGGAACCAACAACAACCCCAATAGTCTGTTTAGACGTTTCTTGTTTGTCTTTTCATCCTCCTGGAACAGGTCTTTGTATTTGGGATAGTTGACAATTGTTGTACCAATGGTGTTCAGTAATAGCATAATTGTTTGTGGTCTTGCAATCTTAATTTTTTCCTCAAGGTCTTCTATCACTTCCTCCAGCTCCTGAGGGGGAAGATATAGGAAAAGATGCCCCAAATACTCAGGTATGAATTTTGTGAACTGGTAGTTTTCCATTTCAAGAGCCCTTAGAAGCTCTATGGCTACATCATTTCTCTGCTCCAGGGATAGCATGGGAATGATGTTAAGAAGGGTGTACCCACTATAGTTTCTAACCCTTTCAACTGCACTTACCTTTAATACGTTGCAAAGGTGGATTGCTGTGTGAATGCCTGTCTCCTTTGGATTTTTCCTTACCTGGTCATAGAGGATATCAATATTGATCTTCTTTGTGGTCCATCCAGTTGCTGTCTTAAGATTTTCCAGAAACAATTCTGAAACATTGGCCTGATCCTGAATATAGTTTTCCCTGAAGTTACCCACTGTCTCCTGATCCATTGAGAGCTTGTTGGATAGAATATATTTAAGATAATTTTCCGCGGGAACCGGTGACTTCAAGGGCCTGGCCTTGAGATAATCTCTCATGGGTGAACAAAGGTTCTCATCATTCACCTTGGTGATAACCTCAGCAGACCTGTCAAGGGCGCTCAGCCTTATATTGGATATATCTGAAGAAACCATCTTTAGAATATATGAGTAGAACAGATCCCTTCTGTTGGAATCCAATTCATCCAATGGGAGGTAGTTTACTGTCTGTACAAGGTAGAATTGAGAGACAGGGATAAGGTCTTCGGAACGTTGATAAAAGTAGTTTAGAGCATCAAAATATTCTCCGTAGCTTTCTCTGCTGCAGTTTTCAAACAGGGATTTCACTATGAGCTTCAGGTTATAAAGCCATATGTTTTGTGAATCAGTCATCTTGTGGCTTGGGACCAAAAGAGATTCAAGGATTTCCTTGAATACAACCACGCTGGTCTCTTCAGGTTTTTTACGCGCTATCGATGAGGGGAGTTCTTTTCTGTATTCCTCGTCATAGTTTGCAAGGAGTTTACCTATGAGCTCAGCGGACTCCTTACGAACATCCTCCTCCTTGTGCAGCAGGAGGTCAGTTAGAAAGCTCAAGACCATTATCTTCTGTTTTTGGGTAAGATAGGTCGAGTATTCCTTAAGTACTTCAATATATAGCCTCAGAATCCTCCAATTGGATTCTCCTCTTGCATCCTCAAGAATTTCAAGAAACCTTTCCTGATTCATTAGATTTGTCATCAGAAAGATGTTGTTTTCGATTGCCTTGTACTTGAAGGAATCAACTATGTCTTCCCCTCTGAGCAGGCTCCAATAGGTTTTTTCCTTAATTTCCAGAATGCCATGAAGCGTTGTATCCACACCCATGGATTCCATATAATCCTCGAAATCCTTCAGCTTGCTGTAGACCCTTTTGTATCTCATTTCCTTTGCTTCATCAACGTTGTCAAGCTTATCCAGTATAACCTGGAAGGATTCATCTAGGTCATAAGTATACATAGTGTACTTGCCATCGACCAGTCTGTTTTTAACCCTGAAATCAGCATAAATAAGGATCAGAGATTCCAATGGCAGGGTTTCCAATTCAAGATCCCAGGTTGAATGGTTTGTTGCAATATGACCGATCTTATCCAGCCTTAGCTGTTTAAACCATTGCTCAGTGTAGTAATAGTGAAGGTAGGGAACCCTAGGCTGTTCATCCTTGACGACTCCATATTTTCCAACATCATGCCCCAGGCTTGCTCCGAGAACAACTCCAAGGTCTACGGGAAGCTCCAGCCTCTTTAGTTGCAGTGCTACGTGCATTGCAACATCTTTGACTCCCAAGACGTGTTCAATGGTATTGTAGCCGTTGATGACCATGTCCAATTGCATGATCTCATAAATGAAAAGCTTGTTGTAAGCCTCCCTAAAACGCTTGAACTCTTCAATGGAGTCAGAAACATCATAATCCAGATGGTCATTGCCATTGACATATCTAAGCAGAGTAAGAACCTCTTCGTAAAGTACAAGTAAATCCATATCAACTCGTTCGCTTTCCTTGTGTGGGAATGATTTGTACAAGGCGTAGTCGTAAATGGTCAAAATCCATTCCTTTAAATCAACAGGATTGTATTGTACTAGAAAATCTTGAATAATCTCCATAAAAGAAAGGACAGAAATATTTCTGTCTTCCCGTAAAGCTTCTATCTTTTCTCTCCTGTTATCGCTATCCAGATAGTTCCTAAGGCTTTGCTCGATATTCATGGTCTTCCTCCTTATAAGGGTTCATGGATATTTAATACTATTCCATGTTTATGAATTCAGTCCTGATAAATTTGAAGGAGTTGAGCAGTTCTTCCTTGACATCCTCTTGAAGCTTACAGTCAAAATCACACTTCATGGTTGCAACATCTCCTTCCCGGCTGACGGTCATATTGGCAATATTGATGTCATTCTGGGCGAGAATTGAACTGATTCTACTTATTACACCCTTTTGATCAACGTATTCAAATATAAAACCAGGCTTGCTATCTGTTTCTGCTGACCCCAATTGATTTTCAGTGGAATCATTATATGTATTATCCATCATAGAATACCCCTCCTTTGCTTACTTCAATTATATAATTATGAGTCTTGCTTTTCAATGATGAATTGGCAAAGGCAATTGCAAGTAACAGGTATATAAGGGTATAATAGAAAGCAATGGGGGTGTTGGTAAATGATACTGTCTGTTGATTTGAATCCTGTCCTTAACAAGTGGATGGAAATAAATAGTAATTCCAAAGATATTGAAGACTTCTATGCTGAAAGCGAGGCTATGATTCCAGGTGATGGAGGTGCATACCTTACCTTGATTTTAAGTCTGATGAATGAGAATTCCACTATAACCGGTTTTTTGGGAGGACCCACTGGAAGCTTCATAAGGAGGTATCTTAGGGATGCAGGAGTTGTTGATTCCTTTGTTGAGATTGGAGATAAAAGCCCAGAGAGGCTAATCCTGGGTTTTAATGATAGGCAAATTGAAGTAAATCAAAATGGACCTGAGATAAGTAGGGAGGAAATAACACTTTTTCATCGGGAGTTCAAGGAAGGTTTAAACAATTGTGAGTTGGTTTGTATGTGTGGCCAATACCCAATGAATATGCCTGAAGAGATGCCTAGTGATATCCTTCACCTATCAAGTGAGTGGGGAAGAAAGATGCTTATATCTCCTAGGAGGGACGCTTTGCTGGAGGTAGTTGAGGCAGCGCCTTTTCTGATAGTTCTTGATGTTGAAAGCATGGAAAATCTAACAAACCTCAAGCTTGAGTATGAGGGGGAGCTAATCAGGGCTAGTCAATATTTGTTTCAAAATGACATAAGCTATGTGATTATTGATAGGGGTAATGATGGATTGCTGGTCATGAACAGTGAAACCGGAGTAAGCATGAGCCTTTATGATAAGAGTCCATATTCTGGAGGGCTTATGCATGGGGGATTATTGGCAGGCTTTGCAACTGGGATGAAGCGAAAATATGATTTTGAGACAACCTCAAGATTATCCTTTGCATGTGGCCTGCTTGATTTCAGGAGTCTTGATGGGAGACCTGACATGACTGATATTAAGGCATTGATGAATAAAATCGACATAAGAAAGTTTCATAACCAATAGGAATGGTGATATGATGGTTAGCTTTATACATTCGGGAGACGTTCATCTCGGAATGAAATTTAATAGCTCCAGCTTCGGTGGAGTTAAGGGTAGGGAGAGAAGAGAGGAACTTTGGAGCACCTTTAGCCAAATGCTCCAGCACGCAAAAAAAGAGGCTATAGATTTGGTTCTTATCACTGGAGACCTTTTGGAAGGCAATAATATTACCTTAAGGGATATCAAGAGGCTTAAGGATTCCTTTGCATTTGCAAAGGAGCAAAAATTCATAATCTCCCTGGGGAATCATGACATGGTTTTTAGGGGGTCGGTTTACGCTGAGGATGATTGGCCAGAGAATGTAACAATTCTTGGAGAAAAAGGTCTTCAGCATATTCAATTTGAGGAATTAAGGACATCAATTTGGGCAATTGAGGCAAAGAGGGACAAGGAAACCCTGCTGAGGGAGCTTGGTGCTTTGAAGCCAATCAAAGGGAACCAGAATATTCTGATGCTTCATGGTGAGTTTGGAGCAAAGGTGGATTACCCACTACCTGATTTGCAGTTTTTGAAGGAGTTATCCATGGATTACATTGCCCTAGGGCATATACATAAGCCACATTTTCTAGATCATGGAATTGCCTACTGTGGATCGCTTGAGCCTCTGGATTTTGGGGAAACTGGCAAGAGAGGGTTTATTGAAGGAAGGCTATCTGATGCTAGTAGCTTTAGATTTGTACCCTTTTCCAAACGGGAGTTCAATATTCTTGAGTTTGAATTGCAGAGTGAGTCTACAATCGAGGAAGTAAGGGCTGAAATAATGGAATACATAGGTTATTATGGCAAGAAGAATTTCCATAGAGTAATTTTGAAAGGGATTTCTCCAGTCTTCTTTCACAAGGAGGCTTTGGAAGCCTCTCTCAGTAAAGAGCTATACTATCTTGAAATGGTCGATGATTCAAAACCAGACATTGATCTTCAAGTATTGATGGACCAAAATAAAAACAATATATTAGGGAAGTACATTGAAAGCTTCAATGATGAGGATATGGAAAATCCAATTGTAAAGGCTGCCCTTTATGCAGGCGTATACGCTCTTATGGAAGGAAGTGACCTGCAATGATGATTCGGGAGCTCCATCTTCATGGATTTGGCAAATTCAATGACTATAGCCTGAAACTTGAGCCAGGACTAAATATCATATACGGTCCCAATGAAAGTGGAAAATCAACCTTGCATAGCTTTATAAATGGTATGTTCTATGGGTTTAGGAAGCCCTACACAAAGAGAACCCTTTATTCCAAGGACCACAATAGGTTTTCACCATGGTCAGGGTCCAATTACAGTGGTAGCATCGTTTTTGAAAAGGACAATAAGCTTTACAGGATATACAGGGTTTTCGACAAGGGCAAGGAAGAGACTAGGGTACTTTGTGAAGAGACAGGAGAGGACATTACAGACAGGATCCATAGTGGAGATAATTCTAAGGTGCTTCAGCCAGGAGAGTATTTTTTTGGGATAAGCAGTGGAGTTTTTAACAGCACGATGTTTATAGGGCAGCAGGATATTGCATTTGGGAAATCCCTGGCTCATGAAGTAAGGGAAAGGCTGGTTAATGTATCATCCACTGGAAATGAAAATATTTCTGTTGAAAAGGCTATTTTTCTTTTGGATGAGGAATTGAAAGACATTGGAACAAGTAGGGCCTCAACATCTGAATATGGAAGACTTTTAACAGAGATTCAGGAAACTGAAAAGAAACTTGGAAATGTGGAAGCGGAGGTTGTAAAATACGATGATTATGTTACTAAGCGGAAGGCTCTTTTAGACGAGTTGAGTTTAGTGGAGATTGAGATCAAGAATAACCAAGCTGCCATAAAAGAAATGGAAAATCTCGAAAGAATAAGTAAATACAGGGAGATCCTGGAGCTGAGACACAAGAACAATAGTTTGGGTGAAGAATTAGAGAGGCTGGCAGTTCATGAAACAAAGAGCCAGGAAGATTACAATGAGGTAGTTAAGTTAAGCGAGGAAATAGGAATTGCCAATTCAAGGATAGGTTCCCTGGAGGAACAAATGGAGGTTATTGAAGAAAGATATACAAGGCTTTACGGATCAAGAGATGAGGATGATATTAACTCCTTGGATATAATTGAGGATGGATATAGATTTCAAAAGCTGGACTACCAGACCACTGAGGACAGAGATCTGGTATCACTAGAAAATGATAAAATTAAGCTGCTACAAGGACAAAGGGTCTTAAGGTGGGTCCTAATAGTAATTTCAATACTTTACATATCCTCAAATATACTTGCATATGCACGAGGCAATTATTTAATTTTTGTAACCGCTCAGATAGTTTTAATCCCGCTTCTTTATAT
>JANKMX010000061.1 GCA_024649995.1 Gudongella sp. | reverse complement strand
GAAAGTGTTACCTATGTCTTGAAGTTTTTTGTTACCTATGTCCTGAACTCGTACCTAGGACTTAGATCCTTCGACAAGCTTCAGGATGTCAAATAAATTTTACTCGAATGGTACTTTGACAAGTAGTTCATATGAAAGAACGACTGAAAAATCCAGCAAGGATTTTGGAATGATTTGATTCCTCCAAGCGAAGCGGCATAGGAATCAATGAAAAAAACGAGCTGATGATTTTTCTCGGGCTTGAATCGAGAACTGCGGGCAAATACCTGAGAGTCAAAGAAAGCGAGAATGTTTTAATCATGTCCTGGTTAAATCAAAATTCCTTTCATTGTGAATTGTGAATTGTGATTTGTGAATTGCATCTGGCTTTTTTAGTGGTATAATCAACTTGATAATACTTTAACGCGAAAACGATAATTGGGAGTGAGAACGTGAAAAAAAGATGGAAGATTCTATTGGGGATACTGGCTGTCTTTGTCATTGCAGCGGTGGGAATGATGATGTATCTCCAGTCAAATCTTAACAACCTTATTTACGAGGAAATTGTTGAAGCAGATTTACAGAATATGGAGGATGGACAGTACATAGGTGAATATTCCTCACCGCCTGTAAGTGCAAAGGTCCAGGTTGAGTTGAAGGACGGAATAATAAGGGATATTGTCATACTCGACCATGGACATGGACAGGGCGAGCCTGCAGAGATTATTGTGGAGGATGTAATTGCCCAGCAAAGGATTGATGTGGACTCCATAGCAGGTGCAACCTACAGCAGCAGAGTTATTCTGAGGGCTGTAGAGGATGCCCTAAAGGGAAATTAAGGAGGGTTTTAGGATGAAAATTGGTATAGTTGTACACTCCATGACCGGGAACACTTCTCTTGTGGCAGAAAGGATAAAAAACAGGCTTGAAAAGGATGGACATGAGCTTTTTCTTGAAAGACTAAATATAGTTGGCGGAGAGGATCAGAGCCAGTCAGACCCCAATAAAATTAGCATAGAGCCACTGTCTATAAACCTTGAGGAGATGGATCTTCTGATTCTGGGAGGACCTGTCAGGGGATTCCAGGCTTCTCCGGCGATGAAGGCTTTTCTTGGGAATCTGGAGGGTCTGGGCGGTAAGGATGCAATGATTTTTGTGACCCATGCATTCCCCTTCAACTGGATGGGAGGAAACAGTGCTATCAAGCAGATCAGGGGAATCTGCACCGAAAAAGGCGCCAATGTTCTCTTCACGGGAATAATTGACTGGAAAAATTCAAAAAGGGAGATTCAGATTGACAGCCTGGCTGCAGGCGTTGCAAGAAAAGCATCAAAAGCAGCATCCTAGATAAGGTATAACGTGGAAAATCTCACATTGTAACTACATTGAAATATTAAAGCCCTAGAAAAAGGGTAGGAATAGGGTAAATATAAAAAGGATGTGAGATTATGATCGGTAAAAGCAAGCTATTGACCGTTTTAATATTGGTAATGGCATTGTCCCTTGCAGGCTGCGCAGGTGGTACATCAGAAGAGAATCCTCCACAGGATAATTCAGAGCTGGAGGCATTACAGCAGCAGGTGGAGGATAAGGATGCTGAAATAGAGACCTTGAATTCAGAAATCACACAGCTGCAGGAGGAAATTCAGGAGCTTCAGGCAGCACCTCCTGAGGAACCGGTACCATTGTCAACTGGACCGACACCAGGAGACTCATTGCTGACAACAGCCATGGAGGTAATCCAGCTAATTGAGAATATGGCAATGTCAGACCTGGATGTTTATGTTCATCCCACAAAGGGAGTAAGGTTCAGTCCTTATGATTATGTGGACCTTCAGAATGATGTTGTTATACAGGCAGCACAATTCCAGAACCTGGTAAACAGTCCTGTTGTCAACAATTGGGGAGAGTTTGACGGAACAGGGGACCCAATAGATATGACATTTGATGATTATTATGACAGATTCATTTATGATGTTGATTTTGCAAACCCTGAAATGATAGGAAACAATTACAAGATTGGAATGGGGAATATCATAAACAACGTTGATACAGAATATCCGAATGGTCAGTTTGTGGAATTCCATTTTACCGGCTTTGATCCTCAGTATCAGGGAATGGACTGGAGAAGTCTCAAGCTGGTATTTGAGGACCATAACGGGGCTTGGCATTTGGTTGGAATTATTCATGGCGAGTGGACCATATAATGGATTTATCTTCCGAAATCTGTTATTATAGGAGAGGATAAATCGTTTAGGGGGGTGTGTGTATGTTAGGAGGACTTGTAGTAGGATTGGTCGTCGGCTGGATAGTATCACTATTCGGAGGGGATGTCCTGATAATGAATGGAATACAGGAGCTAACGGGAAATTCTGTCTCCAGCGCCGGCTATTACACCATATTTGCAATAATAGGACTTCTCGGGGGAGTCTTTAAAAAATAGTTTAATTGGAAGATGCCGGATTCTCAGTTTGAGAATCCGGCATCCTTTTTTTACTCGTCTATTGCTCAATATCCTTAACCAGGTAGAAGAGGGTCTTTACCGGAACCCCAGAAGCACCCTTTGGAAGATATCCGGCTGCCTTGTCAAGGAAAGCCGTTCCCGCTATGTCCAGGTGAACCCAGGGAGTATCATTGACAAACTCCTGTAGGAACATCCCAGCTGTTATTGCACCTGCTCCACGGCCTCCTGTGTTCTTAAGGTCGGCGAAGTGACTCTTGAACAGGTCCTTGTACTCCTCGTTGTTAGGAAGCTGCCATACAGGCTCTCCAGCAATCTTAGCAGCTGTTTTAACCGCATCCATAAGGGAATCGTTATTTGCAATTGCCCCTGTGTTGATGTTTCCAAGGGCTACGACACATGCCCCTGTAAGGGTTGCAAGGTCAACTATCTTGTCAGCCTTTTCAACTGTTGCCGCATACCAAAGAGCATCCGCAAGGGTCAGTCTTCCTTCGGCATCTGTATTTTCAACCTCGATTGTCTTTCCTGACATGGAGCCAATGATATCCCCTGTTTTGTATGCATCCCCTGAAACCATGTTTTCACAGGCCGCAACTATTGCAACCAGATTTTTTTTCAGCCTGTTGGCAGCAATGGAGTACATTGCCCCAATAACCGAGGCGCTTCCCGCCATGTCAGAGTGCATAGTTGCCATTCCCGCAGCAGATTTCAATGAGTATCCACCGGAGTCATAGGTAAGACCCTTTCCAACTAGGGCCAGCTTTTCCTGGCTGTCAGGATTGCCCTTATAGGTCATGACAATGAATTTCGGCTCCTTTGAAGATCCCCTTGCAACAGAAAGAAAGGCTTCCATCTTTAGATCCTCAATTTCCTTTCTTCCAAGAACCTTCACATCAACTCCAAGTGGAGTAAGCCTATCCACCGCTTCCCTTGCAAGTACCTCAGGGTACATGTTCATGGCCGGTTCATTTACAAGGTCCCTGGTAAGGAAGACCCCCTCCATGACTATTTGGGTTTCCCCTATTACGCTCCTGACCTTCTCAGCCTCACCTTCAACTATGTCAAGATAAACTTCATCAAGAAGAACCTTGGGCTTCTTGTCGCTTTTGAACTTGTCATAATCATATTGGGACTGTAGCAAGCCCTCCCAAATGGCCTTGTTTGTTTTTCCATAGCATCTGTCTCCGAATTTTGCTACCTTCAGTCCGATGCTTTTTATCTTTTTCTTTTGCAGCTCTCCACCAAGGGCGAAAAATCCCCTTCTTAGGGTTTCGTAAGTCAGCTTTTCCTCTTCACCCAGTCCAAGGAATACAACAGAATCCCCATTGTGGGAAATATGTGAGTAAACCTCTCCGGAATCTCCCTTGAAGATCTCCTGCTCCTTCAGAAACCCAAACAGGTCATTGAACCTCTCAACCCTGGTAGTCTCCTTGAAGGTAAGTATAACCTCAACCTCTCCACCTTTTTCAAGATAATATTTCATCCGTACACCTCCTGATATAATTAGACTCTCTTAGCATATTATACCATTGTCGTCAGGGGACCAAACAATATGGACCTGTGAAATTGATAATTTTGGGAAAATAAAGCCTATTTGGGTATACAGGTAGAGGAGGATTTATGATTCTAAGGAGGATTAAAATGAAATTTGCAATATTTGACCTGGACGGGACATTGCTGGATTCAATGTGGGTATGGGAGACCTTGGCCTACGACTATTTGATATCAAGAGGGATAGAGGCCCCTGAGGACATAAGGGAAAAGCTAAGGGAGTACAGCCTAAGGGAGGCCTCGGATATACTGAAGGAAATGTATGACTTTCCTGAAAGTGGAGAAGAGATAAACGACCAGATGGAGAAGGTGCTTGAAAAGTATTATTTCGATAAAATCAAGCTTAAGGAGGGTGCCAAAGAGGTCCTTCAGGTCCTGAAGGATCAGGGAATAAAAATGTGCGCCGCAACTGCCACCGCAGACCATTTGGCTAAGCGGGCAATGGAAAGACTGGAAATCGATGGATACTTTGAGTTTCTTCAGACCTGCAAAAGTACTGGAATAGAAAAATACAGGCCAGAATTCTATCAGCTTATACTTGACAGGGTAGAGGAGAATCCTGAAGACATATGGGTGTTCGAGGATGCCCTTCATTCAATGGAGGCAGCTAAAAAACTGGGAATCAGAGTTGCTGCAATAAGGGACAGGTCAGCTGAGATTGACTGGGAAGAGATAGGCGAAATTGCAGATATCATCTTCGACAGCTTTCCTGGATACCTTGAAAAAACATCTCAATAGACACCAAAAATTATTGACTTATACTTCTCCCTATGATACCTTTAGGTAAATAAATACCTTTAAATCGATCCCGTGAGATCGGAAAGGAGAGCGTATAAGTGGGATACTTGTGCCTTCCTTTGTGGAGGGCATTTTTAATGCGCTGTTCCTTGAGGTTTATTTAAACTAAAGGGAGGAATATTTATGCTAAAAGGAAGACACTTGGTAGATCCCCAGGATTTTTCAATCCAGGAACTGGAAAGTATTTTTGAATTGACACAAGAGATTATTGATAAGCCTGAGGAGTTCAATTCCATTTGCCATGGAAAGATTCTCAGTACCTTATTCTATGAGCCCAGCACTAGAACCAGATTTAGCTTTGAAGCCGCGATGTTGAGATTAGGTGGAGGAGTTATCGGGTTTTCAGAGCCGGGCTCTAGTTCTGTAGCAAAGGGTGAAAGTCTGGCAGACACCCTGAGAACAGTTGCCGCCTATTCGGACATAATTGCAATGAGACACCCCAATGAGGGAGCACCAAAACATGGAATACAGTACTGTCCTGTTCCATTGATCAACGGGGGAGACGGTGGACACCAGCACCCTACACAGACACTTACGGATCTTTTCACAATCCTGGAATCCAAGAAAAGACTTGATAATCTTACAATAGGCTGCTGTGGTGACCTTAAGTTTGGAAGGACCGTCCATTCCCTGATAAAGGCAATGTCACGATATGAAAATGTAAAATTCATTCTGGTATCTCCAAAGGAGCTTCAGGTTCCCGACTACATCAGAACTGAGATTCTTGAGCAGAGGAACATAGAGTTCCAGGAGGTTGAAAGACTTGAGGAGGTCATAGACCAGATGGACATTCTATACATGACAAGGGTACAGAAGGAGAGATTCTTCAATGAGGCTGACTATGTAAGACTTAAGGACAGCTACATTGTGGATCTGAAAAAGCTGAAGGATGCCAAGGAGGATCTTGCCATACTCCATCCCCTGCCAAGGGTGAATGAAATAGCCGTTGAGGTGGATGATGATCCCAGAGCCTGGTACTTCAGACAGGTAAAGAATGGTATGTTTGTTAGAATGGGACTTATTCTAAAGCTTTTGGGGGTGAAGTAGATGTTGAATATAACCAGCATTAAAAAGGGATTGGTGATTGACCATATAAGACCGGGTATGGGACTCAAGATATTCGAGTATCTGAAGCTTGGAAAGGCGGATTTCACAGTTGCCCTCATCATGAATGCAACAAGCAACAAGATGGGCAGAAAGGACATCATAAAGATTGAGGATGTAATAGATGTTGATTTTGCAATGCTTGGCTTCCTGGATGCAAACATCACTGTAAATGTCATTGAGGATGAAGTGATCACTGAAAAGATCAACCTTTCATTGCCTGTAAGGGTCCAGGATATCATAAGATGCAAGAATCCTAGATGCATAACCACTGTGGAAAGGGACATAACCCATAAATTTGTACTTCTGGATAAAGAAAAGGGTATATATAAATGTGAGTACTGCGACCATATATATTCCTGGGAGGGTTAAAATGAAACTTTTAATAAAGGGTGCACATCTTATTGATGGGCACCATGCTTTTAATAAGGACATTTACATGGAGAACGGAAAGATAGAGGAAATTGGGGAAGATCTTGATTGCGATTGCCAATGGATTGACGCCAAAGGGCTGGTACTTCTCCCGGCATTTGTTGATATCCATGCACATTTCAGGGATCCGGGACAACTTGACAAGGAAGACCTTGTGACAGGGGGAATGGCTGCCCTCAAGGGAGGCTACACCTTCGTGAACCTTATGGGAAACACAGACCCTGTATGCTCAAATATGGAGACCATCAATTATGTCCGTGACAAGGCAAGGGACCTTGACCTTGTGGAGGTCCACCAATGTGCATCAATCACTGAGAATTTTGATGGGGGTTCACTTGAGCATCTTGACCGGTTGGACAAGGATGTAAGGATGATAACCGATGATGGAAAGGGAGTCGCCTCTACCTTGAGCATGTATAGGGCAATGGAGAAGGCGAGGGATAGAGGTATTATCGTAATGGCCCATGCTGAGGAAATGGACCTGACACAGATTGACTACCGACTTTCCGAAAACCTTGAAACAGTAAGGGATATCTACCTTGCCAAGCATACCGGTGCCAGGCTCCACCTGACCCATGTCAGCACAAGGGAGGCAATTGAAGAAATAAGAAGGGGCAAGGCAGATGGTGCAGATAATATTACCTGCGATGTAACACCTCATCATATATCCATGTGGGACAAGGAATACAGGGTTAACCCACCAATCAGGGGAAAGGAGGATGTTGAGGCCCTGATAGAAGGGATAAAGGACGGAACTGTCGATGCCATCGGAACTGATCATGCTCCTCACACACCAGAGGACAAGGAGAAGGGAAGTCCTGGAATATCAGGGATTGAGACTTCGTTTCAAATTTGCCACACTCATCTGGTAAAGGCCGGGCACATTCAAATGGGACAGCTTGTAAGGTTGATGTCTGAGAATCCGGCTAGGATACTTGGTCTTAACAAGGGAAGGCTTGAAAAGGGCTACGATGGTGATGTGGTGCTTGTGGACCTGGATAAGGAAAGCCAGGTCCACCCGGACAGGTTTGTTTCCAAGGGTAAAAATACGCCGTTTTCAGGGCTAAAGGTCCAAGGTGAAATCATTTTGACCATAAGAGGTGGCAGCATAAAATACATGTCCAAGGAATGCGGGGAGGAGAGGTTATATGATAATAGATAAGCTCCATGAAAGGGTTCAGGAAAAAGGGATGGTATGTGTGGGTCTGGATTCAAGTCTGGATTATATACCACAGGAAATCAAGTATAAGTATCAGGATGTAGACCAGATAATGTTTCAATTCAACAAGAGGATAATAGACGCAACTGGAGATATAACAGCCGTCTACAAGCCACAGATCGCTTTCTACGAGGCTTATGGGCTAGAAGGGTTGAAGGCATACAGCAGGACCCTTTCCTATCTTAGGTCTGAAGGACACCTGTCCATAGGGGACATCAAGAGGGGAGATATCTCATCCACTGCAAAAATGTATGGAAGGGCACACTTTGAGGGTGATTTTGAAACGGATTTCATTACAATTAACCCCTATATGGGCTTTGACAGCATCACTCCATATTTGCCATATGTGGAATCTGGAAAGAAGGGTTTGTTTGTACTTTTGAGAACCTCCAACCCAGGCGCCAGAGATATTGAATACCTGGAGGCTGAGGGAAAGAAGGTCTACTATCATGTGGGTGACAGGCTTGCCCAGATGGCCGAGGATTTCATGGGAGGCTGCGGCTATTCCTCCATAGCGGCTGTAGTGGGAGGAACCCATGTGGACGAGGCAGTGGAAATAAGGCAAAGGTACGAGAAGCTTTTCTTCCTTATACCCGGATACGGGGCCCAGGGAGCAAGGGGAGAGGATGTAAGGCTTTATCTTAAGGAAAACAATGGAGGCGTTGTAAATTCATCCAGGGGAATCATCACCGCATATAAAAATCATGAGGATGGATACGAAAACTTTGACCGATACACTAGAGAAGCAGTACTGAGGATGAGGGAGGATATAGGCTTTGAAGGATAGCTACAGGGATGGAATTATTATTCTTAATGAAGAAGTGGCAAGGGGGATTTTCAAGCTGGTTCTTGATGGCAATTTCACTGGAGAACCAGGACAGTTCTACATGCTGAGAGGCTGGAACGGTCTTGATCCATTTTTGCCGAGACCCATCAGCATAGCTGATGTGGAGGATGGAAGACTAACCCTTCTCTATGAGGTAAGGGGAAAGGGAACCCATATAATTTCAAGGCTTTCAGTGGGAGACAGCCTAAGCGTCCTTGGACCCTTGGGGAATGGCTTCGAAAATCTCCATGGAGGAAGGCTGGCTTTGGTATCAGGGGGAATAGGAATTGCTCCCCTGCTGTATCTTGCAAAAAGGAGGGAATCCAAGGTAGATCTGTATTCAGGCTTCAGAAGTGAACCATATTTCCTTGATGAGTTCAAACCATTTGTAGATGAAATCAGGGTATCCACCGAGGATGGAAGCTTTGGGCACGAGGGATTTGTCACAGAGCTCCTAAGCCCTGAAACATATGACCTTGTGGTTTCATGCGGACCAATGCCCATGATGGAGGCTCTTGCAGATCAGTGCAGGGACAAGACTGAGCTTATGCTGTCAATGGAAAGCCACATGGCCTGTGGGATAGGAGCTTGTTTGGGGTGTACAGTCCAGACCATACGTGGTATGGAAAGGGTATGCAAGGAAGGACCCGTATTCAACTCCAGGGAGGTGATTTTCCATGACTAGGGTTGATTTCTGTGGTGTAGAGTTCAAGAATCCCGTAGTCGCGGCATCAGGGACATTTGGATTTGGACGGGAGTTCCAGGATTACTTCGACATATCAAGGCTTGGGGGAATATCCTCAAAGGGCTTGACACTGAATAGGAAGGAAGGCAACAAGGGTAGAAGAATCCACGAAACCGCTGCTGGAATGATGAACAGCATAGGTCTTCAGAATCCTGGAGTTGAGGGGTTTATCAAGGATGAGTGGCCCTTTATGAAAGACCTGGATACCGTAACAATGGCAAACCTGGGTGGAGGAACAGTTGAGGAGTATGTGGAGGGTGCAAGGCTTCTGGAGAAGACAGACCTTCCAATAATTGAGCTTAACATATCCTGTCCCAATGTTAAGGAAGGTGGAATGGCCTTTGGAATACAATGCACACCGGCATCCATTGTTGTTGAGGCAGTAAGGGCCGTAACCAATAAGCCCTTGGTCGTGAAGCTATCACCAAATGCAGAGAACATAGTGGAAATGGCTCTTGCCTGTGTGGAAGCAGGAGCGGACGCCCTTTCTCTTGTAAACACCTTCAATGCCCTGGCGATTGACATCAGAACACGGAGACCGGTCTTCAACAACATAACTGCAGGACTTTCAGGACCGGCCATCAAACCCATTGCACTCAGGATGGTTTATGAGGTTTCCCAGGCTGTGGATGTTCCAATAATAGGCATAGGTGGAATCATGAGCTGGGAGGACGCGATTGAATACATCATGGCTGGAGCAAGCCTTGTACAGGTTGGAAGTGCAAACTTCAGAAAGCCGGATATTTGTCTGGATATAATAATGGGTATAGAGAAATATATGGATAGTGAAGGATTGGAAGACCTGGAAGAGATAAGAGGAATCATCGGGAGGTAGATTATGATTATTGATTTGTTGAAGGAATCTGAAGCACTTCTGGAGGGACATTTTCTTCTGTCCTCCGGAAGACACAGTAACAGGTATGTTCAGTGCGCAAAGCTTTTGCAGTATCCGGACAAGGCGGAAAAGGCAGTGGAGCTTATAGTCGAAAGGGTCAAGGATCTCCAGGTTGATGTGGTTGTAGGTCCTGCAATGGGTGGAATAATCGTTGCCTATGAGCTTGGAAGACAGCTCGAAAAGCCTGCCTTCTTCACTGAAAGGGACGAGGGGGAGATGAAGCTGAAAAGGGGATTCTTCATAGAAAAGGGTCAGAAGGTACTTATCGCCGAGGATGTCGTAACCACAGGGAAGTCCTCCTATGAGGCAATCAAGGTTGTGGAGGAGTACGGTGGAGAGGTTGTTGGAATCGCCGCCCTGATTGACAGGAGCTCAGGTGATCTGGATTACCCCATATATGCAGCCGGCAAGCTGCATATTGATACCTATGACAAGGATGAGTGTCCTCTCTGCAAGGCTGGATTGCCAATTGTAAAGCCTGGCAGCAGGAAAATAAAATAAGAGATAGAATCTCCCGAAGCAGAAATTGAACCTCGGGAGATTTTTTAGTTCACGAGACATTTCCTCTCAATGAAATATCTAGGAACCGAAGATTTCTGATATTTCTATTGTTGGGCAATTATGACAAGATAATTTACACTCGAATGGTACTTTGACAAGCAGTTCATATGAAAGAACGACTGAAAAATCCAGCGAGGATTTTGGAATGCTTTGATTCCTCCAAGCGAAGCGGCATAGGAATCAATGGAAAAAACGAGCTGATGATTTTTTTCGGACTTGAATCGAGAACTGCGGTCAAATACCTGAGAGTGGATGAAAGATAGAACAATTCTAGATCCCATTAAGATATTTTGTTTTTCCATTTTTCTATCAGTTATTTGTATACACTTGGAAAGTCAGATGCCTCACTTCGAGTGGAAAAATCTTTCCGATTTTCCATATGTTCGCTCGGTCATCATGATTTTCCTTTCGCTTTCCACTTTCCACTAACAACTAACCACCAAAAGTGTTACCCATGTCCTGGTTAAATCTTAATCTTTTCATTGTGAATTGAGAATTGTATCTGTATTGTGTTATTATAGGAGAAGAAAACAATCTATTTTAAGGATGATTTTATGGGTATCAAGACAGGTGTGGACATTGTGTCCAACAAGAGAATTGAAAAGCTGATTGAATCAAAAAGAGACAGCTTCTACAGAAGGCTCTTCTGCGATTCCGAGATTGAATATCTGGAATCCAAAAATCATGCTGTGGGTACGGTTGCCGGACTATATTCGGCAAAGGAGGCTGTATCCAAGGTTTTGGGAACCGGCATCGGCAGGATCAGCTGGAAGGATATTTGGATAATGCACGAGTCAGGGGGAAGACCCTATCTCGGCTACAGTGAAAAATTAAGAAGCTTTATGGATATGGAAGGAATCAGTTATATTGATATATCAATTTCAAATGAGGAGGAATACAGTATGTCAATTGCAGTTGGGGAAACCACCAAAAAATATCAGGTACCTGACAACATGGAGTTCAGGCTGCCTAAAAGACCATTGGATACCCATAAGGGAGACTTTGGAAGAATTGGAGTAATAGGGGGAAGCCAAGGGATGCTGGGAGCCGTATATCTTGCAACCTATGGTGCCCTTAGAAGTGGAGCCGGCCTTGTGCATGCAATACTGGAGCCTGAGCTTGCAAGGGACTTCGGTCTAAAGGTCATTGAGGTAATGGTAAGGGAAGCCAGTGACATATACGCCTACAGAAAGGCTCAGGATGGCCTGAACTCACTTGTGCTTGGACCGGGCTATGGCCTTGGACACAAGCAGAAGGCAAATATTGAGGACTGCCTCCTAAACTTTGAAAATCCAATTGTTCTGGATGCAGACGGACTAAACAATCTATCTGATAATCCTACAATTATAAGGCATAGAAAAGGTAAGACGGTAATTACGCCACACCCCGGAGAAATGGGGAGACTTCTTAAAATGTCAACGGCTGAAGTTCAAAACGATAGGGAAGGTGCAGCAAGAGAGTTTGCCAAGGCCTATGGGGTTGTTACGGTCCTTAAGGGTCACAACACCATCGTAACCGACGGGGATAGGATATATGTAAACAGATCAGGTAATCCTGGCATGGCAACAGCAGGAAGCGGAGATATTCTTTCAGGGATAACCGGGACCTTCCTTGCACAGGTTGGGGATCCCTTCCAGGCAGCTGTAATGGCAGTCTATGTTCACGGACTTGCCGGGGATATGGCCAAGGAGGAAAAGGGAGAATATGGAATGATAGCAACCGATATAGTTGAGAATCTTCCCAGAGCGGTCAATCTGATTGTTGAATAGACTGGACATAGGTATAAGCACAACAAATAACACAAGGAGGTACCCATGGATAAATTCTATGATGTAAGACCCACGTATGTGGAGATAAATCTGGATAACCTTTCCCATAACTTTAGGGAAATCCAGAAGATAGTGAAGGAAGGCACAATTGTCATGCCCGTCATCAAGGCAAATGGCTATGGGCATGGATCGGTTGAATTGGGCAGGATGTACAGGGAGCTGGGGGCGGAAAGGGTTGCAGTATCCCTCTTGAATGAAGGAATAGAGCTGAGAAGGGCCGGACTTGACCTTCCGATACTTATACTTAACTATACTCCAGGTGAGCATATGAAGGAGGTTGCAGCCTATGACCTTACTCAGGCAATTTACAGGTATGAGGATGCAAAAGCCCTTTCAGATGCTGCAGGTGAGATGGGCAAGACCGCAAAGCTTCACATAAAGATAGACAGTGGTATGGGTAGACTGGGTTTTCAGCCAACAGAGGAATCTGTGGAGGAGATCCTAAGACTCAAGGATCTTGATAACATAGATGTGGAAGGTATTTTTACACACTTTGCCAAGGCGGATGAATTGGACAAGACCGTTACGAGGGAACAGTACAGGAAGTATACCTGGACCCTGCAGGAGCTTGAAAAGAGAGGCTTTAATCCTCCCATCAAGCATGTTTCAAACTCAGCTGCAATAATTGACCTTCCTGAATATAATCTTGACATGGTAAGGCCGGGTATAATGCTATATGGCTACTATCCATCAGAAGAGGTGGACAAGTCAAGAATTGAGCTTAAGCCTGCAATGACCCTTAAGGCTGTGGTTTCAAACATAAAGACAGTGCCTGAGGGAACGGGCATAAGCTACGGTCATCTATACAAGGCACCAAGGGAGTCAAGGATTGCAACTGTGCCAATAGGTTATGCAGATGGCTATACCAGAATGCTCACAGGGAAGGCGGAAGCCTACGTAGGCGGAGGTATGGCTCCTGTTGCCGGCAAGATATGCATGGACCAGCTTATGTTGGATGTAACCGATATTCCAAATGTGGATATAGGCGACGAGGTTGTTTTCTTTGGAGAAGGCCTTGGAGATTATCCAACGGTAGATCAGGTGGCTGAAAAGCTTGGAACAGTAAACTACGAAGTAATATGCATGATGGGCAGAAGACTTCCAAGGGTTTACAAGAAAGAGGGAAAGGTCATTAAGACCCTTGATTATTTACTGGGATAGCCAATGAATCATTGACATGGTTTTTGTTATAGAGATATAATTAAAATATACTGATATTTCTCTAAGTACACATGAAAGGGGGGGTTAACCGAATGAGCGAAAGAGACAACAGTCTCCCTATGGTTGTAGAAGATAGTTTGGAGCTTTTTGACAAGGTGGTTGCACTTTGCAATCACAGCGAGTTCCACTGCAAAAAATACCGAGAGTTTATGAGAGGGTATCTCGAGGTAAACCAATTGAACATAACCCTCGCTGAAATGGGTCTTGAGGAAGACATCTCTGACTTGATGGGATATGAATCTTCACTGGAGCATGAAAAGCCATGATAGTGAAGAGAGGAGACATATATTATGCCGACCTGAGCCCGGTTATTGGTTCTGAGCAGGGTGGTGTACGGCCGATTCTTGTAATACAGAATGATGTTGGGAACAAGTACAGTCCCACCATCATAATAGCCGCCATCACCTCTCAAATCAATAAGGCCAGACTTCCCACCCACGTTGAAATAACAGCACAGGATTTTGGTCTTCCAAAGGATTCGGTGGTACTGATGGAACAGATAAGGACCATTGACAAGAAAAGACTTAGAGAAAAAATTGGTAAGTTTGATGAGGATATGATGAGAAAGGTGGACCAGGCACTAAAAATAAGTGTTGGCCTGGGAAACTAGAAAATCCTCCTACATAATGCATTCATGACCGGGAATCAAAGTTTGGCAATACTGCCACATGGATTGAAGAATTCAATTCACCTACATATGGATTCCAGCATGGATAAGGATCAGTTCCGGAGTTTTCTATTCCGGAGCTGTTTTTTTTTAGGTCAATGTCAATATTCCAACATATTGGGTGGGAATTCAATTGATTAATGTGAGATAGATTGATAGAATCATAGTGAAATGATGGTTGATTAACTGAATAAAAATAATAATGGTAGGTGATTAGGATGATTCAAAAAATCAATACCCTGACCAGAATATGGGAGGCTGGAATTGTAGCAGTGGTAAGGGCTGAAAACCGTGAAATAGCAGAAAATACAGCCAGGGCATGCATAGCTGGAGGAATACCCGCAATCGAAATTACATTTACAGTACCGGGAGCTGCCAGGGCTATAGAGGAATTGAGGAGTTCAATACCCAAGGAAGAGCTGATTATAGGGGCCGGAACAGTTCTGGACAGTGAAACTGCCAGGATAGCCATACTTGCTGGGGCTGAGTATATTGTAAGTCCTGGCCTTGATGTGGATACTGCAAGGCTTTGCAACAGATACCAGATTCCATATATGCCTGGCTGCATGACAATAACGGAAATGATAAAGGCAATGGAGGCAGGAGCCGACGTGATCAAGGTATTTCCCGGCAGCGCAGTTGGGCCGGACTACATAAAGGCCATCAAGGGTCCTCTTCCACAGGCTTCCTTGATGCCCACCGGAGGAGTGAGCCTCCATAATGTTGACCAATGGATCAGAAACGGGTGCTTTGCCGTGGGTGTGGGAGGAGAGCTTACAACAGGTGCAAAGACTGGTGATTATGGGAAGGTGACAGAGACTGCAGTTGAATTTGTCAAGAGAATAAAGGCAGCCAGAAACAAATAGGGGGAATTCATGATGAAAAAGGTAGTTACCTTGGGCGAAATAATGTTAAGGCTTTCAACACCTGGCTTCAACAGGTTTGTCCAATCAAGCAGCTTTGATGTGAATTACGGGGGCGGAGAGGCCAATGTGTGTGTGTCCTTAGCCAACTACGGCCTGGAAGCCAGCTTTGTAACAAAGGTGCCTGACAATGAAATCGGTCAGAGTGCAATCAACTCCCTGAGAAGGTATGGGGTTGTCACTGACCATATTGCAAAAGGCGGTGACAGACTGGGTATTTATTTTCTGGAAAGCGGTGCTTCCCAGAGGCCGTCAAAGGTGATCTATGATAGAAAGTGCTCCTCCATTTCACAGGCTGATCCATCAGACTTCAATTGGGAGAGAATTTTCAGTGGGGCCGACTGGTTCCATTTCACGGGGATAACGCCTGCCCTGGGTGACAGGGCGGCAGCATTGACTCTTGAGGCCTGCAAAATAGCTAATGAAATGGGACTGACGGTATCGGTGGATCTCAACTTCCGGAAGAAGCTCTGGACCTCCCAAAAGGCAAACCAGGTCATGTCAGGGCTTATGGAGTATGTGGACGTATGCATAGGCAATGAGGAGGATGCAGAGAAGGTGTTTGGAATAAAGGCCACAGGTACGGATGTGGATTCGGGAAGGATAGACCACATGGCATACGAACAGGTTGCCAAAGAGCTGATGGAAAGGTTCGGATTCAAATATGTTGCATCCACCCTAAGGGAGAGCCATTCAGCATCTGATAACGGCTGGTCTGCAACCATATATGACGGGGAAAAATCCTATATTTCAAAAAAATATGACCTACATATCGTAGACCGTGTAGGTGGGGGAGATTCCTTTGCAAGCGGGCTCATATACGGGATGATTACAGGAAAGCCTATCCAGGAGGCCCTGGAGTTTGCAGTGGCTGCTTCGGCCTTGAAGCACACAATACCAGGAGACTTCAATCTGGTGAGCGTAGGGGAGGTTAATGCCCTTATGGGGGGAGATGGCTCAGGCCGTGTCCAAAGATAGTGCAAATGAAGGGGAGCAGAATTCTGCTCCCTTATGAATACCTATGGGCTTACATCCAATGATTCAACAAATCTTCCCATCCGTCTGAAAGCCTCTCTAAGATCATCATCAGACCCTGCAAACACAACC
>JANKMX010000060.1:682-16518 GCA_024649995.1 Gudongella sp. | reverse complement strand
TTTTGATTACTAAAAAAGTAGCTCTAAACATATTATACGAGGAGTGAAAGGATGAAAAAAGAGCACAAGAGAACCCTTAAGATTTTAGTTCCGGCAATGATTATCGAGCTATACTTCTTATACAGAAGAGGCTTTGTAATCAGTGAGAGTTTCTTCTTTATATGGTTTGTGGTATTTGGAACATTTTTCGCCTTTCGTTGGATAGGCGGCAGTGCCAGCCCAATGGGCATTGGAGGGAGATCGGATAAATTTCTGGCCGCCAAATTCAGTGAAACCATGTACGGGGGAGAGACTTCCGAAAAGGTCAAGAACAGCGATTTTGCCCTGGACCTGATATTTCTGTTTCTTGCAATTGCAAACCTTGTATTGTCCCTTGCAGCCTATTACATAGAGAGATAATGTTGATTTTGAAAGGTGTGATCTTATGGAATTTGCTAAATTCAGGAACAAGTATATCCTTAGACTGGACAGGGGAGAGGAAATTGTGGAAACTCTTAAGGAATTTTGTAGTCAGCAGGATATCAAGCTTGGATGGGTAAAGGGTATTGGAGCTGTTGGAGAGGCTACCATTGGACTTTTTGAAACAAAGGAGAAGGTCTACCATTCAATTGACCTTAAGGGGGATTATGAAATCACATCCCTTATTGGAAACATATCAACAATGGATGGAGAAACTTACCTTCATCTTCATGCAACACTTGGAGACAGTGAATACAAGGTACAGGGAGGCCACTTTTCAAGGGGGATCATCAGTGCCACGGGAGAAATCATCATAGAGTCCATCGAGGGAGAGCTTGACAGGGAATTCAACCAGGAAATTGGTCTCAATCTTTATAAATTCAAGTAACAAAAAGATTAAAAAAAATTTAACAAACTTTTTATTGCCACCATAAACAAGCTATGGTATAGTAAAGTGTAAGAAAATTAAATAAACAGTGAATGTTGCTTTGCCATGAGGGTTTCACTTTCCGTGAAGCCATAATCAGGTAAAATCCAGCTCTAAATAGTAATAACTATTTTTGGGCTGTTTTTTTTTGAAAAATCACCATGGAGACACTCAATATTGTTAATGGGGAGGTGCTTGTGAGATAATAGAATAAAAAAAATGGAGTGTGATACCATGAAATATCCTAAAAAGACAATCTATGTAAGTAGCTTTTCCAAGCTGCCAACAGGAATACCATCAGAAAGTGTTTACAAGTCACTGGATGTTGGGTTGATAATTAATATGGAAACCGGAATTATCGAAAATGCTTCAGTAACGCTTTTGACAGACATTGCCGCAGAGTTCCTTCGGGATATCATTGTAGGATTCAACCTAAAGGAGGATGACCTGGAGAGTCTGTTTGATGAGATCAAGACCAGGTATCACGGGTCTGCCCAGAAGGCAATAATTGTGGCCATAAAGAAGGTTGTAGAGAAATACGAGGTCTTAATGACGGAAGAATGAGGCCTCGAATCAAAAGGAGGCGTAGTATGAAAAAAAAGTTCACGTGGAAGCTGTATCATAAGATATTCCTTGGATTATTCCTGGGTATCGGTGTAGGGGTTGTTTTAAGCTCCATGGGAGGGCCTGACAATCCTACCATAGCAAAGATGATGGAATTCTTTGTGTTCCTTGGAAACCTTTTCATAAGACTTATTAGAATGGTAATCGTACCCCTGGTATTCTTCTCCATAACCAGTGGAGTAATAAACCTTGGGGACATAAAGAGACTGAGAAACATCGGTGTAAGGACAATTGGTCTGTTCCTTTTGACTTCAGCGTTTTCTGTGTCAATCGGTTTGCTTATTGCAAACATAATTAAGCCAGGAGCAGGTATAGATCTGGGCTCTGTGTCCGCTGCCGCTGTGGAAATCAAGGAGCTGCCAGGATTTTACGATGTAATTCTTGACTTCTTCCCACAAAACCCAATAGCATCAATGGCTAACGGAACAATGCTACATATAATATCATTTGCAATATTCACAGGGATAGCCCTTGTTATGCTGGGAGAAAGAGCAAAGCCTGTTACAGAGCTTGTAAACATTCTTTCTGAGACAATGTTCAAGATTATCGACATAGTTGTAAGATTCACACCTTATGGAGTATTTGGACTTATGGCCAATGCCACAGCCCAATTTGGTGTTGAGATATTTGGACCTATTGCAAAATTCATCTTTGCAGATTACCTATCGGCAATAACACACACAATACTTGTGCTTATGCTGATTCTGTTGGCTGGAGTTGTTAAGGTGAGCCCGATCAGATTTTTCAGGAAGGCATTTGAACCTTGGCTTGTTGCCTTCAGCACATGTACATCCTCAGCGGCCCTTCCACTGTCCATGAAGGCAGCAAAGAAAATCGGTGTACCTGATGAGAATGCCAGCTTTGTACTTCCCCTTGGAGCTACAATGAACATGAACGGAACCTGCATATACTTCGGACTTATAGTGGTGTTCGCCAGCCAGCTTTATGGTATGGACCTTTCAATCGGAATGCAGGCCATGCTTGTTCTTCAGGCAACCTTGCTGGCAGTTGGTGCAGCAGCAGTACCTCAGATAGGGCTTGTAATAAGCATAACCCTGCTGGAGAGCATGGGACTTCCACTAGAGGCAATTGCGCTTGTGGCTGGAATATACAGAATAGTTGACCAGATACACACCGCCACAAACTCCTTTGGAGACTTGGTTGTTTCAGCTGTTGTATCAAAGCTTGAGGGAACCTTTGACTATGAGACCTTCAATGCGGATAATTTTGAGAAGACAAGGCCAATTTCAGAGCAAATATAAATAATTGTTATTAGAAAGGGGACTAACTATGAGTTTAAACAAAGCGCCTAAAAATCATGTGTTCTATAGAAATCAGAACTGGCATTATCCTAGGATTGAAAGGGGAGAGGGAATCTACCTTTACGGAGAGGACGGCAAGGAGTACATAGACGGCTGTTCAGGCTCTGCGGTGGCAAATATTGGACATGGCAACAAGGAGGTTGCAGAATTTGCCAAGGAGCAGACTGAAAGAATTGCCTTCACCCACCTGTCAAGATGGACCGTGGATGTTATCGAGGATTGTGCAGAGAAGGTTGCCAGCTGGTGTCCGGAAGGACTTGACCATGTATACTTCGTATCAGGTGGCTCGGAGGCTACTGAAACTGCAATGAAAATGGCAAGACAATACTATGTTGAAAGGGATGGAGTCCAGTCAAGCAAGTGGAAGATCATATCAAAGTGGAACTCCTACCATGGAGCCACCTTGGGATCGCTTTCAATGACAGGTACAATCGGAAGGAGAAAGGTCTATGACCCAATGCTTGCTAATTTTCCTAAGATTGAGCAGTTCTACCACTACAGAAATCCGTGGGGAGCGGAGACCCTTTATGAGACAAGTGTAAAGGCAGCACAGGAGCTGGAAATTGAAATATTGAGACAGGGGGCACAGAATGTTGCAGCCTTCATAACTGAGCCAGTGGTGGGCTCGGCAGCACCTGGAGCTCATCCTGAGAAGATCTATTTTGATATGGTAAGGGAGATCTGTGACAAGTACGACATCCTCTTTATAATGGACGAGGTAATGGCAGGCTCTGGAAGAACCGGAGAGACCATGGCATCTAAGCTTTTTGATGCTTCACCGGACATTATCGCTGTTGCAAAGGGGCTTAGCAGTGGATACACTCCAATGGGAGCGGCAGTATGTAATGACAAGGTATTTGATGCAATAATGGTGGATGGCTCAGGAAACTTTATCCATGGTCACACCTATGCTTCAAATCCTCTATCATGTGGCATTGCCCTTAAGGTTATGGAAATAATCGAAAGGGAGGAATTCATTCAGAATGGTGCAGCCCAAGGTGAGTACCTGATTGAAAAGATGCAGGACCTATACAAGTATCCAATCGTTGGAGACATAAGAGGAAAGGGCCTAATGATAGGAATGGAGTTTGTTCAGGACAAGGAAACAAAGGAGCCATTCGACCCTTCAATGAAGATGAATGCTAAGATAAATAAGGCCTGCATGGAGGAAGGACTTGTACTTTATCCAGGTGGAGGATCAGCAAATGGAAAAGGAGACCATGTTCTAATTGCACCGCCTATAAACATAAGCAGGGAAGAGGTTGATTCCCTTTATGAGAAAATGGAAAAGGGAATCAAGAAAGTCTGCGAAAGTCTTTAAACTTCGGAAGGGGGATTATAATGGAAAAACTTATAGTAACCATAGCACTTACTGGAAATGTTCCAACCAAGGAGCTCAATGAAAGCACGCCAGTCACTGTGGATGAGATAGTAAAGGATGCAAAGGATTGTGCAGACCTTGGAGCAGCTGTTGCCCATATCCATGTGAGAGATGAAAAGGGTATGCCTACCAGCAGACGTGACCTGTTTGAGCAAGTTGTAAACAAGATGAATGAAGAGAAAATTGACATCATAAAGCAGCTCTCAACAGGCGCCCGTGGAGGGGAGAACACCATTGACTGGAGAGGACAGATGCTTGATCTCAACGTTGAAATGGCAAGCCTTGCAACCGGGTCATCGAATTTTCCATCCAGTGTGAATGCCAATTCACCAGACCTGATAAAGGAGCTGGCTCAGAAGATGCTGGATAACAACATAAAGCCTGAAATTGAGATATTTGACACTGCAATGCTTTCAAATGCACTATTCCTTGAGAAGAAGGGAATCCTAAAGGGGCCTCTTCATTTCAACCTGGTAATGGATGTCAAGGGCTCAATCCCGGGAACCCCAAGAAACCTTATGTTCCTCGTTGAAAGCCTTCCAAAGGGATCAACCTGGACTGTATCGGGAATCGGAAGATCTCAGGTTCAGATGATTACCATGGCAATAGCTCTTGGAGGTCACGTAAGAACAGGCCTTGAGGACACGATAGAGTTTGAGAAGGGAGTTCCTGCCACAAACAAGATGCTTGTCCAAAGGGTGGTAGACATAGCCAAGGCAGTTGGAAGACCAATTGCAACAACCGATGAGGCAAGAAAGATACTCAGCCTGTCATAAAAAAAGGGTCAGTACGGAAAAATTCCATACTGACCCTTTAATAATGGAATAGACCTATAACTTAATAGCCCAGTCCGGTCTCTTCAGTTCTGATTCGTTTTTTCCAATGCTTTTAGCCGGAAAACCCTCAAGGATTTCATTGTCACCGAATTCACTCCTTTGCTTAACAAGTGAGCCTGACTTTACCAGTGTGTTTGCACCTAATTTACTGTAGTCACATACAATGGCTCCTGATTCAACCACACTAGCTCTGCCGATGGTTGTCCCATGAATGATACAGCCAGGGCCTATGGTAACATCATCCTCTATGATCAGCTGGTTGTCTGGAAGAAGATGAAGAACGGTGTTTTCAAGGATCTGGACATTGTCCCCAATTATTACAGGTCCGTGAGTGTTACCGATGATCCTGACTCCTGAGGAAATAATAGAACCATCACCTATCTTTACGTCTCCATTAATCTCTGCCGTATCAAATATGTATGCTGAATCTGAAACCTGAGGATATTTGCCATTCACTGTATAAAGCTTGCCCATTATTTCACTCTCCTTGCTATCATTATCCACAATATTTTCCTCAAAGGGTGATATGTAAATGTCCCCTCCCCGCATCCTTCTGATCATGGACCTGTCGTCATCAGTAAGCTTTCTGATTATACGTCCAGGTCTGCCTAAAACAATGGACTCATCAGGTATTTCAACTCCTTTCGGAATCAGTGTACCTTCACCGAAAATGCACATATTGCCTATCTTTGAACCAGGCAGAAAGGTGGTCCCGTTTCCAATTTCGCACAGATCTCCAATCTCAGCTCCAACCACAATGCACTTGTGCCCAAATACGGTCTTGCTCCCCACCTTTAGCGGATAGGCTTCCGTACCAATAAGTACTGAATTTTCAAGGGCCCAGGTCTTGTTACCAAGTATAACTGAGTCGTTTTCTGATCTTACTATTGTACCCTGTGCTATGTAGGAGCCCTTACCAAGTCTTGCTTTTCCAATCACCCTTGCTGAATCATCAATCCTGACCATTTATCTCCGCCTCCCTATAAATATACTTCTCACTTTAATTCTACCTCTAATTGAGCATCAATAACAAATAAATATTTTCATGGATCTCTATCAAGCCACCATATCCAAAGATTTGCTTACAAGTAGACCCTTTATGTTGCAAATGGATATAAATGGGTAGTATCTTAGTATAGATGGATTAAACTTTTATGTATCAAGCTGGAGGTGAATCCATATGAAGGTTCAAAAATGCATAAACTGCGGTACACAGTTCAGGTACAAGTCAGTTCAGAAATCAATATGGGCGGGCTATAAGCCTATCATATGCTTCAACTGTGGAGCCATCCATGAGTTCAGGTTTGTATACAGACTGGTGGTTTCTGTAATTATTGTCCTACCCATATTCTTCAACCAATGGATCAGCGATATTGCTCCCAGTCTTTTGGTTCACGCTGCCATGTATTTTGGCTATTTACTTGCGGCAATAGGGGTAATGCCATATTTGATCAGGTATCGCCTGAAGAATAACAATCTGGAGTGAAGCTGAGATAGAAAAATTAATATGAAAGGAAGGGGTAAGATGTTGAAGGATTTGGTACTAAAGAACAGAACCTACCGTAGATTCCATGGGGAGGAAAGAATCAGCAGGGAGACTCTGCTGGAGCTTATTGAACTGGCCAGGTTGTCTTCAACAGGAGCAAACCTGCAGCAGCTCAAGTACATAATATCCAATACGCTTGAGAAAAACCAGATGATATTCGAGGAGCTGAAATGGGCAGCATATCTTAGGGATTGGGATGGTCCGGTTGAGGAGGAAAGGCCATCAGCCTACCTTGTTATGGTTGCCGACAAGGAAATTGGCAGCAACATATACTGGAATCATGGAATAGCCTGTCAGAGCATACTGCTGGGAGCTACGGAAAAAGGGCTTGGGGGCTGTATGTTCGGGGGCTTCAATAAGGAAAACCTGAAGAAGAAGCTTCAGGTTCCGGACAGGTATGAAATACTTCTTGTGATAGCCCTGGGTAAGCCCAAGGAAGAGGTTGTACTTGAGGACCTTGGTCCAGATGGTGACATCAAGTACTGGAGGGATGAGAAGGGGTTACACCACGTTCCAAAGAGGAGGCTTGAAGATCTGATTCTGGACCTCTAAAAAGCAACTAAATATCTTTGTTCAGGAGGACCATATGTATGTGGTCCTCCCATTTTCCGTTTATTTTCAGATAATCCCTGGAAGTTCCTTCATTTTCAAAGCCCAGCTTCTCAACCACCTTAAGGGACCTGGAATTCCTTGGCATGATATTGGCCTCCAGCCTGTGAAGGCCCATTTCCTCAAAGGCAATTCGGATAAGCTCACCAAGGGCTTCAGTCGTGTAGCCTCGGTTGATATTGTCCCTGTCAAGCCTATAGCCAAGAAAACATGAGAGAAATGGTCCCCTTATTATATTATCAAGGGCAATGGTACCTATAACCTTATTTGGGTCATCCTTCTTGAATATCCACAGCCTCAGCATCTGTCCATCCTTGAATCTTCTGTAGTCCCTTTTCAGGAGACCTTTCTGATGATTGAGGGTATGGTAGTCATCCGGCCTGTCTGTTTCCCACTCCTTGAGAAAATCCTTGTTTCTGCTGATGTAATCAAGTACAAGCCCAGCATCCTTGGGTCTGAGTATCTTGAGCATCAACCTGTCTGTATGATATATTTTCTTCATCCTTAATCCCTCCACATCATCTAATTTCAGGCATTATAAAAAGATTCCAGGGGTAGGCGTCCTCAGGCAGGGAATGGTAGGAGACCTTTCTTCCCCCGGGGTGTCTGAACTTGATCCTATGTGACCAAAGTGATACCTGGGTCCAAGTCTTACGGTCTGTAAATTCCTTATTGTACTTGGTATCTCCCCATAAGGGCAGCCCTGCATTTGACAGCTGGACCCTTATCTGATGGTGTCTTCCCGTCAGTAGCACAATGTGAAGAAGGCTCAAGATTCCGTGCTCTTCTGTTTCCACAGACTGAAGAAGTTTGTACTCCAGTGCTGCCTTTTTTGAACCACTGACATCCTCCGGGACCACCTTGCTCATATTAACCGTCCTAAGCTTTTTAAGATGGTCCACCATCTCACCCTTTTCCTCCAGCGGCCTTCCAAGTACAACGGCAAGGTATTCCTTGTGAAAGGCCCTGTCCCTGATTGCATTGGACAGCCAGGTGTTGGAGCTTTCCTTCCTTGCATAGACCATAACCCCGCCAACAGGTCGGTCAAGCCTGTGAACAAGGCCAAGATAATCCCTGTCAAGAGCAGTCATAAGGTCCAAATCTCCGGTCTTGTCACTCTGGCATGGCATTCCCGGTGGCTTTTCAACAACAAGTATATCCTCATCCTCAAAAATTACATTTGTATCCATCCTTACCTCCAGCATCATTATTCATAGCTAGATTATACACCAAATAGTAAGAGGTTACATCATTGTAATGGGAAATGGCAAATATGCTATGGTATAATAAACGGGAGAGAAATGAGGTGTGACATGAAAAGACTTTTACATGCAGATACAAAAAAACTTAAGAGGAAGTATATGGACTTCTACAGTAGCCAGTACAGAAAAAAGCCTCTGAAGAGGGATTCCATGTCAGGTCTTCTGGAGGGGATACTCTTTGAAAGTTCTCAGCTATCAAAGGCGGTTAAGGCCCATCCCCTAATGGTAATGGATGGGGAGAAGATAATAATTGCAGCTGTGCTTGCCCATGTGGACAGGATGTCAGACTATCTTCAGATAGCCTTCTTTGAATCCCCGGAGCTTGATTTTGAAGCTTTTGATTTGATTATGGACCAGGCAAACCTTTTATCCAAGGAGTATGGCTGTAATAAAATCTGTGCATCCCTAAATATCCATGTAAACTACGGTCTGGGATATCTGCTTGAGGGTTACCACAGGTCCCAAAGCTTTGGAATGGCCCACAACCCGCCTCACATACATAGGTATTTTGAAGAACACGGTTTTGACAGGATTGAAATGGCAACATACATGAAGGATATGGATAGTCTGGGGCCTCTTGTTCCTGCCAGAATGAAGAGGAGGCTAAAGGAAAGATACAAAGTCCGTCCTGTTGATTTTTCAAGGCTCAGGGAGGAGGCAGCCACATACACTAGAATCAACAACGATGCCTTCAGAGACCATCTCTTCTACTACAGAAGGGTCCCGGAGGAGGATTTGGAGCTATTCAGAGACTTCAGGTTTCTCCTGAAGCCAGAAAACCTGCTCTTTGTACAGAGAGATGGGGTGGATGTGGGATTTATGCTTTGGTATCCTGATTTTCATCAGATAATGGATTCAAAATCTGGTATAGGTTTGAGGACTGTCCTTAAGGCAAGGCTAAAATCGAAAAACATAGAAACCTTCAAGATTGTTGAGATTGGAGTTATCCAGAGAGAACAGGGCAAGGGAGCCATCCTGGCCCTTTTTGACCATTGCCAGGAGCTTACGGAAGGAAGATTCAAGAATTTTGAGTCCGGCTGGGTCCTAAAGGACAATCCAAGATCAAGGGCCCTGGGAGATAAATGGTCCGATGGAATATCCAAGACCTTTGCAGCATATGTAAAGGAGCTGGTTTAGTGGAAATTCTTGAATTCAACAGGAGAAAAGATTTGAACCTGCAGAAGGAGAGCCTGGACCTCCTGTCACTTCTGGAAAGGGTCAATCCCTGCAATCAAGGCTACCATGTTGAAAAAGGGACCTTCATTGTCACATACAGGCTCAGGATGGATCTGCTGAACCTCTGGGGAAGATTGCCCCTGAAGATAGATGCAAATGTAGTGGGCCTCCCAATATCAGTAGCGGATCCAGGCTACCTTGGCATTGAAGCCCATGTTGAAGACTTTCTTGGAAGACAAAGGGGTCTTTGGGTGGTACTTAATGGAAACAAACCCTTTTCTGTGCCAGCAAAGACACTTTCCACCTTTGTGTTTAGAAACCGTTTTGACTCCTTTTCGGAATATCTCCATTCACTGAGGAGTCCGTACAGAAGAAGGATAAAAATGGCGCTGGATAAGGGAGAAGACCTTCTGATAAGAAAGGGAGAGTTTACTGAAGACCATTATGGACTCTACAGGGAGGTGGTTGGAAGATCAGACCATCCCCTGGAGATTCTGCCCCTTGAATTTTTCAGGGAATACCATGGGGACATATATGAGTTCAGGTCAAAGGAAGGCAGGCTTCTGGCATTTGTTCAAACAAAGAAGCATGATGACAGGCTTAGATTTCTTTTCTGCGGCTTCAGAAGGGAGGATGTGGAGGAGTTTGACCTGTATTACAATATGCTTCTTTGGATAGTCAGGCTTGGGATTGATGAAGGTGTTAGAGAAATAGACTTTGGTCAGACTTCTGAGGAGAGCAAGCTTAAGATTGGGTGTCAGGAGAGGGAAAGATACCTTTTCATCCATCATCACAACCCTGCTCTAAGGTGGATGCTAACGAGGCTGCTCCCAATGTTTTCATACAGGTCCTATCCAACCATCCATAGGGTTTTCAAGGAGGAATACCATGCTGATCTATCTTGAAAAGGTTAGGAAAAAGACTCTATTCTCACACTTTGAGCCTATTGTCACCGAACCACTTGAGCTAATGTATATAAAGTCGGCTCTGGACTCAATGGGGATTGAAAACAGGGTTCTGGACCCCCTATTTGATTTGGAGCCCCCAGTAGTAGACCAACCCACCATGGTAATCCTTACAGGCTATAATGTGGCAGAAGAGGAGATGATCAAGAGGTCCCTCTGGTGGAAGAGTCGGGACAGGAATATACTTGTTATGGTTTCAGGTGTCCATGTGCAGCTGAACAGCCAGAAGTTCATGAGAGATTCCATAGATTTCATCTTTCATTCCCAGGATTTCGGAGCCTTTAGGGACCTGGTGGTCCGTCTCAAGAGAGGCGAAAAGGTCCAAGGACTTCATGGAGTCCATACAAGGAATGCGGACGGCAGCTGGGAGTTGGGAGATGAGACCAGATTAAACAGCCCTGAAGAGATACTCCCATCCAGAGGCCTTTTCCATAAGCATGAATATAGGACGCGATATGTTGACAGGAAGGGGATTGCCCTTATCAAGGGAGGAAGGGGATGTCCCTATGGGTGTAGCTACTGCTATTGCAGAAGTCTCAATGGTAATACCTATGTCAGGCCTGATTTCTCTAGGATGTTTGAGGAAATGGATAGCATTGGTGCTGAGAATTACTGGATTGTTGACGATGTACTCCTTGTGGACAGGAGGGATGCTATGGAGTTTATAGAAGCGTCCAGGGATGTACGCTTCAAGGGGAGCATAATAGCCTATCTGAGGGCTGATTTTGTGGCCAGGGAAAGCGAGCTTCTAAAGAATCTGCGTGATGCCGGACTTTCTGAGGTGATAATTGGCTTTGAAACTCCCGACAGGAAGGAGCTTCTGGACTACAACAAAAAGCTTGATGGGAATTTATATGAAGAGGCCATCCGCTTGCTTAGGGAAAATAACATTCAATTGACAGCCCTTTTCATGGTGCATCCGGATTATGGATTGGGGGAATTCCTAAGGCTATGGAGATTCATAGTCAGGAACAGACTGGACCTTTACACGATTTCAATATTTACCCCTCTTCCAGGAAGTGAGGAATTTGGGAGATATGAGAGTAAGCTTACAAGTGTCAGGTCTGAGAGGTTTGATTTTCTCCACCTTGTTCTGCCATCCAGACTTCCAAAGGCTGTGTTCTATGGAATGTTCTACCTGAGCCACCTAAAGCTTCTCTTTTCAAAGCGGATATTAAAATATATTTTGATGAGGTAATCATATGGATAAAAACATTTGGGATTTCTGGGCAAATAGATATGACAGACTCTGGGTCCAGAAAAAATCCCTTAAGCCAACAAGAGAATATGTAAAGGACATCATCAGGAAGGAATGGATGGAAGGTGCGCGGAGCCTTCTTGACCTGGGCTGCGGTCCAGGGGAGCTGATCCGGTCTGTGCGGCAGGATCTGAGAGAGATGGCCATAACTGGGGTGGACCTCTCTGAGGGTATGCTTCAGGTTTCAAAGAGGACCAACCCGGATTCCAGGCATGTTCTTATGGACGCCGAAGATCTGAACGAGCTAAATGAAGATTACGACCTGATCAGCTGCACTCATTCCCTGCCCTACTACAGGAACAAGGGGAAGGTGATAACCCGTATAGCGGATAGACTTAAACCAGGCGGCAAGCTCATCATCGCCTTTGCCAGCGGCAATACCACCTATGACAAGCTAGCCCTGTCCCTGGTCAAGCTAACAACCGGTCCGGCAGGCTACCCATCCGATAGGGAATTCAGAGATATGGTAGAGGGAGTGTTTACTGTGGAAAACAGACATGTAATAAGGGAGAGCTTCTACATGCCAACAATCGCCGTCTACACATTGAGGAGGCTGTGATGAGAATACTATTGGTAAGGCCAAAGCCCCATGGGGAGACCATAGGTCTAAAGCATGTGATGATTTGCGAGCCCCTTGAGCTTGAGTACCTGGTTTCAAACATACCAGAGGACATAAATGAAAGATGTGAGGTTGAAATTGTGGATATGATCCTTGAAAAGAGATCCTTCAGGAGCATAATTCTAGAGAAAAGACCCCACATGGTCCTTTTCACAGGCTACATAACCCATGTGGGAACGATTGGTGACATGGCGGGGGAGGTGAAGTCAATCCTGCCTCCAACAATAACAGGTGTGGGAGGTGTTCATGCGGAGGTTGTTCCCGAGGATTACTCGGGCAACCAGCTTGACCTGGTCTTTGGCAGGAACGGAGTCAAGGCATTTGCAGCTGCCCTCAGGGGGATGCTGAAGGGGAAGGGCCTTGATGAAATAAGAGAAGAGATACGATCAATCTCTAGGGAAGAGCTAGACTTCAATCTAATCCCGCCTGACAGGAGGAGCGTGGACAGGTATCGAAGCAGCTATTACTATATGTTCCACAATCCTTGTGCCTTGGTAAAGACCTCCTATGGGTGCCCCTACAGCTGCAGGTTTTGCTTTTGCAGGGAAATCACAGGTGGAAAATATCATTCAAGAACAATGGAGGCAGTGGCTGATGAGCTTATGGCAATTCCCGAGGAAGAGGTCTATATAGTGGATGATGATTTTCTCTATGGAAGGGAAAAGCTTTTGGAGTTTGCCAGACTTCTGAAGGAGAGGAATATAGACAAGAGGTATCTGGTATATGGAAGGGCTGACTTCATAGCCCAAAACCGGGATGTTATTGAAAGTTTAAGGGATGTGGGCCTTCAGGCAGTAATAGTTGGGATTGAATCCATAAGGGAAAAGGATCTTTCCGACTATAATAAGAAGACCACCAGAATTGTTAATGAAAGGGCAATTGAAATACTGAGAGAGTTTGGAATAGAACTTTATGCAACGATGATAATACCTTTGGATTTCTCCAGGGAAGACTTTCGGGAACTGACTGGGTGGCTGAGAAGAATGAGAGTCACCTTCGTCAACCTGCAGCCATTGACACCCCTGCCTGGGACTGCCATATTCGATGAGTACAGGGATAGGATCCTCTATGAGCCATCTCAGCACCATGTGTTTGATATGGCTCATGTGGTTCTGAAGCCTGAAAAGATGGGCATAAGAATGTTCTATTTCCAACTGCTCATGAGCTACTACAGGGTTGTTACAAGACCTGCAAATATGATCAGATTAGTCAAGAAATACGGGATTGGGGCTAACCTAAGAATGCTTAAGGGAAGCCAGATGGTAAGTCTCCAGTATATTAAGAAAATCGTGAGGGGATACTGATGAAGAAGCTTCTTTTGATACAGCCAAGTCCATATGACAAAAATGGAGAGCCCATAAAGAAGAGAAAGCTTTATTTCGTGGGTCTTTCACTACCTCTTCTTGCAGCCATGACCCCCTCTGACTGGGAAGTGGAGATCATTTTTGAGATAATCGAGGACGTTCCCTTGGATACGGATGCTGACCTCATTGGAATAAGCACCATGGGACATGGGGTTATCCGATCCATTGACCTTGCCAAGGAGTTCCGGAACAGGGGCAAGACCGTAGTAATGGGTGGCTACATGGCCAGCATCATGCCCCAGGAGGCCATGAAGCACTGCGACTCCCTTGTTGAGGGAGATGCTGAGCTGGTATGGAAAGAGCTTATTGAGGATTTTGAGTTGGGAACGCTTAAGCCTCATTACAAGGAGCCCCTTGGGGAGTCCTGGTTTTCAACCCCAAAGCCCAGGTTTGACCTGATTGTGGACAAGAGCATCGGGGACTTTCTGCCGGTCCAGGCGGGAAGGGGATGCCCCAACACCTGTAGCTTCTGCTCTGTGGCCTGCCTCTACAAGGGCAGCTATGTCAAAAAGCCGGTGGGAGAGGTTAGAAGGGACCTACAGCAGGTCAGGGACCTTGGCTTCAGGAAGGTTCTTCTTCTTGATGACAACATCTTCTCCGATAGGGACTATCTCAAGGAGCTCTTGGACATCCTTAGAGAGATGAAGCTGGAGTGGATGAGCCAATGTGACATAAGGATAGGCAGTGAGGATGACCTGCTCAAAGACCTTGCTGAGAGCGGGTGTACCACTCTTAGCTTTGGACTGGAAAGCATTAGCAGGGAAAGCCTGGTTGCCATGAACAAGGGCTGGGCCAGACCCGAGGAATATACAAAACTTATTGGAAACATAAGAAGACATGGCATAGACGTATCAACTGAAATGGTGGTTGGAGGGGAAGGGGATACCCTGGAATCCATTGGAAGGACCAAGGATTTCATTGAAGAGAACAGGATTTCCGTGCCAAGGTTCTACATCCTGACCCCTTTTCCAGGGACATCATTTTTCAGGGACATGGAGGCCGCAGGAAGACTGGAGAATAAGGACATATACTCCTATGATGGAACTGCAGCGGTCCACACCCCCGCAAACATGACAGCCCAGGAGCTGACCGAAAGCTATTGGGAGCTCTATGAATCCCTATTTACCATCAGATCCATATTCAGAAGGAATATCCTGAAGAGGGAATTCCTTAAACAACCCTTCAGGTATCTGTTCTATGGCATGGTAAACCTTTACTACAGACACCAGATAAGGAACAGAATAACCCCAAACATATTCTAAGGGAGGACAAAATGAGAATACTATTGGTAAGACCCCCGAGAATCAAGCAGGCAATAACACTTGGAAGCTTCATGTTTTCAGAGCCCCTTGGTCTTGAGATGATATATGGGGTCCTAAAGAAGGACCATGAGCTAAGAATACTGGATATGATGATTCAGGAGGACCTGACAGGTGAGCTAAGGGATTTTTCGCCACATGTTGTTGGAATTACAAGCCTATGCATAGATGTTGACAGGGTGATTTCGATTGCCAGAATCTGCAAGGATTTTAACCAAAACATAATTACAATGGTGGGAGGAACCCAAACCCTGCTGGATCCTGAGAGCTTTTTTGATGAAGGGATAGACCATATATTCAAGTTCTCCACAAGGAAGAATATTCTTGAGCTGATTGGTCAAATGGAAGAGGGGCCGATTGAAGCGTTGGATGGAGTCTTGTCAAGAGACCTATCATATTTTGACACAGGGGTACAGGGTAGAAATGAATACCTCCTTCCCGACCGTGAGTCAACAAGCAGGTATAGAAGCCACTATTCCTACTTTGGCTACAGACCAGCTGCTATAATGGAGCTTGGACTTGGCTGCGGGAAAACCTGCGACTTCTGCCTTCGCTGGAGGATAGAGGGAGCCAGGGAGGAGATGATTCCGGAGGAAATATGGCAGGAGGACCTTCTTTCAATCATGGAGCCCACGGTCATGTTTATCGACAATGACCTTTTTTCAGATG
>JANKMX010000060.1:0-672 GCA_024649995.1 Gudongella sp. | reverse complement strand
ATGACGGTAAGGTGGACCACCTAATAAGCTTCATTCAGGAGAATGAAATTGACAAGAACTACATAGCATATGGATCAGTCCACGGAATTCTGAGATACAGGGATAAGGTCAGGAAGATGGCATCCCTTGGTCTCAAGGCCCTTCTGGTTGGATATGAAACCTTTGATGATGGGGAGCTTGGCAAGTACAGGAAAAAGTCAACAACGGATGAGAACCGGGAGGCTGCAAGGCTTCTAAATGATATGGGTATTGATGTTTGGGCATCCTTTATGGCCCACCCTGATTGGACCAGGCAGGACTTCAGGACCTTCAGAAGGTATATCAGGGAACTGGCTCCGGAAATATCAACCATCAATCCCCTTACACCATTTCCAGGTCTGCCCATGTTCGAAAAGTACAAGGACAGACTGCTGTACAGGGTGGAGGATTATCATAGGTGGAGCTTTGGGCAGGTTATGATAATGCCCTCAAAAATGTCCCTTAGGTCCTATTACATGGAGCTGCTTAGGACATACCTTTATATCAACCTTGCCCTAAACAGAAATACGAAGATGATAAGGAAGTACGGCCTTGTGAATATCCTAAGGATTATTAGGGGCTCCATTGGAGCCTCATTAAAATATATCCGCCTGATGAGTCGCTGGGGACGGTTCTCCTGACTCAAAATAGACT
>JANKMX010000005.1 GCA_024649995.1 Gudongella sp. | reverse complement strand
TTCTCACTGCTGTTTAGTTATCTAGGTTCATTGCCTCCTCTGATTTGAGGTGACTAGATTATTGTAGCAAAACCAGTCTAATTTGTCAATGGTGTTTTGAATGTTTTTCATTACTTTTTACTAGGCTGTCTTGACTGAGTTTCGCTCAACAAATACTAACTATACAGGGTTTCTAATTAAAAGTCAATACGTTTTTATAGATTTTTTTCGTTTTCTGCACAATTTAATTAAAGGTTGATATTTAAGCGTTTTTCAAATATTATACAATTAACATATGAAGGGAGTTGAAATGGATGGATATTAGACAATTGAAGACCTTTATTGAGGTTTCAAAGCTGGGTAGCTTTTCAAAGGCTGCTGAAAAATTGTTCCTGACTCAGCCTACTGTTACCAACCATGTGCAGTCCATTGAAAAGGAATTGGATGCAGTACTACTGAATAGAATGTCCAAGGGCGTCACCACCACTGAGGCAGGTGATATAGTCTATAGGCACTCCATTGATATAATCAATCTCTACGATTCCATGAAGTATCAAATCGAGGAACACAAGGGAAAAATCGAAGGAAGACTTGAAATAGCAAGCAGCTCTGTACCCAGAAGGCATCTGCTGCCTCAGTTGATATACGGTTTCAGGAAGCAGCATCCGATGGTCACTTTTTCAATAATAGACGTTGATTCCAGCAAGGTGGTCCAGAATATACTGAATGGATATATTGATTTCGGTTTTGT
This sequence comes from Gudongella sp., assembly GCA_024649995.1. Lineage (GTDB taxonomy): Bacteria > Bacillota > Clostridia > Tissierellales > Tissierellaceae > Gudongella. The sequence continues at coordinate 64,187 of JANKMX010000005.1, read as the reverse complement.
TGGTGCTGTATTCGAGGATCCAAATCTTGAATACCAAGGAGTCATGGATGACTCTCTTGTTTTTGTGACTCCCCATGACGTATATTCAGATAGAAAGGAAATGAGCAGTCTTGATATCGGAGCCATTGAAAGCCAATCCCTTATCCTTAGGGAAGAAGGCTCTGGCACAGGAAAGGTACTCAAGGATGCACTACAGCATAAGGGAATACGTCTCGATCAGCTAAGGGTATCTGCAATTGTTGCAGATACGGAAACAATCAAGAAGATGATATCTCTGGGTACGGGATCATCATTTCTTTCATATAAGGATGTGTTTGACCAAACGGGCAAGAAGCTGGTCCATGGAAATGTTTTTAGAATTGACCAGCTTGATCTGGATAGAAAATTCTATCTTGTCTTCCATAAAAAAAGAAAGCTTTCTCCGTTGGGAGAAGCCTTCAAGGAATTTGCACTAACGTATTCTTCTATAGTATAGCTGTCTTGCATGCACCTATCTTATCCCTGAACGAATCGCAAACAATGTAGCCTGTACCCTGTCACTGACCTCAAGCTTTCTGAAAATCTGAGTAAGATGATTCTTCACGGTTTTCTCACTTATGAAAAGCTGCTCTGCAATGGACTTGTTGCTTAGGCCGGATGCAACCAGCTTAAGTATGTCATATTCCCTTTGGGATAGAGAGTCAACCTTTTCATTCTCAATCCTGGATATTTTCAAACACTCATCTGAGTACTGAAGCTCTTTTTTCACCTCTTCGTCTACATACTGCATTCCCCTGTTTACCTCCTTTATGGAGTACATAAGCTTTTCAGGGGAGGCAGTCTTAAGGACATACCCTTCAATATTTATTTTCGAAGCTTCCATGTATCTTTCATTGCATATGTTTTCAAGAAGTAATATTATCTTGCCTTTAAATCCTCTTTCCTTCAAGAGCCTTATGGTTTCGAATCCATCATTGTCTTTTTGCTGGGGGTCCATAATCAATATGTCAGGGTCTGTAGCCAATCCTCTATCAAGAATCTCCAGTTGATTGCTGGCACTTGCCACAACCTTGATAAAATCCTGAGCATCCAGAATATGCTTTAACCCATGAAGGCACAGTAATTGAGCATCCGCCAACATAACCTTAATTGTCTTTCTTTTCATTTGCAGCCTCCCTTTGCAGTATGTGCATAAGTCTTTTGCCCAAAGGATAATCAATGCCTAATACTTCCTTAGCATATGCCTCCAATGACTTTGTGTTCCATATCCTTCTTTCAAATACAAGAATCTCCAAGGACTCCCTGACCTTGGTCATGATGAATTCCGGCTCATCAGTCCATCCATAGTCTTCAAGCTCCTGCAGAGTCAAAAGCAGTGCATCCTCTATCCTGTCCTTTTCGTAGTCTCTTATTAACAGCTCCTCCAAATGAATGTCTGATTCCACAAAATAGTCCCTATCCCTTCTGGCGTTGCTAAGAATGATCCTTATGTATCCAAGAAGACAGCCAGCACCTGCACATGTACCACAGCTCTCCTCACCCAGGCAAACACTGTCTAGCTCTTCGTTTATCCTTATGGTCATCTGATGCAATTTCTCTGCTGCTTTCTTAACTCCAAGCTTCTCTGGTTTTTCTCTGCCTGTTGCGACAGCCTTTCGTATTAGCATGACTTCGACTATGACAATGATTGAAAATATTGCAAGTATTGCCATGGAGCTTTCAAGATAGTAGTTTATGGCATCAAAAAGCTTTGTCATTCCAAATCCCAAAAACACAATTGAAGAGGCTATTTTAAGTCCAATTTCAGGTATTTTTCCACCAATCCGGGATCCAACAAATATTCCCAGTCCACTTGTAGCTACCATTCCAGCGGTTGTTCCTGCCAGGACAATGGCAGGAATTTCTGATTCTGCAGATAGTGCCATAGCTGTTAGCTGTGTTTTGTCTCCAAGCTCACCGACAAAAAATGCCAAAGCCACTGCCCATATGGGATGAAGCCTCACCTTGCTTGCAACTTCACCTGACTCCTCAATCCTTAATGCATTCCAACCAAAGAATATAAACAAGGCACCAGCTATGAGGTTGACCACATCTCCAGTTATCATATATCCTATTAAAGCACCAAGAATGATTGCTATGCCATGATTGGCCAAAACCCCCAGGGCAACTCCTGATAGCACATGGCCAACCATGTACTGAGTAGCAAATGTCATGGCAATTATCTGGGTCTTGTCTCCCATTTCAGCCATGAATATCAATGACGATGCTTTTATGAACTCGTTAATCATTCACTTTCCCCAACCTTCAAAAAGACTTTTAGCATATGCTAAAAGTCTTTTTCTTTGTATCTATACATTATACATTATACTTTGCACTTAGACAATATAAGTGAAATATATCCACTAGCAAGTTGTAATACGCGGGTTTATACAAGTTCCCCGACCTTGTTTTCCACCTGGGATACTATCTCCCAGGACTGGACAATATCTTCTGCCATATTTATATCGGTGTACATTATCCTGTCATTTTCCAAGGTAGCAATCCTATCTCTAATGACCTTGTAAGCCTCACCTGTTCCCATTCCAAGTCCACTATTCCCTCTGATATCGATTGCCTGGCAGGCACCCATGAGTTCCATGGCAATTACCTTCTTTGTATTTTCAAGGATTTCCCTTGCTTTTCTCGCTCCAATGGTACCCATTGAAACATGATCCTCCTGGTTAGCCGATGAAGGTATTGAATCAACGCTTGCAGGATGTGCCAATACCTTATTTTCTGAAACCAGTGCCGCAGCTGAATATTGAACTATCATAAAGCCTGAGTTTACCCCACCCTTTTTGGTGAGGAAAGCCGGTAGCCCATTGCTAAGTGCAGGGTTTACAAGTCTCTCCAGCCTTCTTTCGGATATGTTTGCAAGTTCAGCAATGGCAATACCCATAAAGTCAAAAGGCAATGCCATTGGCTGCCCATGGAAGTTTCCTCCTGATATTACCTCTTCCTCTTCAGTAAATATCAAGGGATTGTCGGTGGCTGCATTCATTTCAATCTCTACTTTTGATTTGATGAATTCAAGGGCATCCTTGGTTGCACCGTGAATCTGTGGTGTACATCTCAATGAATAGGGATCCTGTACCCTCATATCTCCCTGTCTTGTGGTCATGCTGCTCCCCTTGAGTATCCTCAGTAGGTTGTCAGCAGAGTTTATTTGCCCCATATGACCTCTTGCATGGTGCACCTTAGGGTCAAATGCATCAGTAATTCCGTTTAGCGCCTCAATTGTAAGTGAAGCTGCTATGTCTGCTGTTTTTGAAAGCATAATTGCATCGTATATTGCCAATGCACCAATTGATGTCATTACCTGGGTTCCATTGATCAGAGCAAGTCCTTCCTTTGATGTAAGCTCTACCGTCTCTATGCCTGCCATTTCCATGGCTTTTGCACCTGGCATTCTCTGGCCATTGTAGTATGCCTCACCTTCACCAAGCATTACCAATACCATGTGGGCCAAAGGAGCCAAATCACCACTTGCACCTAGGGATCCCTTCTCTGGTATTATCGGATTTACATCCTTGTTCACCATTTGCACCAGAGTGTTAAGGGTTGAAGGTCTAATCCCCGAAAATCCCTTTGCCAAAGCATTTATTCTCAAAACCATTATTCCCTTGGCCGCCTCTTCGTGTAAAGGGTTTCCTACTCCACATGAATGACTTATGATAAGATTTCTCTGAAGTGCCTTAGTTTCCTCTGAACTGATTACAACGTCACTGAACTTGCCGAATCCTGTGGTTATACCATAGACAACCTTTTCCTCCTCAACAAACCTATCTACAAGATTTCTTGCCTTTTCTACCCTCTTCATGGCCTCTTCCGATAACTCAACCCTGAAGCCACCTCTTACAATCCTTATGAAATCCTCCAATGTCAGACTATTACCATCCAATATTACTTTGTTCATCTAAATCCTCCTCCCACTGGGCTATACTATCTAGATAAAGTGGCACAAAAAAAGCCACAGAATAATCTGTGGCTTGGTTTTTGAAATTTGTGAAGCAATAATGTCTTACACATATTATCCCCACTTCTCTATTTATTGATCTAATTATATCATATTGCGAAAAAGTATCAAATATTTTTTGGTTTTGAAGTGCTATCCCGTTCTATAAGCTGCACCGGCAAAACCAATGTCTGCTCTTCAATTTTTTCACCCTGAAGCACCTTGAGGATTCTTCTTATGGAAACAGCTCCAATGTCATAATATGGCTCCTTAATTGTTGTAAGTTTTGGTCTATAGTAGGAAGCAAGACTTATGTCCCCATATCCCACGACAGAAATGTCCTCAGGGACTCTGATGCCATGATCATAGAAATAATTTATCAATCCAAGGGCAATCTCGTCCTCGCAGCAGTAAACTGCTGTTATTCTACCATCAAGAAGCTGATCTTTGATTTTCTCGCCTAAATCATAGCCATCTGATATGTTGTGGCCGTCCACCTCAAATACCAATGGTGCTTCTTCTATTGAAGACATCCACTCTCTGTAGGCCTCGATCTTCTGTTTCTCTATGGTCAGCTCCATATCCTTTTCCTGTGTCACATATGCTATCCTCCTGTGACCTTCATCGATGAGATGCTTCATGACCTTGTCGCTAGCCTCTCTGTTATTTATTGCAACAGTCGGACTTTCCAGTACATTGTAATACTTGTTCAGATAAATGAAAGGGATCTTTGACATGTCCAAATACGTCAGAACTTCAGCATTGAGTATTTCTGAAACCATGATTATTCCAGCCACCTGTTTTTGCATAAGTAGCTGCACAAACCTCATTTCCGCTTCCTTGTCCCCATAGCTGCTACACAACAGGATGTCATAATTGTACATCCTTCCCACTTCTTCAACCCCACGGATTATCTGGGCTACATATGAGCTTCCGATGTCATCCACAATTATTCCTATGAGGTTCGATTTCTTGGTGACCAGGCTTCTTGCCACCTCATTTGGCTTATATCCCAAATCTTCAATTGCCTTAAGCACCCTTCTCCTTGCTTCTGGACTAACAGGCTTCGAGTCGTTTATTACTCTTGAAACCGTAGATATGGAAACCTTTGCAAGCTTTGCAACATCCTTTATTGTAGTTGCCATCCTATCCCTCCTTGAGCGACTATTTGGTGAAATCTTAGTCGCAATATATTTATTATACTAAATTTACGGAAAATACTCCACTTAAAACTTCCACTGCCATGACGTCTGCAGATGTGAAATCCTTGTTCCTTAAGCTGGCTTCACAATAAACCATCGCCTTGATGGAATCACCTACCATAACAGGAGTCATTATTATGGATTTGAGTGATGCTATATCTACTGTACCCATATTGTACACCGCACCAGCCCAGTTAACAGATAATGAGGATTCCCTTGTCTCAAGAATTTTACCTATCATACCTTCAGCTATTTTCTTGTTATCACTCCAGCCGCTAGCTACTCCCTCTCTAGTGAACTGGTTTATAACAACTCCGTCATCAATAATCAATATAGAGCTTAAGTCAGCGTCAATACTCTCATTGATGGCCCCCAAAAAACGAAATAGCTTTTTATCTATTGTTTCAAGTGATCTGGAAAGTACGGCTATATCCATCAGGGATACAATACTATTCTGACTTCTCCCAAAAACCTCCATAGTAACCTTGTTTCCCACTGAGCTGATGTTCTCGATTTTCTCCATATCGTTATTCCAAACAGCTACTTTATTCCTCCCAAGCATTTCCTTGGCAAAATACAGTGCCTGATCCGCCTTGTAAATTAGCTCCTCCTTTGAGGTTCCATGATAAGGATAATGTGCTATTCCAATACTTAAGGTAACCTTTCTATCAATGGCAAATCTTCTATCCTCATAAACTGAACGTCTAATCTCCTCTGCAACGGATACTGTATCATCGATTGAAATATTTTCAAGCAGAACCAAAAATTCCTCTCCTCCATATCTTCCGACACGATCGCTGGATCTTGTGCTTTCATTTAAAATCTCACCAATTCTGCCTAAAATCTGGTCTCCCTTCTGATGACCATAGGTATCGTTAATATCCTTGAACCTGTCAATGTCCATCATAAGCACTGAAAACTCACTTTCAGTTCCATTATAAACCTCAATTATCTCCTCAAGCTCACTCTCAATGGTTTCACGACTCAGCACATTGGTCAACCTGTCATAATTGGCTCTTCTATGAAGCTTCCTATTCTCCAGATTAAGATAAATCAATTTTGCCATGCTGATTGACAATAGAAGCCTTTCCTGGTCAAATCTGTTTATTGCGCTGTCAGTCTGGAGGTATACATACCCCAACACCTTGCCTTTCCTGTTGGATGACCTTCTTTCAAATTTAATATCATTACCAGCAGGTTCCATTATGGGTACTCCAATAAGTCCACTTAGCCTCCTGTCAAAGTATTCTTTGCTTATATCCATTGATAGAATATCCAGGTCTCGATTGAAAAGCACCGTGCCACCTGACCGTAAGCTGTTATCTACAAACTGGCTCATCTCAAATTCTCCCACACCCATTCTGATAAGCCTTTGATCATTTTCAATCTCTTCAAGTTTGAAAATGTTAATAAATGAATCCTTCGCTCCAGTTTCACGATGAAGATATTTGAGTATGATTTCCAGATTGAATCTGTAGTCATCAGTCATTCTGGATAATACTCCTTCAACTGTATCTGGCAGGTCTTTACCTTCATCATCAAGAAACAGCTGATTATACTGAGCGTAGTCCAGCAAGGATATGTATCTTCCAACCAAGCTGGCTTGTATTTCCATTGGGTTAGATTTCTCGGCAAAAATATTGAACTCTCTTTTGAATATTTCATCCAGTGTTTTATTTATCCTTGGAATATTGTAGTTTGCCAATATCTTATCCCTATATCCACCAATGCCTATCTGATTAATTTTGGTCTGAACCAAGTCCATGGATCTTATTAGGTATTTTGCTGCTCTTTTGTAGTCACCATCCCTATATAGCATTTCACCCACATATGCGTAGTACCTGCATATGGACTGAGAAAATTTCTTATTGCCCTTTTCCAATATCCCAATTACATCTTCAAGATATTGGCTATTGCCATCTTCCAGTATATTCATGATTTCAAAGTCATTGCGATAAAGCTCCCTTGCTCCTTGTGACCCTATCTTCAGAAACAGACTTTTTAAGAAGTCATAGCTTGACTTATCTGGTATATGAAGGCAGATATGCATCATTTCAATTAAAAAAGATGCTATTTCATATTCATTTGCATTTATACCCTGCTCTTTAAACAAAGCCTCTATTTGACTCCTGTCGATTTTCTGGTTCATTATTGAATCTATGGTAATGATTCTTGCCTTTGATCTGAAGAATAGCTTGGGATTGAAATCCTTTGCCTTATACATCGTATTTCTACTGAACATTTTACCCAGAGTATAGTCCCCCAGCTCCATGTAGAAACGTCCCAGGAAATCAAGATAATGGACTATCACTTCCTTTTCAACGATTGGCTCCTCCTTGTTAAACTCCCTTACCCTGAGAAATATTTCAGTTGCAGCTTCCATGTTCTGCAAGGAAAGCTCCAGAGCACCCCTGTAGACATTCCCATGAAACTCATTTATCCTGTCTCCATTAAGGTGGGATAGCTCTATGGTCTTGTCAATGTAGCTTCTTGCATTATCATATGAGCCTAGGGTCAGATATACATCACAGATATTGGTCAATGTAATTGTCTGAAATGAGGACAGGCCATTTTCATCGGAAACCCTTAGACATTGGAAATAGTAGTCAAGTGCTACTTGAGGATCTCCAATGATTTCATTGTATAGATTCCCAATATTATTCAAGGGCTTTATCCTGTCAAAATCTCTCTCTGACAGAACATAGGTCTCTATTGACTCGTGATAGCTTTTCAAGGCTTTTTCATGATCCCCAACAAGATAATTGCCTATACCCTGAAGATTGTATAGATCACCATCATGCTCATGTATATGGAATTCCTGGGATAGTTGCAGGGCTTTGTCTATGGCATCCTGTGATTCTTCAAGTCTATCCAGAATCTGGAAAATGATTGACTTGAGCTTATAGAGGTTAATCCTGTACTCCTCATTTCCATCCAGAGTAACAATGGATTCATACTCAGATATCATTTCAAATGCATCGTTGTAATCTCCAACGCGAATCATAAACTCAAGTTGAATAAGCTCAGCATGTATTTTATGCTCTGAGTCGCCCCTCCTTTGTGCTTCATCAACATATGTTCTTCCATAATCCATTCCTTCCGAATATCTTCTTTGAGCCAAAAGAGCTTCCGTCAGATACTTTAATATCATCAATATGGATGGATGATCCTTCCCCCTTAAACTCTTATAGCATGCTTCGAGAATATTGACAGAGTTTTCATTATATCTATTTTTTTCCTTATGGAGCCTTTGCATTACAATCCTCAGCATCCTATCCAGCTGCCTGGACTCACTTAAATGATGTATCAATGAATCGAAGTTAATGACCTGGTTATCATCTCTTCTAGACAACAAAACATCAGCGATTCTACCATGAAGCTCCCCTCTCTCCTCTTCCGGCAGGTCGCTGTAAATCTGTCTTTTGAAATCTCCTTCCACAAATGAAATCGACCTCTCAGTTTGCATGTCAATTCTCGTTATACCTTTATTTGCAAGCTCCAGGAGCAACTCTCTAAACTCCAGACTCTCCATCCCCAAAATTTCCATGAAGTCAGTCATATCAGCCTGGTATTTAAAGCAGGACAGAAGTTTCAAAACCTTCAATTCCTTGGCGCTCAGGGATTTAATCTGTCTTACTATGGTCTTTTTTAAGGTTGCAGAGTCATAGAAACTTCTATAGTCATCAGTTGTTGTAGTCCAAAGACCACTTTCATCAATACGGATAATTCCATTGTCAATGAAATGCTTGATCAGAACCCGAATATAGCGAGGATTACCAAGGGTTTCATTGTATAAAGCATCTGAAAATTCGTAAGGAACATTTTCGTTTCCAAGTATTGCATGAATATATTCTTCAGCCTCCAGCTTTGAGAGGTTCTCAAGGTGAACCTCCTCAAATAGACCATTTTTTTGCCATTGGTTTATTACTATCATCTTGCGAGCATCAGTCAGCTTGCTTTTTTGAATTGAAAACACAAAAAATATTCTCTTGCCCTTTGACTTTGTAATTATGAAATCAAAAAGATTGAAAATTTCCAAGTCAGCGTTGTGTATATTGATCAATCCCAAATAGATTGTTTCTCTCTTTGAAAGCTTAATCAAATCTTCAGTTATGCAATTGAAAAGCTTCAGCTTTGAATCCAATTGGTCCAATCTGAACTGTTCAAAGGAATCATTGAACTGGATTTTAATGTCGTTGGATTCAGAGTCAACCCTATAGTCTATCCCAAGGGCTTCGCACAACTGAACCAGGAAAACCTTGAAGTAATCTATGCTTGAGTAATCTACCTCCCCAGCTTCAATTACATAAGTCCTTCCACCCTCAAGTCCTCTTCTTCTAAAAATCTCACGAACATATTTCTTCTTTCCAATTCCACCGTTACCATTAACTATCAATCCTGAATATCCCTTTTCATATATCTCATGGAAGGATTTACCTGAAAGATAATAGTGGTAATCATCTTGTTTCCTTCCTGGCAAAACGTTTAATTGAATTCTTTCTCTTTCTTTTCTTAGATCTCTGGTGTAGTCAATCCCAAATTCATTTCTTAAGGCTTCAAAATAACCCCTCAGTGGCTTTCCGCTGGGACTTGTACTCCTGCCCATCAAATCTTTAATCAAACCATTGATAAAGTTTTGCTTCCCTGCCGGTAGCTCTGACCTTGTCTCAGGGAATAATTTGCCCACTATTACACCCAGTGACCAGCAATCGGTTTGGGCATTGTTCCCATTGTTGTTTTCCTTGCTCTCAGGAGCAATATATTCTCTTATTCTTTTGAGATTATCAACCTGCAATTTACTATGTACAATGGATGTTACATTCAGTAGCCTAATGTCACCCTCAGAATTGACGAATATTTTTTCAGGACTCAACACGTCATAGAAAATGCCCCTGAAATGCAAATATTCCAGGGCTTCTATCAATTTTAGGACAAGGATGATCCGGGAATTTATATTCAATGAACTCATTGCCACGTCAAGAGAATCCCAGGGAGTATATTCTGAAAGAACATAATACATGCCACTGGAAGATTCCTTTAGATCTACAGTCTTAACCGTTCCAAAATCAATTGTTGAAAGAATCCCCTTGTGATTGATGCTCTTGTAGAAGTCGATCTTTTCAATATAGTCCTCAATCAAGGCATTGTGCTTGTTCCTATCCAGAATCTTTACAAAGCATTCCAAACCTGGATTTTCCAGCTGCTCGCAAACATAGGCCCTGTCCCTATTTTCAGTGTCGAATTTTTCAATTAATCTGATTTGACCGTTTATTAGCTTCATGTAGCACCTCTTGGGTTAAATTTCTTCCTTCATCTCCAGATAAAGGTTTTCAAGGGCTGTACGCAATGTCCTTTTGTCTTCTTCTGTTACTCCCTTTAGCTTCTCGGATAGAAACTCTATTCTCTTTTCCAGAACCCTTGCCAGAATATCATGACCTTCCTGGAGCACCTCCACCCGTACAACGCGTTTATCCTGCTCATCCTTCCTTCTCCTGACCAGGTTTGTTTTCTCCATCCTGTCAATGAGATCGGTTATGGTGCTACATGCAAGATCCATCTTCTGGCTCAATTCACTTATTGTCATATCACCATTGTTTATCAGTATCTGCAAAGCAGTAAACTGGGGAACGGTGATATTGAAATCACTTAGGATCACCCTCCCCTTTTTTCTGATGATATAATCCACCTTTCTTAGGTACTCCTCAATTGAATCCACATGCTCTGAAATGATCTGTGTCATAAAAAACCTCCTAAACCAGTATTTTCAATCCCTTTGGTATAACCTTGAAGTGGGCTGGCAGCTTTCCTCCATATTCCCCGTCCACATCAACAACCAGGGCATCCTCAGCATCGATTCTCACCTCTCTGGTTTTATAATAAACCACCTTTGAGTGTCGGATGTGTTCACCAGTAAGGACATTCACAAAAATATTCGCCAATTCTCCAATATCAGCATTCTTTATGAGAACCACATCAAGAAGGCCATCAAGCACATCTGCCTCAGGAGCCAGCCTCTTGAAGCCTCCTATTGACGAACTGTTTGATACAACGAACAACAGGATCTCTTCTTCTCCAGTATGCTCCTCGCTGGTTATTTTTACCTTAACAGGTTCAAGACCCTGATTCACAAGCTCTCTCAGTCCTTCAAGATAATAGGCCATCCTGCCTAAAACTGCCTTCATATCCGAGGGAACCTGATACCCTACCTTCGTCAAGAGTCCACCTGCTGCAACGTTTACAAAGTAATCATCATTCACTTTTCCCAGGTCCACCTCTATTATATTTTCCTTTTTAATCATATTGAAAAATTCCTCTGAGGTTCTGGGAATCTGAAGATAATTGGCAAAATCATTGACGGTTCCGCTTGCCATTATTGCCAAGGGCACTCTATTCTCACTGGTCATAATACCCTTGACCACCTCATTGACAGTTCCATCACCTCCGCAGGCAACAATCAGGTCAAACCCATCCTTGCAGCTTTCCCTGGCTTCAAACATGGCATCATATTTTTTCCTTGTAAAGGATTTGCCGACTATATATCCATCATCCAGCAGCATTTTACATAGGTTGTCAATTTTTCTCTCCATGGCCTGTCTGCCTGAAGAAGGGTTTATGATGAATTTTATCTTTTTCATATCTAATTCTCCGTTCCGCACTTTGTCATTGAATAATTTGGACGCATAATACTTTATATTATTATACCAGTTATTTGCCACATGTCCTAGAGATTTAAACAAGAAAATAGAGCCCATTGGGCTCTATTAGTACTTTTTGATGCTGTCTCGTACAATTTCTATTATCTCCTTGATAATCTCAATGTACGATGTAACTGATTTGGCGTTAAACTGGAAAGCCAATGCAGTTTCAGCCAGAGTTTCCGATAGAACGTCAACGGTGTCTCCAACCTTGTGACCTGTATTATCAATTACATTTGCCATGTCATCTATCTTGGTGGTTATTCCATTCACATTCCTCACAACACCGGTCAAGTCCGGTGACATCTCCGAAATCATCTTATTGGCTTCATTGGTAATCTTATTCACGTTCTCGGTAATTTCAGGCAGCTGCTTTATTGTTGTATCAATTTCATTTACGTTAGCTTCCAACATGGCTTCAGCTTGACCTAAAACCTTGTTGACATTCCTCAAAATAAGGAGTAAGTATCCAAGAACCCCTATGCCCAATAGAAACAAAACCAGCTTTAGCAAATCCGCCAGTGTCAAGGTTACATCCATCAAAATCCCCCCTTAGATTTGCTATTTCTTGATTTCCTTCTCGACATCTTCCTTGGTGTCTTTGGCTACATCCTTAACTTCTTCAGCACCTTTCTTTATCTCTTCAGCCACATCCTCAGCCTTTTCAGCAGCCTCGTCCATAGCCTCTTCTGCTACTTCCTTGTCCTTCTTGGCCTTTTCCTTCAACTCAACCCAGCCTTTTTCAACATCTGTCTTTACCTTGTCCAGCTGCTCCTTGGTTGTGTCAAGCTGCTCTTCAACCTTAACTTTTACATTTTCTGCTACTTCCTTGCTCTTGGTGGTAATCTCTTCTCTGGTTTCCTTACCTGATTTCGGAGCAAATAAAAGCCCTGCCGCGGCACCCAATGCAGTACCTATAGCTGTACCTACAGCTACATTCTTGGCAGTTTCCTTTTTCTTGGCCTTTTCCATTTGTTTTCTCTTTTCCTCAATGATCTTATTCAATTTCATCATTATATCTCCCCTTTGTAATTTTTCTATACACACACTTTACCCCCAAAATATAAGTAATAATCAGAGTTTGATAAAAAAAGCCCCTGAATGTGGATTAAGGAAGCTTTTTATGATACTCATTTAGGTAAATTCCATTATTTGGGAAAGGTAGAAATTTTCTATTGGGAATGAATTAATTCCCAACCCTCTGTTTTGGTGGTTTGTTCACTTTGTTCATAAATTAAAACCATATTTGGAAATGTGAGGAAACTTTGAATGAAAATTGGTATAATGTTACTTGAAACGCAATTCCCATAAGGAGGATTCCGATGAAATCATTTTTGACGATAAAGGAGTATTTTCTTGAACATAAAAGATATTACATCATAGGTGTAATTTGGCTTATAGTAATAGATGGAGTTCAGCTGATCGTTCCACAGATTCTTAGAAGGCTCACCGATGACCTTCAATTGGGAAGCCTGGACAAAGACAGATTGCTTTACTATGCCTTTCTGATTGTAGCAACTGGTCTGTTTATCGGAATAGGCAGATACTTTTGGAGAATATACCTGATTGGTACCTCAAGAGAAATTGAGTACAAGCTTCGGAATAAGCTTTTCTCGCATTTGCTTACCCTGTCTCCCAATTATTTCAACACCCACAAGACCGGGGATCTGATGGCCCATGCCACCAATGATATCAATGCGGTTAGAATGGCCCTTGGCCCTGGTACAATAATGATTGTGGATTCAGGATTTCTGTTGATGTTTTCTCTCTTCATGATGGTAAGAACAACCAATCTGAGACTGACAGCCGCGGCTGTGTTCACTCTCCCAATCATAATGCTTTTGGTGACACGTTTTGGAAAAATAATATATAGGAAGTTCAAGGTTGTTCAGGAGGCCTTTTCAGACCTTTCCGACATCACCCAGGAAAGCTTTTCAGGCATCAGGGTGATTAAGTCCTTTGTCCAGGAAAGACTGGTGTCTGACAACTTTGAAAGTGTAAATCAGAACAACTTCAATAAGAACATGGATCTTGTAAAGATTCATGGTGGCTTCCACCCCCTCCTTCAGCTCATAAGCTCAGTAAGCTATCTCATAATAATATTCTATGGTGGACGGCAGGTAATCAACGGCTCCATATCCCTTGGGGATTTTGTCGCCTTCAATTCATATTTGGGTATAATCATCTGGCCAACAAGAGCACTTGGAATGGTCATTAATGTACTCCAGAGAGGTGCAGCCTCCTTGGACAGACTTAACGTGATTTTTAACGAAAAGTCCGAGATTCTCCAATTGGATTCCCCCATAGCAATATCTCCTCTTAAGGGGGATATTGAGTTTAAAAATGTCTCCTTTGCCTATCCAAACTCAAATCATGACGCTCTTACAAGGGTAAGCTTCAGGGTCCCAGCCGGAAATACGCTGGCAATAACCGGAAGGACAGGCAGTGGAAAAAGTACTGTTGCAAATCTTATGTTAAGGCTTTTCGACACCTCCAGCGGTGAGATTCTAGTGGATGGACATGAAATCAAAGAAGTATCCCTTGATGACTTGAGAAATGAAATTGGATTTGTACCTCAGGACAATTTCCTCTTTTCACAAACAATTCAGGAAAACATAGCCTTGGCCTATGATCAGATGCCGGATGAGTCGGAAATTGTGGAAGCCAGCAAAATAGCTCAGCTCTACGAGAACATAATGGAGTTTCCCGAAAAATTCAAAACAATAATCGGTGAAAGGGGAGTGACGTTATCAGGAGGTCAAAAGCAAAGACTCAGTATAGCCAGAGCTATTGTAAAGAAGCCCTCTGTTCTAATACTGGATGATAGTCTCTCAGCGGTGGATACCCAGACAGAGGAAAGGATACTCCATGGTATAAGGAGCTTCTCAAGGGATATTACAACAATTCTGATCAGCCATAGGATTTCAACCGTTAAGGGTGCCGATGAAATCATATTCCTTGATGATGGTTCAATAGTTGAAAAAGGAACTCACCAGGAGCTTCTTGATAACAAAGGCGAATATTATGATTTATATCAACGACAGCTTTTGGAGGAACAGGTCAGAATTGAGGAGGATGAAAATGAACAAACTCCATGAAGAAGAAGTTCTAGGGAAAGCCTATGATTGGAAATTGATGAAAAGACTCTTAAAGTATGCCCGTCCCTACTGGATTCTACTAACCGTCTCAATTCTCCTGCTTATAGTAATAACAGGTCTGGAGCTTCTCAATCCATATCTGGTCAAAATAGCCATCGATGACCACATCAGTGGATACAAGAGACCCCGGATTGAAATCCCTTTGGAGGCTGCCACCACTCAGGATGGAGTAGTACTTGGTGAGTACATTTATGTATTGAAGGAAGACTATGACAATCAGAACAACTACCCTCTTAAGACCCTTGTCCAAAGAACAGACGGATATTATCTTGTTGATGCTGATAAGACCAGCTCCCCTGGAATACTCCTTTCACAGGAGGATTATCTGACCTTCAGAAGGAGTGATATTGAGGGACTGGACAGAATTGCGATACTGTTTGCTGCGGTAATTGTTTTAACCTTCGTTCTGAGCTACCTGCAGATATATATTTTAAACTATACCAGCCAAAAAATCATTTTCAATATAAGAGGCGACCTGTTCAACCACCTGCAGAGTCTTGCGGTGAGATATTTTGACAATAATCCCATAGGTAGGCTGGTAACAAGGGTCACCAACGATACCGAGACCTTGAATGAAATGTACACAAATGTATTGGTCAACCTTTTCAAGGATTTCTTTATGCTCAGTGGAATAATGATTGTAATGCTGAGATTGAACGTCCAGCTTGCTCTGGTTTCATTTGCGTTGATACCGGTCATACTTTTGATTTCCATTGTTTTCAGGAAGTATATCAGAGAGGTATACAGACTTAGCAGGGTACAGCTGGCCAAGATCAATGCCAGCCTGAACGAAAACATATCCGGCATGAGAACCATCCAGATATTCAAGAAGGAACACAAGTTTTTTCAAAGCTTCAACAAGATCAATACCGAGTACCTCAATATCCAAAAGAAGGAAATCACCTATTTTGCAATATTCAGACCATCAATCGAGGTAATCAGGTCCCTTGGGATTGCACTTTTGGTCTATTTTGGCGGTGGTAATGTAATCTCTGGAAGCATCCAGTTTGGAGTTCTGTTTGTATTTATAAATTACCTTCAAAAATTCTATGACCCGATAATGGACCTGACAGAAAAATACAATATCCTCCAGTCGGCCATGGCCTCCAGTGAAAGGATTTTCAGGATTCTGGATACGGATATGAAGATTGAAAATCCGGAAAAGCCTATGGATATTGAAGGTTTTAAGGGTGAAATAGAGTTCAGGAATGTATGGTTTGCCTATAATGACCAGGACTGGGTTCTGAAGGATATCAGCTTCAAAATCAACAGCGGTGAATCAGTTGCAATCGTAGGTGCTACCGGTGCTGGGAAAACTTCCATAATAAACCTACTGACACGATTCTATGATATCCAGAAGGGGGAAATTCTTCTTGATGGTGTAAACATAAAAAATATAGATAAGAATACTTTAAGGCAGAAAATCGGTGTAGTCCTACAGGATGTCTTCATATTTACCGGCAATATCCGGGACAATATCAGATTGAACAAGGACATCAGTGATCATAAGGTTATTGAAATAGCTAAATATGTCAATGCGCACAGGTTCATTTCCAGATTGCCCAAGGGTTATGATGAGCCTGTCATGGAAAGGGGCTCTACCCTCTCCGCAGGTGAGAGACAGCTTCTTGCATTCGCCAGAACCCTTGTCTATGACCCACAGATTCTGGTTTTGGATGAAGCCACCTCAAGTATAGACACAGAGACGGAGCTCTTGATACAGGACGCCCTTCACAAGCTTGTGGAGGGAAGAACCTCCATTGCCATAGCACACAGGCTGTCCACAATTCAGCATTCAGATAAGATAATAGTACTGAAGCAGGGGGAGATCAAGGAAATGGGCTCCCATCAGGACCTGCTCAGAAACAAGGGCCTCTATTATAATCTATATCAGCTTCAGTACAAGGAAAGCTTCCAGTAGGCTTTCCCGTTTTCTCTCTTGCAGAAGGCCAGCATAAAGGATATCATTGAACTAAGAAAATGAAAAAGACAGGAGTTGTAATTAATGTACGATTTTCATATTCACAGTAATTTTTCCCTGGACTCCAAGGCAACCATGGAATCCATAGTCAATACTTCCCTTGAAAAGAACCTTAAAACCATCTGCTTTACAGATCATGTTGATTTTGAAGCTACTGAAGATAAAATAGATCTTCTGTTCAGACCACTTGACTACTTCAGGGACATCAACAAGGTGAAATACAAATACCGTGATAGGATTGAGATATTGGCAGGAGTTGAAATTGGAATGCAGCCTGGACTTGAAGCAAGGTATGATGCTTTTGTGGAGGAGAATGGTTTTGATTTTGTAATAATGTCACTCCATACCATAAATCGCAAGGACATATTCCATGACTACAGCAGCACAGAGCTGTCCTCCTCTGAAATAATATCCAGATATTACGATGAATTGCTATACTGTGTCAGGTCCTATGACAATTTCGATGTTGTGGGTCACATTGACTTTATCGACAGGTACATAGATGATGAGGAGGTCATTAAGAGATATGACCTATACATGGATAAGATTGAAAAGATTCTCAGAACCATTATTGACAAGGGAAAGGGAATTGAGATTAACACCGGTGGCCTGAGATACCGATTGAACGTTCCTCATCCCAAGCCATCAATCCTTAAGCTTTACAAGGAGCTGGGCGGAGATGTCATTACCTTTGGGTCTGATTCCCACGTCGCCGAGCATGTGGGCTATGAGTACAGGGCAACAGAGAAGATGCTAAAGGAGATGGGCTTCAGGTACATCTATCTTTTCAGGAATAGAAAGAAATACCCAATCCAGATACAATAACCCATTTAAGGCTTTTACTACAAGTAAAAATAGACATAAATAAAAACCCTTGAGAAAGGGTTTTTATTTTCAGATTAATTCCCGCAATGCCGTCCTCTCGTCTAATTCAGACCCGCGTAAGTGCAGGTGGGTGTCTAGCCAAAAACTTCTAACGTCCCCTCATTGAGGGCTTGTTATCCACTTTCGGACATCCGACTCCCGTATTTAATATGTCGGTTGAATTATATGAGAATAACGCACATCGCAGAAACATTCCTTGAATATATTATACTACTTATTACGCTTTACTTCAATGAGTTCCACTAATTTTTTGATGTTTTTAATAAATTTATAAGATTTTTCATATCATCAGGAATTTCCGCCTGCAATAATATCCTTTCATCGGATCTTGGTGAAAGGAAAGACAATCTATGGGAATGCAGTGCCTGTCTTCCTATTTGTGACTCCCTTTGGGAGTAAAGATGGTCTCCCATGATTGGATGTCCAAGATGGGACAGATGAACCCTTATCTGATGAGTCCTACCTGTCAGAAGCTCCAGCTCCACCAGGGTGCTGTCCTCCATTCTTTCAATCACCTTGAATCTTGTTATTGCCTCCGATCCATCACTCCTTACTGCCTGTCTGATGCCGTCCTCATGATTTCCCAGGGGCAGATTTATTTCTCCACTGTCTTTTTCCATCACACCATGTACAATCGCCAGATACCGCTTCTCAACCTCACCATGGTCCATCTGGGATGCCAGCTGCTGATGGCCAAAGGAGTTCTTGGGAAATATGATGATTCCAGAGGTATCCCTATCCAGCCTGTTGACTATTCTAACCTTTCTCTTGAGACCAACCTCCAGAAAGTAGCTGGCAACACCATTTGAAAGTGTCCCATCGGGATGGTTGGGTGTTGGATGTACCAATATGTAGGGCGGCTTGTTCAAAACCAGAAGGTCCACATCCTCATATATGATATCCAGATTCATTTTCTGAGGCTTCATATCACTCCTCTCATCAGCAAGGCCTACATGAACAGCCCTACCCTCTAAAACGATCTCATCTCCCCTGCATACCGATCCTTCAAGGCATATGGACTTGCTCATCAAGGCTCTTCTAATCATTCTTCCAGATAATCCCTTCTCCTTAAGAAAATCCCTCAGGCCTTTTGCTTCTGCTTTATTGACCAATATCAGCTTGTTTGCGTCCTCTTTAGGCATTAATCTTGTCCTCCCCATCTTTTAATACTCTTCGTGATGTGTTAAAATCATTATATCAGCAGTTACATGAAATATTAGCTTTTTTTAATTATAGCAATGAATTGGAATACTCAACAAGCAAAGGGTGTGGAATATGAGCGAAGAAAGAATAATAAACATCATCTCCAACAGAAACTATGAATCAAGAAAAACCAAGAAAAATCTCATATACAAGCTAAGAAAAAACGGCTTTGAGCCATCTGAAACCTACAGCGACAAGGCAGAACTGAATATCTGCATAGGAGGGGACGGAGCATTCCTCAGAGCAATTCACAGAAATGCCTTTCCTGAGATTCCTTTTGTTGGAATAAATACAGGCCATCTTGGATTCTTCCAGGAGCTTCTTCCAAATGAGATTGATTCCTTTATCCGTAGATACAAGGCTCAGGATTACCAGGTCGAAAAGATCTACATGGTGGATGCGACGGTCTGTACAAAGAAAAAGTGCTTTTACCTTACAGGTATAAATGAAATTGTAATAAAGGGAGTTCGTTCAAAGGTTGTACACCTTGAGGTTTTTATAAACGATAACCATTTGCAGAGATTCAGCGGTGATGGTTTGATAGTCTCCACCCCATCAGGGAGCACAGCATATAACTTCTCGGCTGGAGGAAGCATTGTATATCCAAGCCTGGAATCACTTCAGATAACTCCCTTGGCTCCTATTAATTCAAGTGCCTACAGGAGTCTTCCAAACAGTGCCATCATTCCAGGGGATGCCATTATCCAGATAAAGCCTGAATTGAGGTACGAAAACTCCATTCTTGTACTAAATGATGGAATGGAATTCAAGTATGACAGCATAGTCTCAATTGACCTTACAATGTCCGATAAGAAGATCTACAAGCTCAACTTCAGCAAGGACATGTACTGGAACAACCTGAAAAGTAAATTTCTTTAATGAAATGCTCCCAGCTGGGAGCATTTCTCAGTTTGAAACATTATTAATGGCAAAATTGATAATCTCTCTGGCTATTGGAGCAGCAGCCCTGCCTCCTGAGGAGCCTTCCTCCTCCAAAAGAACAACCACTGCAACCTTTGGATCCTCAAGTGGTGCAAAGCCTACGAACCATGCGTGATTGTTCCCTGAGGAGTTTTCAGCCGTTCCCGTCTTACCGGCCACCTGGACCCCTTTTAATCCGGCATTGGTCCCGGTTCCCGATGCCACTACCTCTCTCATCATTCTTTTTAGGGCCTGTGCCTCTCCATTGTCCAGAACCTTAATGGATTGACTTCTGTGGGAATCTATTGTCAATCCACCTGGAGTAAGAATGGATTCCACTATATAGGGCATGGGCATATATCCATCATTTGCCACTGCGGAAACTGTCATCAGCATGTTCAGCGGGGTTGTAAGAACCCTTCCCTGACCAATCCCCGATGCACCAAGGTCTGTCAAGCCTATGGACTTATCCGGAAATATGGAATCGGTTGTTTCAAGGTCAAAATCCATTTTCTGATTGAACAGCAAGCTCTCAGCAATTTCCCTTAAGTTGTCGTGGCCAATAGCAACAGCCTGATCTGCAAAATAGGTATTGCAGGAAACGGCAAAGGCCTGCTCAAGATTCAATGGCCCATGCCCACTCTCATCAAAATCCCTAATTGTATACCCATCGATCACTGTACTTCCAGTGCACTCATATATGGCTTCCGGAACACCCTTCTGAATGACGCCTATGGCCGTAAGTATCTTGAATATTGATCCAGGAGTGTATAGGCCCTGAGTCCCCCTGTTCAATAACGGACTATCAGAATTCTCGGAAACTGTGGTCCAGTTTTCGCTCAAGGTTTCGATGCTGAAGTCAGGTACACTGACCATTGACAATATCTCGCCGGTTTTTGGGTTAATGGCAATTGCTGACCCTTTCTTGCCACCCATAAGGTCCCTCGTCCTCATCTGAAGGTCATGGTCTATTGTCAGGGAGAGGTTATTCCCCACCCCTGAAGGATTGATCAGGTTGATCAGCTCGTTTATTGCGGTATTTTCATTGGCATTTACCAGGTATGAATTGTATTTCCTTTCCAACCCCGACTTCCCATAGTCCTTAAGGCTGTACCCGATAACATGGCTGTAGAGATTATCAAACCTGTATATTCTTTGGGCCTCTCCCTCACGGGTCTCGGAGTATACAAGAACCTCACCGTCCCTGTCTCTTATTCCTCCCCTTAAAATATTGTCCTCATTTATCCAAAGTCTCTTATTGTAGGCATTATCCCTTACAGCCTGTGCCCTGAACATCTGGAAGTAGCTCAAATAGCCTATTAGAAGCACAAATCCCATACAAAGTCCTATCAGGATTGTGATTATTCTTTTCCTTTCACTATTCATTTGCAGCACCTGCCTTTCCCCTTTTTTCAGAGGCTCCCTGTAGTATTCCCAGGGCGATAAAGCTTGTGACAACTGAGGTTCCTCCGTAGGAAACAAAGGGCAGTGTCAAGCCCGTAAGAGGTATGACCTTCATCACTCCACCTATTATTATAAGAGCCTGGATTCCAAATACCATGCTGATCCCTAGTGCAACTATCCTAAAGAACTGATTATCCTGTCTCAGGGCTATCTTAAAGCCTCTGTACACAAGAAGCATAAAGAGCATTATAATTCCTATCCCAGTAAAAATACCCATCTCCTCGCTTATGGCAGAAAATATGAAGTCGTTGTATGACAATGGTATAAAGGATGGATTTCCTCTTCCAAGACCTGTCCCAAAGAAGCCCCCTTCTGATATTGCGAAAAGTGACTGGGTTATCTGATAACCCTTGTCGTTAATGTGGGGCCAGGGATTAAGCCATGTGGTCACCCTGACCTTAACATGGTCAAAAAGAATATAGCCTGATATACCACCAACAGCTGCCAGACCAAGATTTGCAAATATCAGACGTCTATCCTCGGAATAGATGTACTGAAGTCCAGTGAATACACCGAAAAATATCACTGCAGTACCCAGATCCCTTTGCAGAAACAAAAGACCGATAAATGAATATGCAACCATCATAAGAATCATTTCAGCATTTTTCATCCTTCTATATTTTTCATCACCACCGTAAAAGGCTGCAAGAAGAAACACAAGGATTATTTTTGTGACTTCCGCAGGCTGCACGCTAACTCCTGCGATGTTGATCCAGTTTATTGCCCCGTGGGTTCTGGAGCCCATTAACAGGGTAGCTGCAAACATTACGTAGCTGCCTATCAAATATAATGGCGTCAATCTTTCCCAGAAGCCAATGTACCTTGTTGCAAAATAAGCAGCGAAAAACATTGCAATACCAAAGGTTAGCCACATCAGCTGCTTAAGTCCCAGGTCGGGACTTATCCTGTAGATCATAATTATTCCAATGGAAATCAGCATGCATACTATCAAAAATATGTAGCTGTCCCCCTTTGATATCCTGGCAAGCAAAAAATTCGAAAAGTATATTAGCAGAACAAGCCCAACTGCTATTACATATGTCTCGGTTTGGATACCCTCCCAGCTGTATAGAAAAATCAATGACAGTGAGAGAATTTCAAATAGAAACAATAGCTTTCTGGGAGCCTTGCCATTTAATCTTTCATTCATAATATCACCTTCCTACGCTCCGTCTATGAATATAAACTCAAGCTCTCCAACCTTTATCATGTCACCTTTCCCGATTCTCACCACATCAAGGACCCTCTCACCGTTCAGGTAGGTTCCATTTGAGCTCCCCAAATCCTCCAGGAAAAACTCATTCTCATCCTTGATTATCCTGAAATGCTTTTTTGATATATAGGGATCCTTTATTTGTATTATATTGTCCTTCTGCCTGCCAAGGGTCAATTCTCCCTCGACTGGATAGCTGTCGCTTAGGTTATATGGAAGAGAATCAATTCTGTTCAGAAGCTTCAAATATGCTCCCGATTCCAAATTCCCATAATCCACACTTCTAATGTCCAGATATATCATTCTGATTATGGTGAAAATAAATAGATAGATTATAAATACAAACACATATTTTAGGACTATTGATAGCAAGTCGAACATAATATCACCCCCTATCCATGTTACCACAAACGGGTTTGCAAGGGAATTAAAACCCGTGCAAACTTGATTATTTTAAGCTTCCTATTTCATTCATCCCTAAAATCTGATATTATCAGAATGAGAAAGAAAATGGGAGGTAATAGTATGAAAAAACTTCGAAGATCAAGATCAGACAAGTACATTTTCGGTGTATGCGGAGGTCTTGGTGAATACCTAAACATTGACTCTACAATAATAAGGCTGATCTGGTTTATATTGGCATTGACATCTTTTGGTACCTTTGCACTGGCATACCTTATATGCGGTCTCGTAATACCTGAAGACGATGGCTACATTCATGAGGAGGACGGAGACGGAGTTGAACGGAAGGACAACAGCAGAACAGTTGTGGGCATTGGCTTGATGATACTGGGAGCTGTGCTTCTTGGAAATATGGTATTCCCATGGTTTTCCCATACAGTCCGTCAGGTTATGAGACTATGGCCTGCCCTACTGATTATTTTAGGTCTTTATATTCTCATCAAAAAAGATTAGTCTTCAAGAAGGGAAATGAAATGATCATTACAAACATAACCCAACAGAGGGATCCTGAAAGGGTAAACATCTTCATAGACAACCAATTTGCCTTTGGCCTGTTCTACTCCACCAAGGTGGACCTGGGTCTTAAAAAAGGCATGGAGATTGATGAAGGGCTCCTTGAAAACATCAAGTCGAGGGATGAGCTTCAGAGTGCAAAATCCAAGGCATATCAGTATCTAAGCTTTCGACAGCGTACCCAAAAGGAGCTTGAGGATTATCTTGTAAGAAAGGAATTTAGCAGAAATACGGTGGATATTGTCATTGAACAGCTTAGGGAAGCCGGTTATGTGAACGATCTGGATTTCGCCAGGGCCTATATCAGGGACAAGACCTCCCACAAGAGCTTTGGACCCTACAGGATCAGAAATGAGCTCGCACAAAAGGGAATATCCAAGGAATCAATGGAGCAGGCTCTTGATGAGGAATACCATGAGGAGATTCAGGACCTGGTGGATCTTGTGAGATCGAAATATTCTTCAATTCTCGCTGACAGGACCGAAAAAGGATTCAGACGAATAGGGGGATTTCTGCAGAGAAAAGGCCATTCCTACGAAACAATCAGGAAGGTTTTGGATAGAATAGATGGAAAGGATGACTAGTTTGTTTTTCGTATATATCCTTAAATGCAGTGACAACAGCCTTTATACAGGCTACACGGACAGCTTGGAAAATCGGTTGAAAAAGCACAACGAGGGAAAGGCCTCAAAGTATACAAGGTCAAGACTTCCTGTCAGCATGGTCTATTCCGAGGGCCATCCTGACAAGAGCTCCGCAATGAAAAGAGAGATATGGATAAAGTCACTTTCCCGTGAGAATAAAATTAAATTGATCCAGGAGGCTCCAAATGAACCAATTTTTTAACAGCTTGCTTGAATATCCAGTAATAGCCGAGGTAAATACCCTTGATGAATTCAACCTTGCCCTGGAATCCAATTGTCAAAACATCTTTATGATGACTGGTAATATCTTCAATTTGAGACAGCTCTGCAAAAAGGCCCACAATAGGGGTAAAAGCATATACATATATCTGGATGCCATCCAAGGCTATTCCAAGGATTCCTGGGGACTTGAATTCATATCCAAGAATATTGAAATTGACGGAATCATAACCTCCAAGCCAGCGCTTATGGAACAGAGCAAGGAGATGGGCATCTTCACCATGGGTAGATTCTCTGTCTACAATGAATACAAATTGAACTATACCATAGAAAAAATCAAGGAAACAAGGCCACACTGCTCAATTGTGCTTCCTGGAGTCCTACCCCATCTGATTGTACAGATTATAAGGGAAACCAGGACACCCCTTGTTTCAAGCGGCTTTCTGGATTCCAGGGAGTCAGTCATAAAATGCCTGGAATCAGGAGCAGCAGGCATATCAACAGTGCATTTCACAAACCAGGAAATATATTAACCCTGAATCCGAGGATTCAGGGTTCTTTCTAGCTCTTTGCAGGCTCTTCAGTTTTTTTGTCCTTATTTGTCTTGGTCTTCCTTGTCTTCCTCTTGACCGGCTTGGAAAATATCCCGATTATCAGGGCAAATAGCATCCCGACAAGACCAGCAACAGTACCTATTATAAACAGCAAGAGGTTCACCAGGCTTTCATCAGCAGTTAGGGTATCCTTTACGGTGTATAGGTTGAAGAGTCCTATCCCCAGAACGATTAGTCCTGGTAGATATTTCATTATCCTGATCTTTCTGAAAATCAGATGTGTCAGTAGAGTTATTCCCATGACTGCAGCAGTTACATAGATTATCATCCTGGAGTCATCGTAGTACCCTCCCAGCTCAGCCAATATATCCTTAACCTTTGAAAACAGGCTAATCAACGTCCCCATAAAATCATTCCCTTCAGTTATTATGTCCCATGAAGCTATCTTTCCAGCTCAGCAGCCCCATGCTTGATCATCTCATTTTGCCATATGCCTGGATATCTTCCCACTGCCCACTCTGACATTATAACAGTTGAGTCATTGGGCAACCTTATCCTGGCTACAGGTGTATTATCTATATCATACTCCTCCAAGGAATATATTACAATATGGGAAGTGGTTATTACAACCATAAATTCATTGTTTGGAGATGAAAATACATCCTGGACATCAGGAACCGTAAGTTTTACAGCATCCCATGGGATGGCAAGCTCATCATAGCTTACCATCTCCTTTGGTGGTATGGCCTTGATGTTGAAGTCCCTGTAAAGCTCCTTTTCGTTTTCCTTGTAATTTATTCTACCCTTTAATGTCCAATACCCATTGTTTCTAACCAGGCCAACATTTTCCTCGTTTATCATTATATTCTCATCCACTGCAGTGACGCTTCTGACTCCTTCAAGAAACAGGTCCCTTCCAGTTTCACCTACCAGATCTGAAAGCTTGATTGGCTTCTGCTCAGACAGATTGTCAATTGCATAAATATGGAGCGATCTACGTTCATCCCTGTCCAGCTCAATGTTTTCAACTGAAACATAATCGTTGCCCACAAATATTATATTTCTCAGTATGGATGGAACTGGCCTCTCCTGAAGCAATGTCCTCTCTCTGGAATCAAATACCATGGCCTCCATGATTTCCGAGTTGTCATCAGGTGTGAAAAGAGGTGTTGCATCAATTTCATCTGATATGATCCCATTCTCAAAAGTTCTCTCCTGGTCCACAAACCAGAAGCCATTCTTTCTTGGCAGCAGGATCCTATCCAGTTCATAAAGTCCCTCAAGGCTTCTGTTCTGCATATTTATCCAATAGGTCCTGTATTCCCAGGTCGGTATCTGGTAAGAATCGTCAAAGCCCTGAGTCCTGACTCCCAGCAGCAATCCAGTGCTTAGACTCTCATCAGTGGTTTCTCCCAGATTTCTCTGTACGTTCTTTTCAACGTTTATATACCTTTCAACCTCCTCCAGGCTAACCGCCTCCAGCTGCCTTTCAAGTCTGTAAAAGCTTTCATCCAAATAAACCAGGAGCGTATCCTCATCCACCTCGATGAATTCCGCAAAGTACTGGTCTTGGTTAATTATTGTGATCACCTTGATATAATCCTCTCCTATCCCCAGGGATGCGGGATTAAGCTTGAACTTGGAAATCAGATAGTCCCTTGTCCTAACCTTCTTGATCTTGAATGAGGGTGTTGATGTGTAGTCCTGTCCAAGTACAACTCCATCCTTGTGAAATAGCCCAATCTCACCCACTCGTGAATCAGTTTCCTGATTGTTCACTGATCCGAGATTGTATACAAGCTCTGCAACCTCCCATTTCCCTGTTATGGGTGAAAGATTGTTGTCAGGCGCCACTATTCTTTCCTTGGTCTCTCCTTCTATTACGGCACAGGAAGTCATAACAAATGATAATGCTATCATGACCACCACTAAAAGCTTTCTCATACAGTCACCTCCCTTGGGAAGCCTATTGTTGCCACAGTACCTTCTCCGACCTGTGATTCAATCTTAAGTGTTCCACCATGCAGGCCAATGATCTCGTCACAGATGGAAAGGCCAATCCCACTGTGGGACTTGCTGTTTTGACCCTTGTAGAACTTATCCTTCACATAGGGCAGCTCGTTGTCTGGAATCCCCGGACCATTGTCCCTCACTTGAATTATCAGATATTCCTCTTCCTCATAAGCACTAAGGCTAACCTCACCTTCACCCGTGAACTTGAAGGCATTATCCAAAAGATTGATCAGAACCTGTTTTATCCTATTTTCATCTCCCAGAATCGGGGTAATCTCATCGTCGATATCAACAATAAAATTAATATTGTTGTTGATGGCCCTTGGCATCATCTGGTATACAACTGTCTTTAGGGTTTCCTTGATATCAATGGTATCCTTAACCAGGGAGATCCTCCCAGATGTGAACCTTGAAAAATCCAATAGCTCCTCAACCATTCCCGTAAGTCTGTCACTTTCCCCCTCTATGATATTTAGTCCATCCATAAGCAGATCATTGTCCAGCTCCTCGGAATCCATCAATGTTATTGCCCACCCCTTTATGGATGTCAGCGGAGTCCTCAACTCATGTGAAATCGAAGAGATGAAGTCATTCTTCATGTTTTCCTTCCTTGTGATCTCCTCCGCCATGTAATTCAAGGTATGCGAAAGCCTTCCAATTTCGTCGTCAACCTTGACCTGGCTCCTGACCTTGAACTGGCCGTCTGCCATTTTTTCGGCAACGTCAGTTACCTCCTTCAATGGCTTAATTATTGAGTTTGCCAAGAACAGGCTCAAAAATCCAGAAATGGCAACAACCAAAAGGCCAATTAGAATCAGCACCTGTGAAATTTGTCTTATGATTATGTTTGTCTCCTCCATGCTTGAAATGAACCTTATGATACCAATGCTTTCACCTGCGCTCTCTATTGGCATGGCAACTGCCATAACAGGCTCACTATCATACTCCACATTTCCAGTCCACACACCTCTACCATCATTGATTGCCTGCTGTACGTCAGGTGTTTCTATTCTGTCCGTGAAATTTATTCCAAGGGAATCCATCAGAATATTGCCCTCCAGGTCCAAAATCTGTACCTGAGCTGCAGTATGCTGCCAGAATATGTCGGTGTCCTCAATAAGGATGCCCTCCAGGTTCCCAGATGAGAAATATCGGGCATAAAAAGTGGTGGAAAACTCAATCTGACTTGTCAGAATGTCTTCCACGTTCTTATAATAATGGTTTCTGATTCCTGTAATAAGCAGAATTTCCAGGAATATTACAGTCACAAGTATTATCAGCATGAAATTCTTGATAAGCCTGGATTTAATACTTCGTCTCATTCCGTGCTCCTAACTTTTGGCTCTCCATCTGTACCCGACTCCCCATACTGTCTCGATATAGTATGGCTGACTTGAGTCCTCTTCTATCTTGGATCTTAACCTTCTGATGTTCACATCAACAATTTTTGAGTCCCCTACAAAATCCACACCCCATACATGGTTTAGGATTTCATCCCTTTTGAAGGCCTTTCCTGGATTCTCCATGAACAGCTTGGCTATGGAAAATTCAGTAGGGGTCAGCTCTATCTCCTTGCCATTCCTATAGAACAGTCTGGAATAAACGTCGATCTTGAATGGTGGGAACTCGAGCATGGATGCCTCTGCGCTTCCTTCAGCTTCCAATCTTCGTTCCAGGGACTTTATCCTCAGAACAAGCTCTGTGGGGTTAAAGGGCTTGGTCATGTAATCATCTGTTCCATACTCCAAGCCCATTATTTTATCGATGTCCTGGCTCTTGGCTGTAAGCATGACAATTCCCAGGTGGGGATGGTCGGCCCTAAGGGACCTGCAAACCTCAAAGCCGTCAATTCCAGGCAGCATTACATCAAGAACCACTATGTCAATCGATTCTCTGCCTGCAATTTCCAGTCCCTCCTCTCCGGTTGGTGCTTCCAGAACAGTGTAGCCTGCCCTGTCCAAATTGATTTTGATAAACTTTCTTATGGATTCTTCATCTTCAACTACAAGGACCTTTCTACTCATAATATCCCCCTTAATCTATTCTATACTCTTCCAACGTTCTGAAGCTGTAGCCTTCAAGAAGCAGATGCTCAATTATTGAGGGCAATGCTTCAAGAGTTTCGGTTTTTTCGTCTGTATCATGCATCAGAATTATCACCTGTTCCTGCTTCCTGTAGGTTTCCTTGAAACGAGAGTACAGGTACTCTCCTGTTGGCTTGTCCACTTCGGAATCGCCGTTAAGTGCATTCCAGTCATAAACCTTGAAGCCTTCATCTTCAAGGACTTTTACCGTAGGCTTCTTGTACTCGGCATGAGAGCCGCCTGGCAGTCTTACAAGGCTGGTGATATAGGAAGGATCCCCAACGGCATTCTGGACAGCCTTCTCAGTCCTGTAGACCTCCTCCAAAAAGCTGTCAGTGTTGGCGTATATGACCTGGTAATCGTGGGAGTAGGTATGGTTCCCGATGCTGTGCCCGCCTTCATAGGTCAGCCTCATCACTTCAGGATTCTTGTCCACCATTTTACCAAGGACAAAAAACGTAGCCTTTATGTCATACCTGTCAAGAACATCCAATATCTGTGGAGTAATCTTACGTGAAGGACCATCATCAAAGGTTAGGTATGCGATCTTGCCTGTTTCCCTCACCTCTTCAGGAGCCTCCATCCCATTCTGTATCAGTGGCTCCTCCTCATGGGTCAGATTGTCTTCCCATGAGGCCACTGCATCTGGCTCTGGACCACCCTCCACATTTTCAGTTGGCTCCTTGATTCCCTGTATATTCTCTGCTTCCTTCCCAGCAGTCTCCTCAATGGGATACTCATCCTGGGAAGGCTGGGATATATTCTCATCATCCATATGGTGGATCTCTGTATCATCAGCCTTTGAGTAGTCAACCACCCCTGGAACTCCAAGAAAACCGGCGATAAACATCAAGGATAAAAGAAGTACTGCTGCTAGCTTAATTTTCATGGTCAATTTCTCCTGGGAAGTGTCTTTATTTACATATTATTATACCCTCAAAGGACAGTAGTTACAATTCAATTAACAAGCGGTTACAATTGCATTACACTATTGCAGGTCCCTGAACTGTGACCTGTATAGGTCCGCATATATTCCTCCCCTGTTCAGGAGTTCTTCATGGCTTCCCTTCTCCTCGATACCATTGCCCGTCATCACAAGAATCTCATCGGCATTCTTTA
The DNA here is from genome assembly GCA_024649995.1 of Gudongella sp. GTDB lineage: Bacteria > Bacillota > Clostridia > Tissierellales > Tissierellaceae > Gudongella. The sequence continues at coordinate 33,884 of JANKMX010000005.1, read as the reverse complement.
TGGTGGACAGCCTATGGGCTATTACAAGTGTGGTTCTGTTTATGGAGAGTCTTTCAAGGGAATTCTGTATCATCTTTTCTGTCTCGTTGTCCAGTGCCGAGGTTGCTTCATCCAGAATCAGCACAGGTGGATTCTTTAGAAACAGCCTGGCGATAGAAATCCTCTGCTTCTGCCCACCGGAAAGCATGACCCCCTTCTCACCAACATAGGTATCGTAGCCCCTTGGCAGAGACTTTATAAAATCATGGATACTGGCATTCTTGGCAGCCTGGATGATATCCTCCTCTGTTGCTGATGGATTTCCATATTGGATGTTCTCTCTTATGGTACCGGTAAAAAGAAATACATCCTGCTGTACCAGTCCAATGTTCCTTCTAAGTGACTTTAACCTAACATCCTTGATATTGACCCCATCCAAGAGAATCTCTCCTGATGTGGTTTCGTAAAATCTCGGTATCAGATGACACAGGGTGGTCTTTCCAGCACCTGATGGCCCCACCAGAGCAACGGTCTTTCCCTTATCTATGGTGAGGTTTATTCCCGACAAGACCCTTTCATCTTCATTACCGTAGCTGAAGGTTACATTTCTAAAATCTATCCTTCCCTCTACAGTCCCAAGCTCAACGGCGTCCTCCCTGTCCAATATCGATGGCTCAATGCTCATGACCTCCTGGAATCTTGTAAAGCCCGTCATGCCGTTTTGCAGCTGCTGCATGAAGTCGGTCAGCTTCTTGATTGGCTGCATAAAGAAGTTAACATAAAGGGTATAGGCAAAAAGATCTCCAAGATCGATTATGTTACGGTAGACAAAAAAACCTCCAAGGGAGATTACGATTAGGTTAAGGGCGCTTGAGATAATCCCTACACCGGAGACAAATTCAGCCATAACCTTGTAGGACTCCCCTCTTGCGCTGGCGAACTTAGCATTCCTGTCATTGAATTTCAAAATTTCATATTCTTCATTTGTAAAGGATTTGGCTACCCTTGCCCCGCTTATGCTGTTCTCAATCTGTGAGTTTACGCTGGCAATCTTCTTTCTCTTCTTGATGGCAAACCAGATCATAAGGGGAATGAAGGCAAAGATAATCAGGGTCAGCCTCCACTCTATAAACATCAGAATAGTGAAGGATCCGAGGAGCATGATGGTTGATATGAAAACATCCTCAGGCCCATGGTGGGCCAGCTCGGTAATGTCCATAAGGTCATTTATGATCCTGGACATTATATGACCGGTTTTTGTGTTATCATAGTAGCTGAAGGGCAGGGTCTGCAGATGGGTGAAAATGTCCCTTCTCATATCGTGCTCGATCCTGACACCCAGCAGGTGCCCGTAGTATGCGACAATATACTGGCTTATGTATCTCAGGATGAACAGGAAAACCATTATCCCGGTCCATCTCAAAAGCATCTGCATGTTGCCCTCTGGTATGATGACATTGATCATGTTCCTAGTGAACATTGGGAATACCAAATCAAAAACGGATATGAGGAATGCAAAGAACATATCAGTAATAAACAAGGTTTTATGAGGTTTGTAATAGGCAATAAATTTCTTAAACATAGAAAACTCCTTTACTTCATTTTTGTTGGATTATATGATATGATAAATGGGATTAATACTTAGACACACGAATATTATAACACGATTTATCTTGATTTTGTGCTTTAATTAATATATAACCTCGGAGGCGTCCATGAACCTGACACTTATGTATGCAACTACATTCATAATTCAATTTATCATTGCCATGGAGATGAATTTTATCGGTCCCCTGGCACCCTATCTATCGGAATATTTTGGAATCCGTGACAGTCAGGTAATCCTATTCAACCTGGGCTACTCTGCAGTTGGAATACTGGTTCCCCTCTTTGGTGTGTGGGCGGACCGATATGGCAACAAGAGATTGATATCATATTCCCTGCTCCTGTTTTTTGCAGGAAGCATAGTAAGTGGATTTGCTCCCTCAGCTCTTGTTTTCGCGCTGGGACGGATCCTGATCGGACTTGGATACTTCTCCCTAAGTGGAAGCCTCATGTCCTATGTTTCTGAATTCATCGACTACAGAAACAGGGGCAAGGCCAGTGGGATACTGAGAACAGCCTTTGGAATCGCACTACTTGGGAGTCCTCTTTACACGGCATTTATGACCAACCAATTCGGGAACCTCATAAGCATTTATTTACCCATCAGCAGCCTTGCTGCAATTGCATTCATAATGCTACTAAGACTTCCTGAAACTGAAATAATGGAGGAAAGCCAGCTGAATCTGAAGGAGTTCATAGCTCTTCTAAGGCATCCCAGAACAGTCAAGGTGCTGGTCTCACTTTTCCTAGTGATAACAGCACCTGTAAACATGTTCAATTTCCTGGGAATCTACCTTTCCTCTGAGTTTTCCCTTACACAGGGTCAGATAGGCCTGAGCTATTCCCTTATTGCAGCGGGTACCGTACTTGGAATACTTGCTGCAACGCTTTTTTCAGACAAGGTTGGCAAGCTAACCTTTTCGAGAATTGCATTTACCATAATGATTTTCGGATTGCTGCCACTTCCATATGTAAAAAGCGTGCTGCTTATTGTAATCCTCGCCTTTGCATTTGCATTTGGCCTGGATGGTGGATGGACCTCATATCAGGCCTTCTCATCAGAAATACAGCCTGGGAAAAGAGGCACCTTCCTAAGCCTCTTTTACACAATAAACGCTGCAGCAGTGACAATTTTCTCTCTGATTGGTCCAGTCCTTTACGACCTGGGTGGCCTTAAGCTGACAACTGGTGTTGGAGTTGGTTCATCCCTGATTGCCCTTGTCATACTGTTCAGACTGAGCCGCATACCTGCCTAGAGGCTCCCCAACCAATCTGTTATATCCTTTAGGACCAAATCCCTTTTGTCCTCATTGAGTATCTCATGGTAAAGACCTTCGTATTCAATGAGGTCTTTTTTTTGCGACGGAATCTCTTTGTAGAAGGCTCTGCTGATTCCAATCGGCACAATTGGGTCCTTCTTCCCATGGACAATCAGACATGGGCAACCGTAGCCCTTCACACCCTCCCTAACCATGTCAACGCCCCTGAAAAGAAACTGATAATAGAGCCTTATGGAAGCCTTGTGTAGGACAAGGGGGTCATTTATGTAGTCAATGTAAACCTGTCTACTTCCACAAATCCCTTCGCCAACCGGGTTGTCAAGCTTAAATCCGCCTGCTGCTTGAGATAGGAGCCTCATCAACCCCGGCTTCAGCTTCTCTGCAGAGGGAAGCTTTCCCAAGGCAGGTCCTGAAAGTACCTGTGCTGTGACCATCTGAGGATACAGGGTTCCAAATATCGCCGTAATAAGCCCTCCCATGCTGTGTCCAAAGGTTATGATGGGAAGGTCGGGATGATTGTAGGACACATTCCCAACAATTTCCTCAAGGTCCTCCAAATAGGATTCGAATCTGTCCAAATGTCCCCTACCCTTGTTTCTGCCATGTCCCCTAAGGTCGTACCTCACCACATGGTAGCCCGAATTGTTCAAATACTTTGTCACATGTTCATACCTGTCGGCATGCTCGGCAAAGCCATGGGTAATGACAATTATTCCCCTTGGCTTTTCTACAGGATCCTCCCTGTACCATATTCCATAGCCGTCTCTCATTCTGATATATTTCATATCAATCTTCCTCCCTATGGCAGTAAGCCCTATATCTGCAGCCTTCCCTGCAGTTCTTGCCAATGGGATAGTCCTCCGGCTCGTGGTGAATTTCAATGTAGTCAAATGCCCTTTCCATGTCCTGGAGAAGCAGCTTCTCATCCCCAATGGATACAGCAATATCCTCAACTGAACCATCCTCCAGGAAGAGGATTGCAGATGATATGTTGGCAGTTTCCAGTATCCTCACTGCAGCCCACCTGTAAAACATTAGCTGGGGCCTATACAGCTGCATCAAGTCTTCCCTATTGTGGAGTCTATTTGTCTTTATGTCAATTATCCTCTTCTCATCCCCACGGTGCTCCAACCTGTCAATAAAACCAGTCACAACGTGATTCCCAAGCTTTACATAGAATTCCTTCTCCACCTCAGTCTCATACCCATACTCACTGGTTGAGTAGGCTATGAAGTTATCAACATATGGCTCCAGTTCACCGATCACCTCTTCAGTAAGCTCCACTCCCAAGCTGTCTGCAGCCCGGCTCAACACTTGGCCTTTATCCTGGTCTTCCCTGTAGTATCTGCAAAACTCATGGACAAGAATACCTTTTGTTGCCCCGTCAATGACAGCACTCCCTGGTGACTCCTCGAAGGCATTGTCCTCCACCATGGTGAGCCTCATCTTGTAGGTGAGAAAGTACTCCCTGGGGCAGGAGATATATTTCTGGTACTGACTTATGCTGTAGGTTTCCCTTCCTGCCACTGGATGCTGATGAAATTCCAATAAAGGATATGCTTTTCCAGCCACATTCCCAGCAGGTTCCACTATGGGCTTAACCATTACAGCCTCCTGAGGCTGTACGGGAAAATCAGATACGATCCTGACCCTAGATCCCTCAAGATAATCGTCCACCAAGGCCTTGAATCCGGAGTTCTTCCCCTGGTATCCCAGAATAAGCCTTTCCTCTGCCCTTGTCATTGCAACATATATCAGTCTCTTGATCTCCTCCTGCAGGTTGTCTCTGGTGTCCTTGTATATGATTTCATAATAGCTTGAATCTCCGTTCTTTATTCCCAAGCCCATATCCTTGTCAAACTGGAACATGGCCCTATCATAAGCACCTCTTCTTCCCATTTCAGGTATTACCACCACAGGAAACTGTAGGCCCTTTGATTTGTGGATGGACATAAGGCTTACGGAATCTCCCCCAGAATCAACAATTCCATCACCCTCAGACTCGATTCTCCTGTTTTCAATGTAATCAATCAGCTCCTCCAGGCTTCCTCCCTCGGTGATCTCATAATCCTCAACCAGCTTAAGGAAGGCATCCACGTTTCTGGATCTCATCATACCCTGATACATGAGCAGTTGACTTTCCTGAAACCCTGTGGATTCCAAAAGAATTGCAAGCAGATTCCCCACTCCAAGATGATTCTTTAGAATGAAGAGTCTTTTCAGGAGCTTGGCTGTTTCCTCCATGATACCGTAATCCAGACCATCAAGCTCCACCTCCTTCTCCTCCAGAACTTTTCCCATGGTATGGACTATGTCCACATTCTCTTCCCTTTCATATCGGTCCAAGAGATGAAATATTGCCTCATCTGACAAGCCTGCAAATCCACCCCTTAGGAATCCCACCATAGATATCATGTCACTGGGATTGCTAATCACCTTCAAGGCATTGATCAGGTCCAGTATCTCGTCCCTTTGGTAGAAGTTAACTCCTCCTGTGGTGGTGTAGGGGATATTGTATCTTCTCAGTGCATCCTCATAGATTGAGCTTCTTGTCATTGCCCTGAAAAGCAATGCGACATCCCTGTACTTAACCTTCCTATTCCCATGAAGCTCTTCATTATCAACCATAAACCTTATCCTTCTGGCAATCTGATCTGCTTCAAGCTCCTGTGTATCCTGGGAACTTCCAGAAAAGTCCTCCTTGTATAGGACCTCAACCTCCACAGGCCTGTCCACCAGCTTGTTTGGATTCAAGGGATTGTACCTGTCCCCCAAAAGACCTGCAAATATCCTATCAACAAGCTCCAGCACCGTGGATACGGTTCTGTAGTTTTCAGTAAGGGTTATGACCCTCCCCTTATGTGAGGCTTCAATATCCCCTACAACATCGTAGAATACCTGAATATCCGCTCCTCTGAAGGCATAGATCGACTGCTTCGGATCTCCAACAACAAACAGGTTACCCCTATCCAGCTTATTGTCACAGGATGCCAGCCGGTAGAAAATTTTCTTCTGCAGCTGGTTGGTATCCTGAAATTCATCAATCATGATGTATCTGAACCTGTCCTGATATTTTCTAAGGATCTCATCCTGCTGGAGCAGGTTATGGGCCTGAATCTGAAGGTCCTCATAGTCCAGTGCTCCCTGGTCCTTCTTTCTGGCAGAATACTCCCTATCCATTTCCTTTACTATGTTCAGTGTAAGGATATACAGGTCAAGCTTTTCCTTTTCAAATGTTGCCAATGCAAGCTGAAGAAGCTCCTTTAGTCTTTGCTGTGCCTCTGGAGCCTTCTTGCTGCTGCCCATATTATCACCCAAAAGCTGCAGTACTGTCCTTAGCTGGTCTCTTTTCTCTTCACCCTGTAGAAATTCCTGTACCTCCGGCTCCTTAAGCACGCTTACGAATTTGCCCCTTCCCATTTCACCACCCAGGTAGAGGGCTGTCTCTCTTATTTCCTGAAGTACTTCCTCCCCAATCTCCATACCTGAGATATGGGAAAGGGTCTTTTCCATTGCTTCATCAATGGTTATTCCCAATGTTCTGATCTTCTTGTAAATGTCCATAAGCTCCTCCGAAAGAGGCCCAATATCCTTCTTTCCAAGTAGGCTTATGGTCTTTAGATTGTCCTCTTCCTTAAGTAGCCTGTCAAGTACTCTTCCGGCTGACTCCCTTAGCATCCTGTCTGCCACATATTCCTCAAGTACTGTAAAGCCCGGGTCGATGTCTGCTTGAACTGGATTTTCCCGAAGGAGCTTTCCACAGAAGCTATGTATTGTCATTATATATGCCTTTGAGAAATCCCTGTAGAGCCTTCTCCATCTCTCTCCATGGTCCAACCTAGAAGCAATCTCCTGCTCAATCCGCTCCTTCATTTCTGTGCTTGCCTTCTTGGTAAAGGTTATTGCCACAAGTGACTCTATCTCCCTACCCTCATCCAGGTCACCATTTTCCAGGATATGGACATATCTCTCAGTGAGAACCTTTGTTTTACCTGTTCCCGCCCCTGCTGAAACTGCAAGGTTCATATCGATGGTCTGTATCGCCTGCTGCTGCCTGTCCATCAGTTCACCTCCTCCTTGCTGCCATATCTGCAAATGTCCCTGAATATGCAGTATGCTGAGCATTCCATTGGAGCTACAGCAAAATAACCCTCCTGTATTCCCTTAACAGCCTCCATAACGGAATTTCTGCTCCTTTGAAGCAGTCTGGAAAACTCCTCCTCATCAACCGCTCCGGAGTTCCTCCCGGACACAAAGGGCGCCTTACCCTTGATTGCCAATGCAGGGTAGAGCTCTCCTGAGGAAATTATCCCATAATAGCCACCTGTAACATTCCTGTCCCCCTGGGAAAGTATGTACATGGGTAGCTGTATACTCAGCCCCTTGTCTATGTCTTCCCTGGTCCTTTTCCCATAGGGTGAGGACTTGTAGTCAATAAGGATGTAGCTGTCATCCTCCATCCTGTCCACTCTGTCTATAATTCCTCTGAAATGGATTTCCCTACCATTTTCGGCTATCCTGAAGCTCCTGTTTTCACCAAACTCCTCCTCCATAAGATAGGGTGTCACCTTCACCTTTGAAGCTCTCATCCTATCAATATCAGCGGACACATATCCCATAAGGGTTTCCTCCATGGATAGAATGAACAGCCTCTCCCCTCCGGATATGTTGTCCAGTCCATAGGCCCTGGCTTCTCTGATAACAAGAGACCTGAGATAGTCCCTGGTCTCCTCCACCTGGAAGGCCTGAGGATTCTTTTCAAGATCATCCCTGTATTTTCTGTAGTAAGAGCAAAGTACACTGTGAAAAATCTGACCTCTGTCCAGGGGCTTGGTCTCCTGCCATTCCCTGGGGGTCTCCTCAATCTTGAAAAGTCTGCCAAGAAGAAAGGCATACGGGCATTTTATGTAGTCTTCAATATAGGAAACGGAATACACCCTGTCCTTGATTTTCCTATCAATAATTCTTCCAATGCTTTCAGAATTCAAAACGCCACTGTACTTGTCCATCTGACCACTTGAACGTCTGTGTTCTGAATGTAGCCTCCTATTGACACGGTCCATAAGCTCCCTGCTGTTTTGAATAAAATACATAAGCTCCTCAGGCTCCAGTCTGTCCTGGTAGTATCTCCAAAGGGCATGTCTGTTGAAATCATCCTTACCGGATAGCTCATCAAGACTGCTGTTTATGAAGGATTCGTACTCAATTTCCTCATGGACTATATTGCTCCCTCCATCCCTGTTTCCAGCGGTTCTGATTATTCTCGCAAGAAAAATCGATGGGAGGTCATCCTCCCCTCCTGCTGATGAAGAGGTCCCCAAATACAAGGATTTCTCAGTTGAACCGATTATACTTGAGATTTTCAACAGCTCGTTCTCAAATTTCTCCCTGTAATCCAGGTGCTTAATTCCACCACCCTTGAGCCTCTCAAGACTTTTTGGTGCAAACAGGAAGTTATTCTCGTCAAGACTTGGGTATTGGCTTTTATTGAGACCGATTATAAACTTATGGTCCCGAATAAGTGCTCTTCCATTTGTAGGATTCAATAATTCAATCCCATTTGTGGCTGGATTCTGGATGATGAGCTCCTTTTCCAATGTATAGTCCCTAAGGATGTCCATGAAATCCTTAAAGGAAATCTCCCAATCGATGTAATCCATCTGAACCATTTCCTGGACAATATCCCTGAAGGCATGTAGAGCATTGAGTTGATTTATTTCCCACCTAAAATCCCTTACTAGGCTTGACTTGTCCATTACATATCTATCCAATTCCAGAGAATCCAAAAGTCTCAGGACAAACTCCCCGTGGGCTTTAATCAAATCCTCCCCTGCGCCTTCTGTCAACTCTTCAATCTCACCTGTCAGCTGATGGATTTTCTCCAATGTATTCATGTCAATTTCCAGCTTCCCTGTGGAACGGAGCATCCCTTTAAGATCCCCCAGATTCTCAAATCTAAGCCTTCTGATGCTGATCTCAAGGTCATTGTCTATGTATTCTCTGTTTATTATGGGAGACTTGATCAGATTGATGATGTCCTCCTTGCTGCCTCCCGACTCTCTAAGCCTTAAAATATCAATAAATCCCCTTATAATCCTGCTTTCCCACAATGACCTTTTTATTGGTGCCTTTATGTTAAGCTGCTCCTTCCTTGCCAGCTCAAGGAACAAGTCCCTATAAAGGGATGATGTTGCCACCACCTGAATGGAGCCTGGTTCAGCCCCCTCCATCAGCAGCCTCTTGATCCTACTTATGCAGCTCTTTATCTCAAGCTGTGGGCTTTCACCCCTTATGATTGTAATTTTCCCCTCTGGATCAACCGTCTCCCTTTGATCCACAAAACTCTTGGCAAAGGTGCCCAATGTGCTTTTTTCTGATGGGGCTTCCTCAATGATTTCAAAGCCAAGCCCTTCCAATGTTTTTAGTGTGTTCCCCACCAAAAGGGTTTCCCCTCCTCCACCAAAGGGAAGATTGATGGTCACATCAATCTTCATCCTAAGAAGCTGCTTTAGTATTTGAATTTCAACTGGTCTGAAATCGTAAAACTGATCAATTATGACCCTTTCAAGCCCTTGAAAATCAGCCTCCCCTCTTCCCAGTAGCTCCACGGCAAAAATGTATGTGCCCTCCCTGTCAACAAGACCATTCTCTCGAAGAAACTCCTGATAGACACCATAAATCAGGGAGACCTCCTCAAGGTAGCTGTCACCCTCTGAAATTTCTGAAAAGCTCTCAGGATCTATCAGGGCTCTCTTAGCCTCCATGATCACTTCCTGAACACAGTCAACAAAGCCATCATAATCCGCCATCCTATGAAAGACCTGCAGTCTACCAAGCTCCGCAAGTCTTCTAATTGCCATCTTGACAATATTGAGCTGAATTGGTCTTTGGATGACATGGAGCTTTTTCCCTGCAATGATCCCCTCAACCATATCGTCAAAGGTTGAGATTCCAATATCAAAAGCTCCCCCGGTCTCATCTATGACCCTTCTTCTCAGGGCTCTCAAAAGCTCTCCATTTGGTAGAATGTAGTAGGTAGTCCCTCCCCTTCCCTCAGAAAGGAGCTCCATGTATTCTTGTTTCAGCTGCTGGCTTCTTCTGTTGCCGAAGTCACCTGAGTAAACCCTTCCATACTTCAATGCTACACCCCCCAAACAAATCTATCCATAGCCGCCCTGGCTGCCCCAATGGTTCCCGAGGCATTTAGATGCCTGGCAGGTACTATTTCCATACCTGGATCATTGTTTACCTGACTGTTGAAGTTCCCAATCATTTCATCCCACCAGCTGTCTCTTGACAATATGACTCCACCGCCAATTATGACTGCCTCCGGGTCAAAAATATTTTTTATGGTCACCAGGAATACGGAAAAGTCCCAGGCAAATTTTCTAACCACCTTTTCCGAAATAGGATCCTCCTTGAAGGAATCAAAAATCTCCCTGCCAGTCCTCCTACTTCCGGAAAGTCTTTCATACTCATCCTCAACTGCGGTTCCTGAAACATACTGCTCTGTACATCCCCTCTGACCACAGCTGCATCCATGTCCTCCTGGATAAAGTATAGAATGTCCAAGCTCAGCAGCCTGGAAGTGATTCCCTCTCCAAAGTCCTTCCCTTTTGGTATAAATCGCCCCTCCAAGACCTGTTCCCACAGTGAGCATCACAAAGCTGTCCCTGTCCCTTCCTGCTCCGATCCAGGCTTCGCAGAGTCCTGCCACATTGGCGTCATTCTCAACCTGAACGGGTATTCCAAACTCCCTCTCCAAGGGTCCCTTTATGTCAGTGCCCGCCCAGCCTTCTATGTTACCTCCAACAGAAAGAACCTTTCCGTTTGCAGAGTCGATAAAACCAGGTGATCCTATCCCGATTGCCGAAATTTCCTGGTCCTCCTTAAGGGCTCTGATGAGCTCACTGATTCCATCCATAACCTCCCCAGAAGACCCCGACTTGCTGGTGGACAGTGTGTTAAGCCTTAAGATCTCACCTGATTCATCCACCACTGCACCATTTATTTTTGTTCCACCAAGATCAATTCCAATTACCTTCTTCATACAAGGTATCACTCCCTAATCAAATATTCCATCTATCCTGCCTTCAAGATCCTCATTGAAGCTATCTGTGACAGGTCTATCCTCCAGGCCAAAGTCCTCCTTGAGCCTGATTATCCTCACCAGCTTATGGTCTATTTCCTCCTCTGACAGGATTCCTTCCCCAACTGCCCTGGCTATGGCCTCAAAGGCCTCCACCACATTTGTCTCTCCATGACAGATAAGTGCAATATCCCCGCCTGCAGCCAAAAACTCCACGGCAGCCTCACTTACAGTCATGGAAGCAGTTATGGCACCCATTGTAAGGTCATCCGAAAAAACAACTCCCCCAAATCCCTGGTCTTCCCTTAGGAGCTTCTCCATTATTAGGCTTGACAGGGATGCAGCCCTGTCATCAAGAGACGGGATAAGGAGATGACCAACCATAATGGCAGGTATTCCCTCCCGGATTGAAGCCTTGAAAGGAACCAGCTCTGTGGATTGCAGCTGTTCCTTTGATTTCTGTATCACTGGAAGAAGGGTATGGGAATCAACATCCGTATCCCCATGACCCGGGTAATGCTTGCCAACGGGGACAATTCCCTGGTCGGCTATTCCCTTCCATACCTTAACCCCTAACTCTGCAACGATACTGGGTTCTCTGGAAATGGACCTGTTGCCTATTACTGGGTTATCAGGATTTGAATCCACATCAAGGACGGGACTGAAGTTTACGTTAAACCCAAGACATCGGAGCTTTTCCCCCTGTATTGATCCGTACTGGTAGGCACGGTCAGGGTCTCCACTTTCCCCAAGCCTTGACTGTGGAGGAAGGTTGTCAAATATTCCTGAAAGCCTGGTTACGGCTCCCCCTTCCTCATCAACACCAATAAACAAAGGCATTGGGCTATCTCCGTTAAGGGACTTGAGCCTATTGACCAGATCCCTTGTACCCTCTTCATCAGTAATGTTTCGCTCAAAGAATATAAATCCACCTATATTGTACTCCCGGATCAATGAAGACTCCCTTTCAGTGATCTCCCTTCCTTCAAATCCGGCCATAAGGAGCTGACCTATCTTCTCCTCAAGGGTCATGCCCTGTACAGTCTCCATAAGGAGGTCCTCCCTTGATGGTGGCTCCTCGACCTGTGGTGGATGATTTTCAGCTGGAATCTCCTCTGGAGCTGTCTCCCGAGCCACCTGTCCACAGCCTGTAAGTATAATCATAATAATCAATGTAACAATTAGCTTCTTCATAATAACAACCATCAGCTTCCGATGAATTCCCTGAGAATTGAATTTGGAGGGATACAGCCCTCATCCTCTATGGGATTGAAATACTTCAGAAACTTAAGGAGTTTTTTTGCCTCAGAGTAATATGTGCTTTCCGGTGTTATCTCCTGCAAGAGGGGCATTATATACTTCTTTAGCACAGACATCTCATATACCAGGGAGGAATTGAACATTGCATCAGCACCTTCCTGGAAGGGGAATATATATTTCTCCTCTCCAGCCCTTACACCCTGCCACAGTTCGAAGGTTCTGGAGGGATCATTGCCCCTGTACTTGACATCCCTGACCATCCTTCTGATCAGTCTGGTGTCAGTTGTTGATATCCTATTGTGATTGTCTATGTTAAGCTGTGTCAGGGCTGATATATAGACCTTGAACTTGTTCTTTTCCGGTATGTCGATTGTCAGCTTAGGATTTAGACCGTGTATCCCCTCTATTATAATGGGATGGTCCTTGTCTACGCTTATCCACTTCCCAGAGGGTTCCCTTTTCCCGGTTACAAAGTTGAACTTTGGAAGCTGGACGGATTCCCCCTCAAGGAGCTTTACAAGATCCCTGTTAAAGAGCTTCAGGTCGATGGCATCTATTGATTCGAAATCAGGCTCCCCATCCTTCTTCAGGGGTGTGTCCTCCCTATTCACAAAATAGTCGTCCATGGAGATTGAAATTGGCCTCTTCCCATTTACCTTCAGCTGAACTGAAAGCCTTTTTGCAAAGGTTGTTTTACCTGAGGATGAAGGTCCTGCAATCAGGATCATGTTAATGTCCTGGTCGGCACACACCTTGTCTGCAATCTGCGCAATCCTCTTCTCGTGAAGAGCCTCTGAAATAAGTATAAGGTCCCTCAGGTGACCGTTGTTTATCCTTTCATTCAGGGAGCCTATATTGGCCAGGTCAAGAATTTCCAGCCAATTGTTTGATTCCTTGAAGATCTTGGCAAGCTTTTTCTGGTCCTTGAAATTATCCATATTGTAATGATTTTTTCTGCTTGGGAAAAGGATGATTACACCGGGATAATAGTATTTAAGCTTGAACTCCTCCACAAAGCCCGTTGAAGGGGCTAGATAGCCGTGGAATGAGTCTATATGGTCCCCTATTCTGTATATGCTCACCGTATCCTTGTCCATGGAGGAAATAAGCCTTATCTTGTCGGAATAATCATGCTCCCTGAAGATCTCAAGTGCCTCTTCCCTTGGATAATCGGAACGCTCAATTGGAATGTCTCTTCTGATTATCTCCTTCATCTTCTCCTCCAGTATCTCAGTCTCCCTGAAGGAAATCCCATGCCTGTCATCAAGCTCCGCATATAGCCCAGGGCCGAGAAAATGATGGATTATCGCATCCTTGTCGGGATAAAGCTCCTTGCAGGCCATTATGAACACTGCTGAGATCGTCTTTGTATATATCCTGTAGCCATCCACATCCCTGTTGTCAAGAAACTGAATATGGAAGCCATCCTCAGCATTCTTGTACAGTGGGTATATTTCATTGTTGATTCTGGCACCCAGATACCTCATGTACTGGTCTCCGTTCACCTCTTCCGAAACCTCAAGAAGGGTTGCCCCCTCCGGCATATGGAGCTCTCCATATCCTTCAACCGTCAAACTTATCTGCGTTCCCAAATCAATCACCTCTCTGATCAAACAAATCCTTCTCTATCCGTGCAAACAGTCCACCCCTAGGTGCCGTAAACTCCCTGCCATTGAGATAATCCAGGGGCTCTTCCATTCCATTAATAACCAGTCTGTATCCGTGAAGCCACTGGTCAGTCAGACCGTAGCTACTCTTGAAATCCTCATTTACCCTCCTGTTGCCGTACTTCCTGTCCCCTATGACCGGATAGCCCAGTGATGCCAGGTGACTCCTGATCTGGTGGGTTCTTCCAGTTATGAGCTCAACCTCCAGAAGGGTGTACCCACCTTGTTTCTCCAGAGCCTTGAATCTGGTCCAGATTTCCTTGCTCCCGTCTGATTCCTCATCGCTTATCTGCACCTTGTTCCTTTCCTCATCCTTTGTTAGAAAGGCCTTGTGTTCAAAATCCCTGCCAATTTCACCCTTGACTATGGTCATGTAGAACTTGCCCACATGTCCCTCCTTGATGGCCTGGTTCACAAGCTGAAGGCTCTGGTAGTTCTTGGCACCGATGATGATTCCCGAGGTGTTTCTGTCCAGTCTGTTGCAGATGGATGGTGTAAAGGTCTTCTCCATCCTGGGGACGTAGTCCCCATTGTCTATGAGATAGCCCACCAGTGCATCAACGACATTGTCCTGGAAGTCCTCCCCGGTTCCATGGGCAAGAAGTCCTGCAGGCTTGTTGATAAGAACGATGTTGTCATCCTCATAGATTATGTCCAGGTCGATCCTTGACCTTTTATGCTGCCTTTCCCCCTTGAACTTCTCTATGGTCTCCTCTGCAAGGTAAAGCTGGACAAGGTCCCCTTCCTCCAGCATCATGTCGGGTTTCGCCCTTTCATTGTTGACCTTGATATTCTTCTTTCTGATCATTTTGTATATGAAGCCCTGTGTGGCATCTGCCAGGTACTTCTTCAAAAATCTGTCCAGTCTTTGCTGACTCTCATTTTTTTCTATCCTAAGTTCTCTCAAAGTTTATCTCACCTTTTCCTCTCTTTTATGTTATAATTATACTACAATATGAGTGAAAAAGGAAAGCTACAGGCGTTTTAGAGGACATAGAGGTGAACATTAATGAAGTTTATGGACAAGGTAAGGGATGTACTGTACGACTCGATTGACTATATCTTTATGATCGTCATTGTTCTGGTGGTAATTGGAGTTATCGGCTGGAGACTTGACGTTCTTTTTGCGAAGGATGCACTGGAGTCACATACTCCTGGCCAGGTGATCGTGGACAACAGCGGCAGGGTGGATGATGAGCCCAATGAGCCGTCAGATGAGCCTGAAGTGACAGTTGAAGGCGAAGAAGGCTCGGAAGGGGATGAAGAGCCAGCCGGGGAGCCTCAGGATGAGCCCCAGCAGCCTGCACAGCCTTCCACAACCATAGTACAGGTTGAGATCCCCGTAGGCAGCATGCCTGGAAAGATTGGACTTATACTGGAGGAGAAGGGCGTTGTGAACAGCAGCAGGGAATTCATTGCAAAGGCCGTTGAGCTGGGACTTGATACAAAGCTTAAATCCGGAACCTATAAGATCCAGCTTGGACAACCAATTGAAGATATCGTAAGACTACTTACAAACTAAAAGACTGGCATCAGCCAGTCTTTTCCTGTTTTTTTCGGTTAGTATGTCTCATTGATATACTCGTCTATTACAGATACCCTTCTCTTTTCCGAGAAGACCCCTTCCTCCTTGAGGATATCCAGTAGCCAGATGGCCTTTGAATGGAATATGGCCTCCTTGTAGTCAAGGAGAAGTATCTCATATAGCTTGTCCTTGAGTCCCTTGGACTCACACTTGATAAAGTATGCCTCAACGCCTTCAAAGTCAATGAGTCTCAGAAGAGCAAGTGCAGACTTGTCCTTTTCGTGATAATAGTTGTTTCCCTTGTTCAGGTACTGCACATAGTACCTCTGATGCTTTCCTGAGGCCTTGACCTCCTTTGCCAGCATTCTGAAGTACTTTGCCAGAACATTGTAGTACTGGTAGTTGTACATCCCCTTCTCAAAGCTGTCCACCTTGAGGAAGGGCTTAACGTTCATCCTTCTTACAAAATCGTAGTTGTATTCCAGAAACTCCCTCTTTGTGATATCCCCATTCTCGTATTGCGTAATAAGGGAAGACCTATGTTCAAAGAAGGTCGCAAACAATCCTTTTTTCCTATGATAAATCAAATTATACACCCATTCTAATATTAGACTCTGTTCCTAGTGGTTATTATACCATAAATCACCTTTCCAGCAACAAACTAATTTCCTCTTCCGTCAATTCCCTGTACTGTCCCGGCTCCAGAGACTGGTCCAGATGAAGCGGACCCATTCTGATCCTCTTCAGATATGAAACCCTCATTCCAAGTGCTCCCACCATCCTCTTCACCTGATGGTACTTGCCCTCCTGGATTGTGATTTCAGCTGTGGAAGCAGAGCCTGTGGATATTATCCTCATTTGAGCAGGAAGGGTATGGTAGCCATCCTCCAGCAGGATCCCTTCTTCAAATGCCTCCACATGCTCCTCTGTAAGTCTTCCCTCAATCCTTGCGTAGTAGGCCTTGTCCACCTTCTTCTTGGGAGACAGCAAATCGTGAGCAAGCTTACCGTCATTGGTTATGAGTAGCAATCCCTCGGTATCCTTGTCAAGCCTGCCCACCGGGAAGGGTCTGAAGTTCCTGTAGAAATCATCCAAAAGCTCTATAACCGTTGAATCCCTTGGATCGTCAGTGGAGGAAACCATGTCCTTGGGCTTGTTCATCTGGAGATATATGAACTCTCTGTATCTGATTCTCTTGCCGCCACAGACTATCTCATCCCCCTCAACATCAACCTTCAGGTCGGCAGCCTTCATGACCTTTCCATTGACGGTGACCATTCCAGCCTTGATCATCTCCTTGACTTCCTTTCTGGTTCCCACTCCCATATTGGCCAGGACCTTGTCCAGTCTTTCCTTTCTCACATGCTCACCTCACCTTCTTGAAAAAAACTAAAGGAGCCCGAAGGCTCCCTTCCTTATACTTGTATTTCCAGGCAGTATGGTCTAAGATTCTCAGGGACCTCGGCCATTGTGTAATCAATATTGATGTAGAACTCAACCTCATATTTCTCTGAAATTCTCTTCAGGGAATCAATTAAGTACACCATATCGTTGAACTCAACCTTCATAACCTTGTAGATTCCATCCACATAGATTTTTTCAAGATCGTAATCCATTGCCATTATCCCACATAAAAAGCCATAGAAGGACCGCACATTAAGCACGTTGAACTCCATGGCATTAATTAACCTAACATTGTAATTCAGGCTGAATATGTGATTATCGTCCACGTCAACGAAAGCAATATTCCCATTGCCCTGCTCCATATCCTTGTTGGCGTTGTCGATTAACCACTTTGTTTTGCCTGACCCCTTCTCACCCAAAATGAACTTAACCATGATAAACCACCTTACCTTTCTTGTCTTAATTTTATCCTTCTTCAGATGATTAATTAAAGATTCCTAAGGCTTTGCCACCAAGGTAGTCGAATCTTTTCCCTTGGCAAGTATTTTCATGCTTCATGCGGTGAACTATCTCATCCCTGATCTTCCACCAGGATTCCTGCCAGTTGACAAAAATCGCGCCTTCCTCAGGAGCCCTCCCGATGATTCTCTGCACCACTATTTCGGGATCCAGATACTCCAAAAAGGTTATTGCCCTCTTGATGTACTCCTCTCTGGAATGAAGCTCAAATTCACCTTTTTCATACTGTGCTGCAAGAATTGTGTTCTCCATCAAGTAGAGACTGTGAAGCTTTACCTCGTTAACACCAAGAGCGGAAATCACCCTTGCGGTTTCCATCACATCAGTCATGTCATCCCAGGGTAGGTTAAGAATAACATGGGCGCATGACCTAAGTCCATATGCCCTGATATTGATTACCGCCTCTATGAACTCAGCCAGTCCATGGCCTCTATTCACCTTCCTGAGACTATGATAGTTGACGGTTTGCAGCCCCAACTCGATTGTTATATCTATACCCTTATTATACTGGATATCACTTAAAAATTGCAAATATTTCGAATTGATGCAATCAGGTCTTGTGGATATTGAAATTCCAACGATATCCTCCTGTAATGCCTGATTTATATAGGTCTTGAAATCCTCCAGGGGCATGTATGTGTTGGAAAAATTCTGAAAGTATGCAATGAATTTTTTTGCCTTGTATTTCTTGCCTATATGGTCCCTGTTCCTGGACAGCTGGTCCTCCACGGACAAGCATGAAGACAGGTTCTCAAAAGACCCTCCCTCCTCACCGCAGAAGGTACATCCGCCTTTGCTCAGGTTACCGTCACGATTAGGGCATGTCAGGGGCAGCTTGACGGGGAGCTTATACACCTTCTCTCCGTATTTGTCCTTCAGATAGCTTGAATATGCCTTATATACTTCCTTTTCCACATTGCACCTCTACTTCTAAAATTTAAGAACCTTTTCCAGGACATGGGCCAGACCGGAATGGTCATTGTCCCTTTCCGTCACTATATCAGCTGCAGACTTTGCAAGATTGCTGCCATTCCTCATGGCTATTCCAAGTCCCGCATTTAGGATCATATCAACATCATTGTTGTCATCACCGATTGCGATTATCTCCTCACGCTTTATCCCAATTGACTCAGCATACTCATTGAGGGTCTTCCACTTGCTTCCTCCCGGATTCATTGCCTCATACATGGCCTCTGCTATGTATATGTTCTCCAGGACGTGGGAGCTGTACCTGTCGGGATACTTCTGACCAATTGTGTCGCTGAAGGTCTTGACAACCTCATAGTCTCCCGGGAATACAACTGCAAGGACCCTATCAAGCTTGTAGATTTCCTTCTCAGGAAGTATCAGATATCTCTTGTCCTGTTCAGTCAGATATCTCAGATGCTCCTTGTAAAGGTCATCCTGCTCAACAACCATGTCTATCCCCTCAAGGTACCTGTCAACATGGACAATCCCACGAAGCCTGTGGTCCTTGGCCTCCTTGAGAATATCCAGGTATGATTCCCTGTCCAGGAACTTGGATTTGAGGACAACATCATCCAGGGAGCTCCTCACGATGTTTCCGTTGTTTGCCATGATAACAAGGTGGCTGTCCAGCTCCTTCACAAGCATTTTGGCGGAATAGTATCTTCTTCCCGTGGCTATGACAACCTGATAGCCCAGCCCTATCAGTCGATTTACGGCTTCCCTGTTCTCATCGGATATTTTTTTGCTGCTGTTTAGCAATGTCCCATCAAGGTCTATGGCAATAAGTCTATACAAGGGTCTCACCTCAAATTGCAAGAAAGTACCTTGCAGCTGCAAGGTACTCCCAGATTGGATTATTCTTCGTCTTCCTCGTCCTCATCCTCGTCAGTGTAAAGAGCATAGAATGCTTCTGACACAAGATCAAACTCCTCTTCGTCCTCAATCAAGGCAAGCTCGAATTCCTCTTCACCAAGCTCCTTGTATTCGTATAGAAGAACCTCGTCCTCCTCTTCCTCTTCTTCATTGCCAAGTGGAAGAAGGGCTATGAACTCCTTGTCCTCTACCTCGAATATTCCTATTACTGCACACTCAAGCTCAGAGTCATCGTCAAGTGTAAGGGTTATAATCTCCATCTCCTCATGCTCGTGGTCATGATCGTGGTCGTGGTCATGGTTGCAGTGTTCGTCGTGCACGTGTTTGTTATCGCTCATCATCATTCTCCTTTTCTTATATTCTACTGTAATAGTACCTTATTTGGGGTATCTTATACAAGTGAAAACTTAATTTATTTTTTTCAGTGCCTCAAGAAGCAGACCATAGGTCCTCTCTGTGGAGGATATGCTCAGCCTCTCTCCAGGTGCATGGACCCCTGCCATGTTGGGTCCCAGGGATATCATGTCAACATCCTCCATGACCTCGTCAAAGAGCCCGCACTCAAGGCCGGCATGTATTGCCTCAACCTTGGGATCCTTGCCGGTTATCTCCTTGTGGGCCTGGATGAAGACATCCCTGATGTAGGAATCCTTCCTGTACTCCCATGCTGGATAGTCTCCGGAGGTTTCCCACTGGAGTTCAAGGGAATCAGCCAGTGTTCCTATCTGGCCAGCAATATACTCCTTCAGGGTCTTCACTGAGCTCCTGATTGCGTTCTCTATGGTCACCTTATCCTCCAGGGTTGTCACAACCCCCATGTTGTTGGAGCTTTCCACAAGACCTTCAATATCCTGGCTCATGGATTGAACCCCAGTTGGAATAAGCAGCATTGCGGCTATGATCCTGTCCCTGATTTTTCTGGTCATGGCCTTGCCGGAATGGTCTGCTTCCTGGAGGGTAACCAAAACTCCATCATCACTTGCTGCAAGCTCCTTCCTGAAGGCCTCCTGGTACTTCTCAACCATTGCCCTGGCTTTCCCAAGATTTTCATCATCCAAGGAAAGCCTGGCTATTGACAGTCTGGGGATGGCATTGGATTTTGAGCCTCCCTCAATATGGAGAAGGTCATACTCCAGGTCCTTCATCCCAGCAAGGACCCTTGCAAGAAGTCTGTTGGAATTTCCCCTGCCCTTGTCTATCTCCATTCCTGAATGTCCACCCTTGAGGCCGCTGATCCTCAATTCATAAGACTTTTTACTGTCCTCCATCCACTGGACAGGTGCCGTCACCATCAGCCTGGTTCCTCCTGCACAGCTTACAAGAAGGGTTCCCTCCTCCTCGGAATCTATGTTGACTAGGATTTTACCCTTTAGATTGTTAACATCCAGCTCCTTGGCTCCAGTCATTCCAGATTCCTCGTTTGTTGTTATGAGAAGCTCAAGTGGTGGGTGTGGAATATCCTCCGCCTCAAGTATAGCAAGCCCCATGGCTACGGCTATACCATTGTCCGCCCCAAGTGTTGTCTCCCTTGCAACCAAGAAGTCCCCATCCACCTCAAAGGGAATTGGGTCCCTTGAAAAGTCAATGTCACAGTCGTCTGCCTTTTCGCACACCATGTCCATATGACCCTGGATAATAACCACAGGCTTGTCCTCATAGCCCTTTGTACCAGGCTTTCTTATTATGATGTTCAGGGCCTCGTCCTGAATCACCTCAAGTCCCAGTCCCTCTCCAACGCTCTTAAGGTAATCACTCACCCTCTGTTCATGGTAGGAGCAGCGTGGAATTCTGGTCAGGTCCTCAAAATAGTGAAAAACTCTGTCTGGCTTTAGTCCTTCGGTTTTTCTCATACTATACCTCCAATTCTCTCTCAGCAATGTTTCCAAATATATCTATCATTCTGATCATGATACGGTCATATTTTCGAGGAAAATCCTCTATGAGGAATCCCAGCTCCACATCCTGACCATACCACTCACCAATTGTTTCTATGTTGTCCTTTATTCCATACAGACCAAGATAGTCAATATAGGTCTGTGGTCTTTCCTTTAGGAGCCTTATTGCAAGGTCCGGATCTGATGCGTCCTTTCCGATTGCCTCACTGTCCAATCTCATATTCTCTATTGAAAGCTCCAAAGCCTCTCCTTTTCTTGAGGCTCTAGCCTTGAAATCCAGCCTTGAATCACCCGGCACAAGCCTATGGCACAGCCTAAGACCCTCTGAAGGCCCAATCCTCCTTTTGCAGGTGACGATGCTGTGGATGCTGCTGTCTGCACCTATCCACCCCCTGACCAGGTCCCTGGCCACCTTGATGGTTGTTCCACTGCCCATAAAGAAATCAGCCACAATGGAGCCTTCATCTGAGGATGCCCTGACTATCCTTTCAAGCAGGGATTCGGGCTTTTGAGTTTCATAGCCCACCCTCTCAGAGGAGGTCCGCCCAACCATGTCCAGTGTCCATACATCCTTCATGTTCACCATGGTATACCAGCCAATGTCATCCTGGTACTCTGCTACATTCTTGAATCTGTAGGGCTTCATCCCCCTGTTGTAGGATTTCTCCCTTTGGGGGTTGAAGATGTAGTCCTTTGTCTTTGTGTAGACAAGAATATTGTCGTGTTTTTTGGAGAAGCTCCTCCTGCCTGCGCCTCCGGACTTGTAGGACCAGATGATTTCGTTGAGGAAACGTTCCTTGCCGAAAACCTGATCAAGTATCAATCTCAGATAGTGGGAGGTCCTACCGTCAACATGAACATATATCGTCCCCCTGTCCGAGAGCAGGTCTCTCATAAGGAACAACCGAACTGAAATCATCCTAAGATATTCAGAGATTCCCTCCTCCCAGATATCTCCGTAGGCATGGTTGTAAAAGACAAGCCTTTCCTCACCTCTGCCGACCGTGATCCTTCTTTTGTAGTCGGCTCCAGAGAAAAAGGGCGGGTCAATATAAACCAAATCTATTTTACCCTTCATACCGTCCCCAAGGAGGTGGAGCATGGCATCCAGATTGTCGCCAAGATACAGTCTGTTATCCAGGACATCCTCACCATGATGCTCCACTGTCATCTCTGCAGCTTTACCATCCATCAGGTCTCGGGCAAGAGACCTTGAGTCTTCAATTATGCTTTTAAAATCGAGAATACCGCTCATCCATCCAACTCCAGTCTGTGAGGATCTATTCCGTAACCTTTTCCCAGTCAGTGTACTGGTTCAAGACATCAACAATCCTCTCAAAGTATACCCTGTGAAGGTCCTTGAACCTGTTCTTTGATGGACTGTCCATATCCAGGACCCCATAGGCCTTGCCATTCTTTATTATGGGAACCACCAGCTCTGAATTGGATGCAGAGTCACAGGCAATGTGTCCAGGAAACAGGTGTACATCTGGAACAAGCTGACTCCTTCCTTCCTCGATGGCCCTTCCGCAGACTCCCTTCCCAACCTGGATCCTGTTGCAGGCGGGCAGCCCCTGGAAGGGTCCAAGTACAAGCTCGCCCTTTTTCATCAGATAAAAGCCTGCCCAGTTAAGGTCACCCACACAGGCCTTGATGATTGCCGTTGCATTTGATATGTTTGCCAAAACGTCCTTCTCCGAGCCTACCTGACCCTTTAACAGGAGAAGCATGTACTTAAGCCTCTCCTCCTCATTCATCTTATCCACTGCATCAACCTTGATCACTTTATCCCTCCTACAGGCTCATATCCACGTGACAGTAGCCGCCTGGATTCTTTTTAAGATAGTCCTGGTGATATTCCTCTGCTGAATAATAGGAGCTTAGAGGCTCCATTTCAGTTACAACAGGCTCCCTGTATTCTTCCCTCACCTGGTCCATTTTCTTCTCAATAACCGGTACATCCCCATGATCAACATAGTATATCCCGGTTCTGTACTGGTTGCCAATATCTCCACCCTGTCTGTTCAAAAGGGTCGGATCGATTATCTTGAAGAACTTCTCCAAAAGGAATTCAAGGGATACAAGATTCTCATCGTATTTGACATAGGTTGTTTCAGCATGGCCTGTGGTTCCTGTGCAAACCTGCTCATAGCTTGGGTTTTCCCTTCTTCCATTTGCATAGCCAACATCCGTGTCAACCACGCCTTCAATTCTCGAAAAATACTCCTCAACTCCCCAGAAGCATCCTCCTGCCAGATATATTTCCTTCATAGCAATCCCTCCATTAAATAATGTTTAACAGCCATATAACACCTGGTACCATCAGCACAGTGACAATACCTGCCACGCTTATGGCCAGTGAGCTCATGGCTCCTTCCACCTCTCCAAGCTCCATTGCCTTTGCAGTTCCAACCGCATGGGATGTGGTTCCGATTCCAATCCCCTTGGCGATTGGATGGTCAACTCCAAAGAGCTTCAAGAGCTTTTCTCCAAACATATACCCACTTATTCCAATTACCGATACAAAAATTGCTGTTAAGGCTGGATTTCCATCAAGCAATGTGGAAATTTCCATTGCAATTGGGGTTGTTGTTGATCTTGGCACCAGGGATGCCACCAGAAGCCTGTCCAGTCCAATAAGCTTCCCTGCAAATACAACAAAGATGATTCCCGCTGCTGATCCGATTACAATCCCAACCAGTATGGGAATGAGATTCCCCTTGAGAAGTGCTCTCTGCTTGTAGAGAGGCACCGCAAGCACAACCGTGGCAGGTCCAAGGAAGAAGGTTATCATCTGCCCTCCCAGATTGTAGGTCTGGTAGTCAATGTCAAATGCCATGAGGATTCCAACGATTATTATCATAGCCACAAGAAGGGGATTAAGAAGCATGATCTTTGTTCTCCTTGCAATGTAGCTGGAGATGGCAAATGCAAGAATCGATATGCCCACTCCAAATATTGGCGTATTTATATACTCATGCATGCCATCAGTCCTCCTTTCCTTCCCTGCGCCTTACAAGCCACTGTACGGTCAGACCTGTTGTGACCATGACCACCACAAGGCTTGCTCCCAGGATCAATAGAAGCCAAACCAGGTTGTCCCCCAGAAGGTGGGCAACGGTTATTATACCAACCACCGTTGGCAAAAAGAGAAAGGTCAGATGGGTCAGAAGCACATCGGAAATTTTCTCGACCAGCCCAAGGGGCAGTATTCCCGTGAGAAGAAGCACAAGGAGAATAAGCATTCCAAGCACATTACCAGGCAGGGACAGTCCAAAAATGCTCTGTACTGTCTGCCCTGTCCAAAGTATCAGTAAAATCAGTCCCAATTGTTTCAATGCCGTCATCTTTGTTCATTCCCTTCTACAAAGAAATAACAGGGTAGCCCCTGTCATTTCGAATCTTAAAACGGTGCGAAGCCCTGGTCTGCCCACCAGTCTTCCTTGTACAGATTGTACTGCTCTGTAAACTGCTCAAGATGTACTCTTTCCCATTTGATCAATGTATCGTAAAGCTTTCTTGCCTGCTCAATTTCAGTTTCTTCCTTGGCCTTGGTATAGAAGTCAACTGAATCCTTCTCCATTTGGATTCCTATGCTGAAGACCGACATGGCCAGTGAAGTCAGGTCCTTGTCAAGCTTGTCCCACTTGTATATACCCGGTGATGGAGGACCCTCCATAAATGCCATTTCCTTCTCGTCCTCTATTCCGTCCTTGATCTTTATAAACAGGGCTTCAAGGTATTCTATATGCTTTTTCTCCTCGCCTGCCAGCTCAAGAAAAGCATCCCGGCTTCCACCTTCCCCTGCCTGCTTGGCTGCCATCCTGTAAAATTCAAAGCCCTCTACCTCGTTCATGATAGCCTGCTTGATTACACTAAGTTCTTCCTTTAACATAAGATCACCCTTTCTTTTTGATTACCCTTCCATTGATACCCAAATAGTGGTGAAATATCACTGGTTTTTCCTATTCAACCATTCCCATTTCAATTATTGCCTCTCTGATGGTTTCCCTGTTCCTCAGCCAGTCTTCATAGCTGTTGAGTGGTCCAATCAGATGGAGTAGTCTGTTTCCAAGGGCTGCGATGGAGCAGTTGTTGATGAAGTCAATGCTGGCCTCCGGATAGAAGCTTTCGTAGATATACATGAGGAGACAGTCCTCAATATCGCTCCTGTCCGAATCCTGAAGCTTCATTCCCTCCATGGCCCTTTGTACTATCTCCCGGTAACGATATCTCAGGTAGTGCATAAAGCCCTCAAAGTCCTCCGCATTTGTTCCCTCTTCTATTTCATATATGATCTTGAAAAAGAGGTTCCAACGAAAGTCCTTGTTCACAACATCCAGAATCCTGTTTCCAAACTTTCTTGAGAACTGGTCGCCATACCCGATCTCCCTTTCAAATTCTATATAGTTGTTGAAATCAATGTCGCTCTTGCCTATGTCATTAAGCCTGTTCATGACCCTTAGGAAGTTTTCGCTGTAGCTTCCATTTCCATCCTCAACCCTCATGAAAACAAAGTTGACTATGACATCAGTCGACTTCTTGAAATCAAGGACAAATCCAACCTCGTGCCTAACCTTTACAATGTATATGTCGTGGATTATCTTTGAAAGCAGGCTCTTCATCTGGGCTCTTTTTGCAGGGGTGCTGCTGGCATCCATGCTGCTTAGATGATTGTATATAAGCATAAGCTGCCTGTCGATCATGGTAAGGTTGTCCTTTATTGATGACATTATGTCCCTGAAGAAATCCTCCGTAAGCATGTAGTTGAAGTTCTTGTAAAGAACCCTGTGGTCTATGTCCCCCCAGAACACGTTTACCATTGACTTGATCTGAAGCTCGAAGTTGACCACTACCCCCTCCTTGGAGTACTTTCCGTCAATCTTGTAGATCTCAAAGCCGTTTTTCTGTATCTGTGGCTGCTTCTCGTCAAGTAGCAGGGATATGCTCTCGTTGAGGGGATTGGTGTAGTATCCTCCTTCCTCACGCCTGTTGAAAAGCTTGACTATATCCTCATATATCTTTGCCTCATCCTCTATGAACCTACATTCAATCCTGAACCCGATAAGGTCAGAAAGGTCATCCACAAGCTTCTGTGGAGTTTCGTACTTAAGGTAGAAGTTGTGCCTTAATATCTTCTCCTTAAGGCTCTCAGAGGATTTTATCCTGTAGTTTACATTCAAAAAGTGGTCCTTTATGAACAGGCTGTCATTGAAGAACTTTTCCAGCTCCCCGGCAACCCTGTCCAGCTCATCAGACTTGTCCTCAATAAGGGACAACGTTTCGTCAATAAAATCAAATAGCTCTAGTTTCATCTTAACCCTCCCCATAGGCTCTCTCTTCATTATACCATATAGGAATAGCGGATAGTATCATTAAAGGACATGAAAATCCCCCGAATTTTTCGGGGGATCAATATCTAGAATTTGTCGTAGTAGATCAGATTTTCTGGCATTCCCTTCTCAGTAAGGCTCTTCACGACACTGTCGATCATGGGCTCGTTACCGCAAAGATAGGCCTCCTTGCCCTCGCCTTCCTGAAGCATTTCATCAATGGCGTTGTTGACACGACCCTTGAAGCCATCCCATCCATCCTCTTCCCCAACACGGGAAAGACAAGGTATGAACTTAAAGTCAGGCAGGTCCTCCTCAAGCTGCTTGAAATAATCCAGCATAAAGAGGTCTGATGGAGTTTTTGCTCCAAAATAGAATCTTGCCTTTCTGTCGATTCCCTTTGATCTCATAAAGTTAAGAAGTGACAGTATGGGCGCAACTCCCGTACCAACCGCAACCATGACCATTTCCCTGTCATTGTCCTGGTAGTAGAAGTCTCCAAATGGTCCGTTTATGGTTGCCTTGTCACCAACCTCAAGATGGTGGTGAACATAGGTTGTTGCAATACCCTCAGGTACAAAGCCGATGACAAGCTCCACATATCCCTTCTCCAGTGGAGATGAGGCTATGGAGTAGGCTCTGTAAACCTCCTCGTCATTTCCTTCATAAAGGGGAGCCTTAAGCTGCACATACTGTCCAGGCTTGAAGTTGATCTCCTCTCCCTCAGGGAGCTTGAACCGAAGCTTCTTGATCACATCCGTCAGGTCTTCAATGGCTTCAACAGTGACTTCAAACTCCTTGACGTTGAACAGCTCCTCTGGAATCTGAATCCTTATGTCCTGTTTTACCTTGCACTGACAGGATAGTCTTACATTGTTTGCAAGCTCCTCCTCGGTCATAAATGGGGTTTCCGTTGCCAGAACAGGTCCTCCACCATCAAGTATCTGGACCTTGCAGTAGCCACAGGTTCCCTTACCTCCACATGCAGAGGGTATGAATATCTTTTCCTCTATCAAGGTGGAAAGAAGGGATGAGCCTCCGTCAACTGTGAATTGCTTGTCGTCGTTTATTGTCATTGTCACCTGACCGTAGTTTCCTATTGTCCTATCAGCTATTGTCAAAAGCACTGCGAACAATGCCGTAATTACCGAAATGGATACGGTTGAGATTACTATTGAACTCATCTAATCCCCCCCTAAGATATTTGTACGATTCCTGAGAACCCTATGAATGCCAATGCCATCAAGCCTGTAACAATCAGGGTGATGCCAGGGCCTTCAAGTCCCTTTGGAACGCTTGCTCTCTTGAGCTTCTGTCTTATTCCTGCAAGGGCGACAATCGCAAGGGTCCAGCCAAGGCCCGATCCAACTGCAAAGCCAAATGACTGCAGGAAGGTGTAGTCACGGATCACCATAAACAGGGATACACCAAGGATGGCACAGTTTACGGTTATTAGCGGAAGGAAGATACCAAGTGCATAGTAAAGGTTAGGTATATACCTTTCCAGAATCATCTCAATCAGCTGTACAAAGGCAGCTATACTTATTATGAATATGATGAATCTCAAAAACTCCAGATTGTACGGAAGCAGCAGGTAATGGTAAACCAGGTAATTGATTATTGACGTACCTGCAAGTACAAAGGTTACAGCCTGTCCCAGACCAAGTGAAGTGTTGATCTCCTTGGAAACCGCAACAAAGGAGCACATTCCCAGGAAGTTGGACAGAATCATATTGTTAGTGAATATTGCCGCTATGAATATTACAAATGGATTCAGTTCAATCATGATTTGGCCCCCTCACTTTGATACTTTTCCCTTAGGTTATATGCAATCCAGATTGCAATGGCCAACAGGAAGAATGCGCTAGGCGGCATTATCATGATTGTCCATGCAGTCCACCAGTCTCCAAATATCTGGATTCCAAACAGACTTCCAAATCCAAGAAGCTCTCTGAAGAATGCTATAAAGAGAAGAACTCCCGTGTAGCCGATTCCGTTAGCAACTCCGTCATAGAATGCCGGAAGGGGTGGGTTCTTCTGGGCATAGGCCTCTGCCCTACCCATGATGATACAGTTTGTTATGATCAGACCTATGTAGGGTCCAAGAGCCTTGCTCATTTCAGGCATGTAGGCCTTAAGGAATATATCCACCATTATTACATATGCCGCTATTATAAGAACCTGAACCATCATCCTGATGTGCTTTGGTGTGAAATGTCTGATTGCGGAAATGGTCAGTGATGAAAACGCCGTTACAAATGTCAGTCCAATACCCATTACAAGGGAATTGACCATCAGGTTGGTTACGGCTAGGGCCGAGCATATGCCGATCAGCTGTCTTAGGATCGGGTTGTCAAGCCATATACCCATTGAAAAAATCTCTCTTGATTTCTGCTTAGCCATGACCTATTCCCCCCTTCTTTCCTGCAAAAAACTATGAATATCGTCATTCATAAAGTTTGCAACTGATTTTGATGTCAAGGTCGCTCCGGCTATTGCATCCACGTTACCCCCTGGAGCCGGGCTGTAGACCACGTACTCCTCCTCCGAGGCATCCGCTATGTCAAGTCCTCTGAACTGACTGAGGAATTCCTCCTCCTCAATCCTTCCACCAAGTCCCGGTGTCTCTGATTGCTGGGTGAAGGTAAGACCTAGAATTGTATTGTAGTCCTCTGAAATTCCAACATATCCAACTATACTTCCCCACAGGCCCGAGCCTGCTACTGGAAATGCGTAGCCTTCAGTGGAATCTCCCTCCTGGTATATGTACACGTCATCCTCCAGGCTAATCTTCTCGTTGAAAAGCTGGTCAACCCCTTCTACACTGTCATCCTCATAGGGTATGTCGAATACATAGAGTATCTTTGTCTGAAGCTCGTACTCCTCATTTGCTGCCACCCTATCAGCTGTGGCATAGTCCATGTATGCCAGTACAAAGGTGAAGATGGCCGTGAGAAGAGCCATGAAAACTATTGGGTACCAGAATGTCTTTTTCATGCTGTCACCTCTTTCTTGCCTTCAGCCTTTTCCTTCCTGTAGTTCTTGTATGCCTTCACGCTCTCGTCAATGATTGGCGAGAAGGTGTTTCCAACCAGTATTGCAAACATGACCCCACCTGCAAAGAGGGCGAAGCCTCTGATTATAACAGTTACAACCCCAATTATGATGCCGTAGATCCACTTGCCCTCCTTGGTCTTTGTGCCTGAAACAGGGTCGGTAGCCATAAAGACGGTACCAAAAAGAAAGCCTCCCGCCACAAGTCCGTAAAGTGGGTTCGGTACTGATGGGACACCTGCAAAGTAAAGGATTGAGCTCAATACCGTAAAGCCAAGAAGACAGCCCGCCATGATCTCCCATGATGCAACCTTCTTATAGATAAGGTAGGCTCCAGCCAAAAGAACCACAATGGCACTTGTCTCTCCGATCGATCCTGAAACGTTTCCAATCAGTAGGTCCATAAAGGGAAGTGTAGCTCCAGAGTCCCTGTATAGCAGCATTGGTGTTGCCGTTGAAACCATCTCTATTCCCTCGTTAAGATATGTGGCAAAGCCTCCCGGAAATCCCGCAGACGGATTGGTCCACTGAATTGTAAGTGGCTCTGGGAATGAAACATAAACAAAAGCCCTGGCAACCAAGGCAGGATTGAAAATGTTCTTTCCGAAGCCTCCAAAGACCATCTTGCCGAAAAGTACACCAAAAACAATCCCCACTGCCGCAATCCAGAACGGCGTTGACGGCGGAAGAGTCATTGTGTATAGCATAATGGTTATCAGGACCGCCTCCGAAACCTTTTTGTTGTTCTTCTTTTCGTAAAGGTATTCTGTTCCTATACCGAATACTCCAACCACAAATAACAATAATAATACCCTCAAACCGAAATAATATGTAGCCACCAGCAGAAGTGGAATAAGTGAGACTATTACAGTTCTCATCATTTTCTGCTTAATAAAGTATTTTGACACCAGATCTGAAAACAAAAGATCACCTCCAAGTTGATATAAGTAATAAATTCCATACTATATTAATACCACATTTTGGATGATTAATTCAATATTATTTAGATACACAAAACTTAAATGATATTATTACAGTATTTAGTGGTATAAATGAAAACGAGGTGATAAAAGGATGAAAACTTTTGAAAAATACAGTATACATGGGCTGGAGCTAAGTAATAGGATAGTCATGCCCCCCATGTGCATGTACTCCAGCGACGACACTGGAGCTGTAAAGGAATTCCACAAAATGCACTACGGAGCAAGGGCCATTGGTGGTGTCGGACTGATAATACAGGAGGCAACCGCAGTAGAGCCCAGGGGACGGATCTCCGACAGGGATTTGGGACTTTGGTCTGACGACCATATACCGGGAGTGAAGGACCTGGTGGAAATCATAAAGGGCTACGGAGCAAGAGCCGGAATTCAGCTTGCCCATGCAGGAAGGAAATCAGAATCAGCTTCGGACAACCCAGTGGCACCCTCTGCCATACCCTTCTCAGAGGACTACAGGACTCCAAGAGACCTGACCATGGATGAAATCAATGAGGTGGTCCAAAGCTTCAGGGACGCTGCAAGGAGGGCTCTCATTGCAGGCTATGACCTTTTGGAGATACACGCTGCCCACGGCTATCTTATACATGAGTTCCTGTCTCCCATCACAAACAGGAGGGAGGATATGTACGGAGGGTCACTGGTCAACAGGACCAGGTTCCTCAGGGAGGTGCTTCATGCAGTAAAGGAGGTTTGGCCTGAGGACAAGCCCTTGATCATAAGGGTCTCTGCAACAGACTACCTGCCAGGTGGGATAGACGGGGATGAGATTGTGAGGATTGTGGACCAGGTAAAGGACCTTATCCACATGGTCCATGTGAGCACAGGTGCCATCGCACCTGCCAATATGAACCTCTACCCAGGCTACCAGGTCCAGTACGCCGAAAAGATCAAAAGGGAATGTGGAACACCCACAATTGCCGTAGGCCTGATCAAGGAAATGGACCAGGTTGAGGAAATCCTCCAGAACGGACGGGCTGACCTTGTTGCCCTTGGAAGGGAGCTTCTGAGAAATCCAAACTGGGTCCTGAACAATATTCATTCCCATGGAATTGAGGCAAGATACCCTGACCAGTATTTCAGGGCCTACAGATAGGCGAAAAAAAATCACCTGACGGAATCATTTTCCGAAAGGTGATTTTTAAATCGTCTAGTAGATTTCTACAGGGTACTTAACCTTAAGTCCTGATATCTTGTTCTGGTACTTCTCTTCCTGCTTTCTTGCAAGAATCTGCTGCTGAACCTGGTCCTTAACCTCTTCGAAATCTGGCTCCGCTGCCTGGTTCTTTGCATCCACCTTGATGATGTGGTAGCCAAACTGTGTCTTTACAGGCTCTGATATGGATCCGATTTCCATGTTAAAGGCCGCTTCCTCAAACTCAGGTACCATTTGGCCTCTGCCAAATTCACCCAAGGCTCCTCCTGCTTCCTTGGAAGGACATGATGAGTAGCTGGCCGCTGCCTCTTCAAATGCAAGTCCTCCGTTAAGCTCCTGGATGATCTCCTTGGCCTTGTCCTCTTCGTCAACAAGGATATGGCTTGCCTTAAGGGTTTCTGGCTGGCTGAATGCAGCCTTGTTTTCCTGGAAGAATTCCTTCATCTCTTCCTCCTGGGCATCTATTCCCTCAACAAGCTTGCTGAAGGCATAGCCCTTAAGAAGGTTCTTCTCAGTTGCTTCAAGTGTCTCCTTGAACTCAGGCTCCTGATTCATATTCTGGTCAAGGGCATCAAGATAAAGAAGCTCCTGATTAACCATTTCCTCAATAACTCTCTTTATTCCCTCTGGGGATTGGAACTGCATGGCCACCTGAGGTCCCATGTCGTTAAGGAACTTCAGAACGTCTCCCCTCGATATTTCCTTGCCATTAACTACTGCAACCAATTGTTGGTCAGTCATCTAATCTCTCCTTTAAAATATATTCCTTTAAACCTTAACACAGGCCCGATGCCTTGTCAAACCTCTATCCGTATCATTTAAAAGCCTCCCGGAATGATCCGGGAGGCTGTGGGTTCTAATTAAAGAACTGTGATATCTTCTGCTTGAAGACCTTTTTGACCTTCAACTACGTTGAACTCTACTTCTTGACCTTCTTCAAGAGTCTTGAAGCCGTCTTTTTGAATTTGTGAGTAGTGAGCAAATACGTCATTGCCTTCCTCAGTTGTAATGAATCCAAATCCTTTTTCTGCGTTAAACCATTTTACTGTACCTTTCATTGCATAACCTCCAAAAATTTATTTATTTCTTTAATTCATGTAACCTTTACAACAATAAATTTGAGTTATACTCTGAAAAGGTAAACCAAAATTGTTGTTTCTTTTTATTACTCCTGAATTAAAGCTCATGTTCATAATAACACCTTTATCGCTAAATTGCAAGGGATTTTTGCCAATTTGCAAAAAATTACCGGAATTCATATGCTTTTCTGACAATTCTACTTGTTGAAGAGTCTAACCCTGTCCTTTAACACATTTTCAAAGTCAAACAGGTGTCTTTCGTACTCCTTGTCCATATATGGGGAGGTCAGTATGAAATCTGCCGATGCCCTATTGTTTGCAACGGGGATATCATAGAGAACCGCTATCCTCAAAAGAGCCTTTACATCCGGATCATGGGGCTGGGCTTCCAAGGGATCCCAGAAGAATATCATAAAGTCTATTGCTCCCTCTGCTATTCTGGCGCCAACCTGCTGGTCTCCTCCAAATGGGCCTGACATGTAGCCTCTTACGGGAAGACCTGTCCTTTCCTCAATAAGCCTTGAAGTTGTACCTGTTCCAACAAGATGATGCCCTGAAAGAATCTCCTTGTTCTCCCTGACCCATTCAATCAGCTCCTTTTTCATGTTGTCATGGGCTATAAGGGCAATTTTCTTCTTTTTCCCCAGTATTGACCTTGCTCCTACCATCCATATCCCCTCCTCATGCTATGATTGTACCACAGGTGAAAAATATTTCCATGGAAAACAATTAAAATGCAATATTTATCCTTACTGTTTTTCAGATTTATGATAGAATATAGTTAACATACTATAAAAAGCAATCTGGTAATATGTCAAGAAGAGATTTTTGAATAAATCATCCAGATGAGCTAAAGGAGGACAACACAAACAGAACCTAGGATTTTCAAGAAAAAACAGGCTAAAAATCAGAAAATATTCTATTGTATCTCTCCAACTTTACTGCTGGAGTAGATTTGATTTTTAGTCAGCAAGCCAAAAATCAGACGAACCAGTTTACGAGATGTAAGTGCGAGTGCTCTTTTATGACAATGGGTTGTAACTTCACCATACTTCTTGTTGTAGAAATCCCTGTACTCAGGAACATGGTTCTTGACACTGTTGGCAGCTTCAATAAGGTAGTATCTCAGGTACTTGTTGCCGGTTTTGGTCATTCTGGTATCATCAGAGGAATAATCACCAGACTGGGTTACCCTCCAGGTT
>JANKMX010000059.1 GCA_024649995.1 Gudongella sp. | reverse complement strand
TGTAAATCCGTTAGCTACGCTTTCACTGGTTCAAATCCAGTCTCCTCCACCATTTCTTTTAAAACAACATATCATTATGCGGGTGTAGCTCAGTGGTAGAGCCCCAGCCTTCCAAGCTGGTTGCGAGGGTTCGATTCCCTTCACCCGCTCCAAAAAAATGAAACCTGGAAAATAATTTTCCAGGTTTTTCTGTGTATATTAGCTTAAATCATTCAACTTTTTTGACATTATGAGGAACAATTCCAACTTCAAACGACTGACCGGATCATCAAGGTCGATATCAAGCAGTTCGCGTACCTTTTCAATTCTTTTTCGGACAGTGTTGATGTGTACATACATGTGCTTTGAAGTTAAGCTGTAATTCATTCTATAATCCAGATAATATTTAAGGGTTTCAAGTAACTCCTCTCGCTCTGAATCATGAAGAGCATCATTAATTTTGCTCATCATAGTTTTAAGCTCTGTATCATCAATATTTATCCATGCTAAAGGCCCAAGCTCAGAGTAAGGGACTATAGGCTGGTCATTGTACACTAGACTGCCCATGTTTATTGCTTGAAAGCATTTTTTGTAATTTTTACGTAGATTATAAATAAGATCCTGAGTATCATAAATTCCAAATCTTAGAATAGGGTTTTGCAGCTTATCCTCAAGCTTGATTTTTAAATCCTGGACATAATTCCTTAGTGAGGAGACATTGTTTGGATTATTGGTATAATCGCTAACCTGGTATACAATCATCACTGAGTTTTCGGTCACAAATGCAATTCTTATATTTTCATATTGGAATGCTGTCTTGATTGTTCTGTTTACAATATCTTTATGGTCCGAGAGAGACAGGTTATCATTTGATTGGTCCATAACAATGGTGTAGTATTTTTTTGTGACATCAATATTTATATCTACAGCTCTCAAACTAATCTTATCGTAATCGTAAAGTTTGTTGAACAATATGTCGTTTACGAACTTCTCAAACCCAAAATCTCCAACACTATCAAAGAATAGAAACTGCTCATAAATTGACTGCAGCAAAAGGAAGCTAATTCTCATGGCAAATTCATCAAAGTAATCAATCAAGGAGGTTGCTTCAACAACCACAAAATAAGCTTTGACCTTTCCCATAACGGTAATGGGTATTGAGAGCCAGGAGTAGGGTATGTCATTTTCGTTTTCAGTGGTATATCTGTACCGAATGAATTGAAGGTTTTCACATATTATTTCTTCAGTAACGGGGAAATTATGTTCAAAGAAATCTTTTGGTGTGAACTTATCAGCGAATTCTGGGAAATTATCCGAGCTAAAATAAGCTGTATCATCGGAAATATCATACAGCATGGCAGGGAATCCCATTCTTTCTTCAATCTGTGATAGAATTCGTTCAATTTTTCTGACGTGGTATGACAAATCTGAAAAATTAGTGTTTATACTGCCTATCCTAAACTGTTGGATATCCTTGTTCATAACAATAACATTCAAACTGTTCATAATATCCATCCAGCCTATATGTGGAGGGATAAGTAGCAAAGGTACTTCATGTCTATTGAACTCATTAAGTATGTCTTCTGGGATTTCCTTTATGAACCGATCTTTAATCCCCATACAGGATACAAACTGGAACTTATCTGAATTTACAAATTCCTCCCATAGTCCAGGATTTTCCTTAAATATATAGCCTGATGAAACAACAAGCTCTTTTCCCTTAGTCCATTTGTATCCGTCGGGAGCATCAAGTACTGCAATTCCCTGAATCTGTTTATCAATCCCAGACGAACCCGCTAGAAGTCGATATCCATCAAACAAGTTTGATTTCAACATTTCTTTTACAGTCAGTCCCATATTATCACCACCTAAGATGATGATATATCAATAAAAATAAAAAGGCAAGGATAGAAATCCTCGCCTTCTGTTTACAGTAATAGATTTTACATGTTCACTTTCCAATTTTCTAAGTATCATCTTGGAAGATAGGAATAATGAAGGATCATGTAAATGTGTATTAAGATTTAAAAGAATAGACTAAAAGTTATAGAATTCAGCGATTGTTGTGGAGATAATCCCAAGCGAATTGAGCATGGTATGCAGCACCAAATTTGAGATAATCCTCATCAATGTTGAATTTTTCGTGATGAGGGAAATAGACGGTGTCCTTTTCTTTGTTTAGATAGCCTACCATTGCGTAAGCTCCTGGAGCTTCTTGGAAATAATAAGGCATATCCTCCGAACCCATTAAAATCGGACCATTAATGTTCCTATCGGCTCCAAACACCTTTATTGCTACCTTATCTGCTATTTCGGCTATCTCTGTATCATTGTTCAAACTAATGGTACTTTCCTCAATCTCAACATCCACTGAAATATCATATATTTTTGCAAGTCCTTCAGCCAAGTCTTTAAGCTTCTCATGAATAATCTTACGAGTATCTTCCTCTAAATATCGCATGGAGATGTCTAGCTTGGAATACTTGGATACAATATTAGCTTTGGTTCCTCCGACAAATTTTCCAACAGTTAGAACAACAGGAGATTGAGAGTTGACAAATTTGGTAATCATTGAGTTAAGCTGGGTAACAAATTCTGCTGCAGGTAGGACAGTATCCTTGGCCAGATGTGGACTGGATCCATGGCCAGATACCCCTGCAAACTTAACATAGATGGTATCGCACCCTGCCATACGGTAACCAGGAGTCATGTCATAATATCCAGTCTCAATTGGCATACCATGCATTCCGAATACAGCATCAACCCCATCCATGCCACCATCTGCAACGATTTTATTAGCTCCAGAGAAGGTTTCTTCTGCCTCCTGGAAAAGAAGTCTAACTTCTCCTTGCAAATCATCCTTTACATCTGTTAGCATTCTAGCAGCTCCCAATAACATGGCTGTATGACCATCATGACCACAGGCATGCATAACGCCTTCGTTTTTTGATGAGTAGGGGGCTCCGGACTGTTCAATAATGGGTAATGCATCTATATCTGCACGAAGGGCAACAGTCTTTCCTGGTTTTGCTCCTTTTATATGCCCAACTAGAGAGGTGGTGCCAACTTTCTCATAGGGTATTCCAAGTTCATCCAACTGTTTCATAATATATTTTTGAGTTTCAAATTCTTGGCTGCTTAGCTCTGGATTCTCATGAAGATGTCTTCGTATTTCAATTATTTTTTCTTCAACTTCTTTAACCTTTTCTATAAAATTCATAAAACGTCTCCTCCTGTTTTTTTATTGTTACATGTTAAGTATCGTAAATATTTATGCTTCCTTGGAGCTTTCCTTTGCATGATTTTTTTTTGCTGCAATTACGGAGTACAGAATACCAAATATTGCAACAATACCTGTATCAGCAACTGAAATGGGGGTAGCAATATTTGCTGGCAGGAAATTAGGTGCAAAGCGTATAAAAATCATAATGGCGATTGCAGTTGCAACCAACACCACCAGATTTGGCACTTTAATCTTAGAACCCATCATAATCATCATAGCACCCAATATTCCTGGTAAGGCAAAATTGAATGATGATATTATTGCTTCCGGCATGACAGTGATAATTACCTGACCAGCAACCAGTACAATACCCAACACAACTAAATTTGTAAAAGTTGATGATATAAGGGCAAAAATACCGGCAACCTCTGCTTCATTTGACCCAGGAGTCAACTCCAATGCATCCTGAGTGGCTGCAATTACAGGAAGACGCATATTGCCAATATTACCTGAAAGGAATGACATATAGGTTCCAGCTGGACCCAGGGTAGGGAAGTAGGAAATCGGTTCAATGAACCAGATTATTCCAACAAAGCCAGCTATAGATATCATTCCACTTATTATATCCGCTGAATTTGGGAGATAGCCCAATACAAATGTTAAGTATAGTGGAATAGTCAGGGTACAAAGTAATGCCACTAGAATAGTAATGCGGCCCCATAAATGAATTGATTTATGAAATTGTTTTGTGCTTTGATTTCTATTGTTTTCCATTTAATTTACCTCCTATCTTAAGATGGTTCCAACAACCATAGCGGATATAACTGCAAAGCCCATTGCCCAATCTTTTAGCCACTTTTTCGAACTGTCTTTTTCTACAATCTTATTAACGATAACAACCGACAATGCTCCGACAATCGTTGCAGCCAAGGGTGCAATGTTGATTTCCTCCATCAAAATACCCTTATTGACAACTTCTTTATAACCAAGGGTAAAGAATATAATGAAAGGAGCAAATACAGACATGTAAGTAATAGTTAATGGATTAGCTTTTTTTACTGTTTCCTGCAGCTTATCGATATGCTTGGTTGCAAAGAACACTACAATTAGCCAGCCAGATCCACCCAATGTCATAACCCAAGCTGCTGCTGAAAGCATGT
The DNA here is from genome assembly GCA_024649995.1 of Gudongella sp. Lineage (GTDB taxonomy): Bacteria > Bacillota > Clostridia > Tissierellales > Tissierellaceae > Gudongella. The sequence continues at coordinate 12,810 of JANKMX010000059.1, read as the reverse complement.
GTGGTGCAAATTCAGGTGTACCAGCAGTTCCACCACTACCTATCTGAGCTGCAATCATTTCAAAGGCAGCAGATCCAATAATACCTACTCTAGCTAAAGTCAGAGGGCCGCCTATTTGAGCAATCAAAGCCACAGCTACTGCAAAGACAGCAAATGCTGGCCCGATGGTTCCTATAAAGCCAATTTTAAATGCTTTTTTAACTTGTGTAGAGCTTATCAAGGAAGTCTCCCTTATATGCTTGATTGCAAGTCGATAGAAAATAATTGATTGAACTATCACATTGGTAACAATAATAAGAGCTAAAATCCACATCATTGGGGAATTAGCAATTTGCAATGTTTCTTTCATAATTAACCTCCATTCAAAATTAAAGTCTTGTACACTTATCCTTAAATCAAAGTCTATCATTTTGTTCTACCAATACAATGAATATATATTCATTATTCTGACAAATTATTGAAAACCTTTTCACATCGGTAGTCAAACAAGTCAGCTTACAAATTATTCCGCAACAGAACAAGCCTTTGATTGACAATGAATGACTCTGTATAATATAATATGTAAAGTAATCTGTACCCATAGCTCAGTTGGATAGAGTGACTGGCTACGAACCAGTAGGTCGGGGGTTCGAATCCCTCTGGGTACACCAAATAGAAAAGATACAAGGGTTTAAGCTCTTGTATCTTTTCCATTTTAATATAGTTGTTAATCGTATATTTCTAAGGGTATATAATCGCAAAATGGTTAAGGAGTGATATATTGAAAAGAATTAAGGTTTTTTCGGACTTTGCGTGTCCATTTTGCTATATAGGTTTTTCCATTGCCGATAGGCTGATCAAGGAGAACTCAGAGGTGGAATTTCTCTGGTATCCCTATGAACTGGATTCTCAAGTAGCAGAAGAGGGTGCATCACTGGAGGATGGTATACCTAAGGAACAGATAGATATGGCATACAGAAGAATTGAGAGGCTTGGCTCAGAATATGGCCTGATTTATTCAAACAAGACTACAAAATTCAATACAGGTCTATTACACAGGGCTGCCCTTTATGCTCAGGAGGTAGGAAGCTTCTATCCTTTTGCCAAGGAAGCCTTTAAAGCAATATTTGAAGAGGGAAAAAATGTTGCTTTGAAGGAGGTTGTAAATCAAATTGGAATTGATGCTGGATTGAACATTCACGAAATGATTGAGGCAATTGAAGCAGGAGAGTTTGAAGACATGATGGAAAATTCCAGAGAGCTGGCAGCGGCTCATGAGATAGAAAGCGTTCCTACCTTTATAAGGGAAGATGGGGTAAAGGTAACACTTCTGAAGGGGTACGAAAAATTCAATAAGAATCTCCTTGAGTAGAATATTAAATGAAGCTTATTCAAACTTATTTATAAATTTGAATAAGCTTCATTTATCATTTAATTGACTATTTTAAATTTGAAAGCATACCAGTCAGATTATCGTGTTATAATGAAGTCAGGTGGTGAAAAAATGAGAAAGCTTCTATCCCTTGTCATAGGCATTTCAATGGTTTTATTGATTGTATATGTAATTTACAATGATTTGACTGATATCGAGATTAATCGTGTTCCTAAGGATGAAGGATTTCTTGTATTACTTGAAGAAATGAAGCTTAGGGAAACAGAGGATTATATCTATATTGATGATCAGATATATTTCTCAGTAAAATTTTTGGAGGAGTTTGTTGATCCTGATCTGTTTTATGATATTGAGGAGTCTGTTGTGGTATTCACTGACGATGAAAGAGTGGGTAGATATTATCCAGACAGCAAAAATGCCACAATGAATAACAAGGAAATTCTATTGATTTCAACATTGAAAATTGTAGATAAGGAAGTATTCATGCCTAACGACCTGGTTAGTGAGCTATATCGAGATAAATTATCATTCCATTGGAACAACAACTCTCTGATCATTGACTTCAAAGAGTATGAATACATGGAAGCAGAAATTATTGAAGATACATTTTTATATTCCAGCCCACACAAGAAATCAGCATTGGTGGGAAGCGGTCTTGGAGCAGGTGAAAGGGTAACCGTTTTCGCCCAGGAGAGTTCTTGGTTAAGGGTTAGAACAAATGATGGTCTGGTTGGATATGTAAATGGAGAAGCAATTATCATAGAATATGGGAAAAACAGGTTCAAAAGAAGTGTTGAAGATAAGGAAGAAGCCGGCTCGGGTGATAACGTCATGATTAATCTGACATGGGACTATACATACGGTCCAATGAAAAGTATTGAGACAGCACCAGATATGCAGGGTGTTAATGTAGTTGCACCAACTTGGTTTGACATCTCAGAAGAAAATGGTGACATATATGACAAGGGAAATCTCAACAATGCTATTCTTTATAGGGATGCCGGCTATGAAATTTGGCCCGCTGTTACCAATTCCTTTGATCCGGAAATGACCAGTGTCTTTCTAAGATCAAGTGAGTCAAGAGAAAGGATCATAAATGATTTATCTAATTTATACAGATACTACAAGGCGGATGGAATCAACATAGATTTTGAGAACATATATTATGAAGACAGGGATTATCTTAGCCAATTCGTAAGAGAACTTTATCCGATTTTTAAAAGCAATGGAATGACAGTATCAATGGATGTTACAGCCATATCCACGAGTCCCAACTGGTCGATGGTATATGATAGGGAAAGGCTTCAGAAATCCCTTGATTATGTTGTCCTAATGGCATACGATCAGCATTGGGCGGCCAGCCCAGTGGCTGGATCTGTTGCACAGTACTGGTGGGTTGAGGAATCTGTATCAGGGCTTTTAGAGGAGGTTCCAGCTGAGAAACTTGTTCTAGGCATGCCCTTATATTCAAGGGTTTGGGATGTGGATGATGATGGGGTGTCATCACAAGCAGTAACAATGAGTACTGCCTTGGAGTTTATTGAGAATAACAATATTGAAACAGTTTGGGATGAAGATAGTCAGCAGTATTATGGTGAGGTTAAGGTAGGGGAAACAACCCGGAAGATTTGGCTAGAAGATGGGAATTCATTATACTATAAGGTTTCTCTTGTACACAAATATGACCTGGCAGGAATCGCTACGTGGAGAAAGGGATTTGAAATACCATCTGTATGGGAATTATTGGATGGTTACTTGAACTGAAGGGGGATTTAAAATGAAGCTTGGTAAAGCTCATATTAATATTAAAAAGGGTGATATTACGGAGGAAAGAGTTGATGGTATTGTAAATGCAGCAAACAACACACTTCTAGGTGGAGGGGGAGTTGATGGTGCAATACACAGAAAAGGAGGACCATCGATTCTTGAGCAGTGTAAGAAGCATTCTGGCTGTCCAACAGGTGAGGCGAGAATAACAACCGCTGGCAATTTGCCCTGTAAGTATGTGATCCATGCTGTTGGTCCAGTATATGGCAGAAGTGATGGAATGGCGGAAGAGCTTCTTTATAATGTCTATATGAACTCCATGAAATTGGCAGATGAATATGGACTCAACTCACTTTCATTTCCTTCCATTTCAACTGGTGCTTATGGGTACCCTATCCAGGATGCGGTTAATGTGGTTTGGAGAGCATTGGAGGATTTTTCAAGGTTGGACTCAACATTGAAGGAAATCAATTTGGTCCTTTTTAGTGAGGAGGACCTTAAAGTCTATGAAGATTATTTCAACCAGTCCATTGGTGAGGCTTGAGATACTTACAAGAAATCAAATATTAAGATAATGCAACATTTAGTTGGTTGACATAAGTTTTTCTATGTTATATTATCAAAGAAGTTGGAAAAACAAGAAAAAAGGGAGTGTTTAAAATTTTCGCAGATACTCATAAGATAATTGCCTCCAATGTATATGACAATGTTCTCGAACATTATGATATAAAGCTGGATAAGGAAAAGCTGCTCTGGGGATCTATAGCACCGGACATTTTACCTAAATACAAGCTTATTAGACACTACAGGGATGAAAGCATAAATTATGTTGCATTGGAGATAATGAAGATAATTTTTGTAAGTCGATATATTGATCTCAATAAGATCACAGATCCTATAGCCATCAAACTACTAAGCAGAAAAATTGGAGTGGTTTCTCACTATCTTTCTGATTATGTTTGTTTGCCACATGCCAAAAGATGGACATTCAATGGATCAATGGTTAAGCATATTAGATATGAGTCAAAGCTAAATGAATATGCACCAAATCATACCTTTAGAAAGAACGTAATTACTTTAGAGGATCTTGATATATACAATGAAAATCCAATAAGCCTTCATTCCACAATTAAGAAATATGTTGTTGAGGAGTATTTTAGAAACAAGGGCTTTAAGAATGATCTTGATTTTGCATTATCCTTGAATCTTAAGATAACCTACTTTATACTTGATGTGATTAAGGAATACTCTGAAGAGATCCATGAAGTGTTTGCAATGGAGATATAGTAATTATAAATAACAGTTGACAAGCATGAATAATGATTGTATACTAACATATAAATTAATACACTACAGTGAAGGGAAGAGTAGTGCAGGAAATAAGTTTAAGCGATTCAGGGACGGTGAGAGCCTGATACTAAAGCTTGCATGAAGAACAGCCTGGAGTATCTGATCGAAAGACCATGTCAAGTAGACTCAGACGGTATAGCCCGTTACAAGCTATGACGTATCGATTAATTTCTGTACGGAATGAGAGAGCATTTATGCTAATTTAGGTGGTACCGCGAAAGTAACCTTTCGTCCTTTATATGATGACGGAAGGTTTTTTTTAATACAAAAAATAATAAGGGAGTGATAAGAATGATGATGGTAAATGGTTTTACAGCTAGAGAAGCACAAGTTGGAATCAAGCAGATCAAAGATTTTTTCGAGAGGAGATTGGCGGATAATCTTAATCTTACCAGAGTGTCAGCACCGTTGTTTGTGAAGCCAGAAACTGGTCTGAATGACAATCTCTCCGGAACAGAAAAGGCTGTTTCATTCCAAATGCGAAAATACCAACAGAATCTTGAGATTGTTCAATCTCTTGCCAAGTGGAAAAGAATGGCTCTTAAGTGGTATGGCTTTGGCAATGGTGAGGGACTATATACGGATATGAATGCCATTAGGCCTGATGAATTTGTGGACAATATACATTCCATATATGTTGACCAATGGGATTGGGAGAAGGTAATCCGGAAAGAGGACAGAAGCCTGGAGTATTTGAAGGAAGTTGTAAGATCCATTTATGATGCATTCAAGGAAACTGAAGATTTTATAAATGCACAGTACCCTGTCAGGCTGTATAAGAAGCTACCGGATGATATAACCTTTGTAAGCACCCAAGAGCTTGAGGATAGGTGGCCAGATGTCACTCCCAAGGAAAGGGAGCACAGAATAACAAGGGAATTTGGAGCTGTTTTCCTATACAGGATAGGAGCAGCACTTGACTCTGGTAAACCTCATGATTTAAGGGCACCTGATTATGATGACTGGGAGCTGAATGGAGACATACTTTTCTGGAACCCTGCGCTTGGTGAGGCAATTGAGCTTTCAAGCATGGGAATAAGAGTGGATGAAGAATCCCTTATGAGGCAGTTGAAGCTTGCTGATGCTGAAAATAGAATGTCAATGGAGTACCATCAAAAGCTTTTGGGAGGAGAATTGCCCTACACTGTGGGTGGTGGAATCGGTCAATCCAGAATATGCATGTATTTTCTACAAGCAAAACATATAGGACAGGTACAGGCATCTGTATGGACAGAGGATGAAATAATGAGATGTGAGGATGAAGGAATTTTCCTGCTCTAGTAAATCAACAGTAATGGATGCAAATAGCTTGGATGCTAATCTAATAAAGGAGGCGTAATCTTACGCCTTCTTTATTAAGATTTTGTAACAAATCAATCCAATTTTATTAAACAATTGAAGGCCATTTTATAGTATAATAGAAAATACCGCCATCCATATTTAAAGGTGGAAAATTCTTAGGGAGGGATGCTATAGATGGCTTTATCTAATGACACATTTTATGATCTGTACGAAGGTTTAAAGCATAATTTTCTATTTAAGAATGATCTTAATAGCATACATATCCTTTTGAATTTGTACGATATTGAAGACAATATCAGGAATATCTTTCCTAAATATGTATCCATAAAATATTTGAGAAATCACATATCAAGAATCCTAAAAAACAGACGTGGGAACCAGTTGATAGCAATGAATCTTGGCGAGCTGATCCATGAGGATATCAACAGGCTGGAGCTTCTGCTCTACCTGGAAGGGTATAAAGGTGGATTCGTTAACATCAAGGAAGCAAATAGACTAGAGGATTTAACCGTTAAAACATATTCAATCAACGAACTGTATTACCAGAAATACCTGTTTCATTTTGATACTTTTACTGAGCCGATTCAGGACCTTCACGACGAGATATTTGCCAATCTTGAGAAGGAAGAGGAATCAAGCAATCATTTGCATAATCTTATAGGCAGATATTGTGAAAAAGTAATTCGAAACAAGATATTCAGTCTGAACAAATATCTTGATAAACAACTTACAATAGATTATGAATCATCCTCAGCAAACATAACTGAAGATGAAACTCTATTGACAATGGACGATCTTACCAATGTCTACAATGAGGTTATAAAGATCATGTCCAGAAATGGCATGAGACTTTATAAGGATGCCTACTGGAATGGCTTGAATGACAGGGTTCTAAAGAGATATCGATAAAGCAATTATTAATAATGGATTATATCGCCCTCTGACTTTTATTGGTCAGAGGGCTTTAAATTCCAGTTTAGATTTATATTGATTATATGGTACAATAGATAAAGGATTAATGTTGAAAGGGGTGACTTATGATAATTTTAGGGATAGACCCGGGGATAGCCACTGTTGGTTATGGAGTGGTGGAACTGATTGGAAATAAGTACAGGGTCATAGATTATGGAGCCATCCTAACTCCTTCTGACCAACTGTTTCCTAATAGATTGAGATCTGTATATGATCAGCTTAATGATATTATTATAAGATATAGACCAGACGATTTGGCAATAGAGGAGCTTTTTTACAACAAGAATGTAAAAACCGCCATAAAGGTTGGTCATGCAAGAGGTGTTGAAATCCTAGCAGCTGTCAATCACGATCTTGAGGTATATGAGTACACTCCTCTTCAGGTAAAACAAGCTGTGGTTGGATATGGAAGAGCTGAAAAGAGGCAGGTTCAGGAAATGGTAAAGATTCTATTAAATCTGGAAAAGATACCTAAACCAGATGATGTAGCAGACGCCTTGGCGGTTGCAATATGTCATGGAAGCTCCTTGAAATTCAAGGAATCATTTAAAATGAGATAAGTGGGTGGAATGATGATTGATTACATAGTCGGTAGGATCAGCTACATAGGTGAGGATTATTTTCTTCTTGATAACCAGGGGATTGGTTATCGTATTAACACTTCAAGCAATACACTTGTACAGCTCATAAAGGGTGAAGAAAAACAGCATATATTCACTGATCTAATTGTAAGGGAAGATTCCATGAGTCTTTATGGCTTTGTAAGTGAAGATGAGATGAGAATGTTTAAACTTCTGCTGACCGTATCAAAAATAGGGCCTAAGGTCGCATGTGGAATACTATCAACTCTTAGGCCTTCACAAATTCAAAAGGCCATAATGCTAAAGGATGTTACAACCCTTTGCAAGGGACCTGGAGTGGGGAAAAAAACTGCAGAAAGAATTGTTCTTGAGCTTAAGGATAAGGTAAAGGGAGGCTTTGCTGAGGATGATTCCTTTGATGAAGTACCAGAACCCATGGACAACGAAGCAGTGGAGGCTCTTGTTGCATTGGGATACAGCAGATACGAAGCACAAAAGGCTTTCCAGGGGACTGATCTAGTCGGGATGACTATAGAGGATATGATAAAGATGGGATTAAGGAAACTGTCCCGATAGTTATGTTATTTATAGATGAAGACCAGGACAAATCAAAATTACAATGGGAGACATATTTATGGATGAAGAAAGAGATAGAATAGTTGCAAGGAATATGAATATTGATGACACGGAGACTGAAGCAACACTTAGACCCAAGTGGTTAAGCGAATACATCGGTCAGGACAAAGCCAAGGAAAAGCTGAATATATTTATCCAGGCAGCCAGGGGAAGAAGCGAGTCACTGGATCATGTTCTACTTTATGGTCCTCCTGGCCTTGGCAAAACAACATTAGCAAATATAATCGCAAACGAGATGGGTGTAAATATAAGAGTAACATCAGGTCCGGCAATCGAGAGAGCTGGGGACCTGGCCAGCATACTTACAAATCTATCTGATGATGATGTATTGTTCATTGATGAAATTCACCGAATCAACAGAACTGTGGAGGAGGTACTCTATCCAGCAATGGAGGATTTTGCCCTGGACATAATTATTGGAAAAGGACCTTCAGCTAGATCTGTGAGACTTGATCTCTCCAAGTTCACCTTGATTGGTGCAACAACTAGAGCAGGTCTTTTGACATCACCCTTAAGGGATAGATTTGGTGTCATGCTGAATCTCGATCTGTATAATCCGGACAATCTAACAGAAATAGTCACCAGATCAGCCAGAATACTCAATATTGATATTGAACCGATGGGTGCATATGAAATAGCCAAAAGATCAAGAGGGACCCCTAGAATCGCAAACAGACTATTGAAAAGGGTCAGAGACTATGCCCAGGTTGTTGAAAATGGTATTATAACAGAGGAAATTGCAAAAAAAGGTCTTATGGTTCTTGAGGTAGATAGACTTGGATTGGATGCCGTTGACAGGAAGTTGATCTTAACCTTGATTGAGAACTTCAAGGGAGGGCCTGTTGGAGTGGATACTCTTGCAGCAGCCACTGGTGAAGAAAGAGGTACAATTGAGGATGTATACGAACCCTACCTTCTACAGATGGGGTTTTTAAGCAGGACACCAAGAGGGAGAATGGTAACAGAAAAGGCATATAGGCATTTCAACATACCTCTTCCTGCAGAAAAATAATAAACATAAGGCTGGTGTGTGATATGAAAAGAAATTTAATTATATTTATTGCTTTAATAATTATATTGTTTCCTTCCATTTCCAACGGAAGAACCGAAGAGGATTTGGACTATATTGACGTGAAGATCGGGAAGACCTATGAATTACTTGAAAGAGTTCGAATATCAACGGATTCTGGGATGTCAATCTATCAGAAGGATGACAAGGTGGACGCTTTGATGGAGCTGCCAGGTAATACAATGTACATTAGCTTGAGCCTTGGTAGATATGATGAGATTGATGTGTACGATGATTCAAACACATATGTTGCAACATTGCCAGCCAATGGTACTGTAATCTTTGGTGAAGGGGACAGTGAAACGAGTTTGATGAGTGTAGACGGAAAAAAATACAGGGGTTATATAACCTTCATAGGTAGCAGAAATGGTCTTTATGTAATCAACCATGTTAATATAGAGGACTACCTTTATGGGGTTGTTCCCAAGGAAATACCGTCCTTAAGCAGTGAGGAGGCCTTGAAGGCTCAGGCTGTTGCAGCAAGGAGCTACGCCTATTCAACCATGAACAAGCATATTAATGAGGGTTTTAACGTCTGTGATACTACACATTGTCAGGTGTATGGTGGATATGATGCTGAACAACCCACCACAAACAAAGCAGTGGACCAAACCTTGGGATTGGTAGCTGAATATGATGGTAACATAGCCAGTACAGTATTTCATTCTTCATCTGGAGGACACACTGAAAGCAGTGAGAACGTATGGGGAGGAAGAGTACCCTATCTGGTGGCTGTGGAGGATCCTTTTTCATTGAACACCGTGAACAGTAAATGGGAGATTGTAATGGATTCTGACAGCTTAAACCAGAAGCTTATGTCAGGTGGAATTGATATTGGAGAACTAAGAAGCATTGATATTATGGAGACGACTGAATCTGGAAGGGTTGTGGAGCTTATTCTTAACGGTTCAAGAGGTAGTGCTGAGGTATCGGGAGAGAGATTTAGAAGTTTGATTGGAACCACTACCATAAAAAGCACACTTTTTTCTGTGGGAACAAATACAGATTCCCAAGATATGAATGATTCCACAATCTATGCGGCCACTGAAAGAAGAATTCAGATGCTCGAGGGTGATAGGGGTAAGATAAGCATAATATCCGGAGATGAAAGGATAGGATCCTATAGCGACGAATCCATAGCTGTAATTGGAGACAGAGGTGTGTTTACATACAAAACACCTGAAACAGTTGACATATCAAGGGGAAGTGTTGTAATATCTGGAAGGGGTTTCGGACATGGTATTGGGATGAGTCAGTATGGGGCTATTGAAATGGCAAAGCAGGGCTTTGATTTTGAAGAGATTCTGGAGCATTATTATACGGGGATAGAAATCACCAAATACTAAATGAGGAAGTTGAAAATGAAAACAAGTGAATTTTACTATGATCTTCCACAAGAGCTGATAGCTCAGCATCCTTTGGAGGATAGAACCAGCTCAAGACTTCTGGTCTTGGATAGGGAAGAAGAAAAAATTGAACACAAAAGTTTTGTAGATATAATAGATCACCTTAATCCTGGCGATGGAATTGTGCTAAACGATTCAAGAGTGTTGCCTGCAAGACTTTTTGGCAACAGACCTGGAAAGGAAGAGAAGCTGGAAGTCCTTCTACTGAAGAGAACTGAAAAGAGCATCTGGGAATGCCTGGTAAGACCTGGAAAGAAGATGAAGGCAGGGGGCAAGATCGAATTTGGAGGAGGAATTCTTAAGGGAACAGTTATAAGGATTGGAGAAGACGGTACAAGATTCATTGAATTTTTCTTTGAAGGAATTTTTGAAGAAATATTGGACCAGCTGGGAGAAATGCCACTGCCACCTTATATAACCGAAAAGCTTGAAGATGGTGAAAGATATCAGACTGTTTATTCCAAGAATCCTGGGTCGGCAGCAGCTCCAACTGCGGGTTTGCATTTTGACAAGAAGCTTTTGGAAAAAATAAGCAATAAAGGTATTGAAATCATTTATTTAACACTTCATGTAGGGCTTGGTACATTTAGACCTGTTAAGGTGGAGGATATAAATGACCATGTGATGCATTCGGAATATTACCAGATAAGTCATGAGGCGGCTGAGGCTATCAATAGAGTGAAAACATCAGGTGGGAAGATAGTATCTGTTGGTACAACATCAACAAGGACCCTTGAAACCATCGCTGACGAAAAGGGCAGGGTTAGTGAAGGATCAGGATGGACGGATATATTCATATATCCGGGATACACCTTTAAGCTGGTAGATGGATTAATTACAAATTTTCATCTCCCTGAATCAACATTGATGATGCTTGTTAGTGCATTTGCAGGCAAGGAGCTTATCATGAGCGCATATGAGGAAGCCATTGACAATAGATACAGGTTCTTTAGCTTTGGGGATTCCATGTTCATAAAGTAATCAGGAGGTTATAATGGCAATAAAGTATGAGTTAATTAAAAAGTCAACTGAAACCAAGGCTAGACTTGGTAAAATAACAACTCCACATGGTGAAATAGAAACACCAATATTCATGCCTGTTGGGACTAGAGCAACGGTAAAGACAATGACACCTGAAGAGGTTAAGGGCTTGGGTGCGCAGATAATACTGTCCAATACCTACCATCTCTACCTCAAGCCAGGTCACGAGCTTATCAGGGAAGCGGGAGGACTTCATAAATTTATGAACTGGGATGGTCCGATACTTACTGATAGTGGTGGATTTCAAGTCTTTAGTCTAGGTGATCTTAGAAAAATCAAGGAAGAAGGAGTGGAGTTTAGGTCACATATCGATGGCTCAAAGCATTTTATCAGCCCTGAGACTGCTATTGATATACAGAATGCACTTGGCTCAGATATTATGATGTGCTTCGACGAGTGTGTATCCTATCCAGCGGATTATGAGTATACAAAACAATCCATGGAGAGAACGACGAGATGGGCTCAAAGATGCAGGGATCATCATAGGGATTGGGATAAGCAGGGTATTTTTGGGATAGTTCAGGGAGGAATGTATAGGGATCTCAGGGAGCAAAGCGTAAAGGATCTACTGGAAATGGACTTCAGTGGCTATGCAATAGGGGGATTAAGTGTTGGGGAACCGATGGAGACCATGTGTGAGGTTCTGGACTATACAGCTCCTCTTCTACCTGAGGACAAACCAAGGTATCTTATGGGTGTAGGAACTCCTGATTATTTATTTGAAGCTGTTATAAGGGGTGTGGATATGGCTGATTGCGTTTTGCCTACAAGGATAGCCAGGAATGGTACAGCAATGACTACAAAAGGGAAGGTGGTCATAAGAAACGCCAAGTACTCAAAGGACCTTTCACCTCTGGACCCTGACTGTGATTGCTATACCTGTAAAAACTACTCACGTGCATATATAAGGCATCTCTTCAACGTGAATGAGATACTGGCATTGAGACTTACTACAATTCATAATCTAAGGTTCCTGATTAGAACCATGGAAAGAATAAGAGAAGCCATAAGAAATGACAACCTACTGGAGTATAGAGAGGAATTTTATAAAAATTATGGATATTCAGTAGATTAATAGGTGATTTTTTCGCCATTTCATGTATAATAATATATAAGAAAAGGAGTGATTAGTTAATGGAGCAACTGCAAGCGTTTATTCTTCCAATAGGACTTTTGGTAATTTTCTATTTCTTTGCCATTAGACCACAGAAGAAAAAAGAAAAAGAAATCAAGGAAATGAGAAGCGGACTTAGAGTGGGTGATGAGGTTGTTACAATTGGTGGCATCTATGGCAAAATAGTTAAGGCCAAAGAG
>JANKMX010000058.1:7958-17830 GCA_024649995.1 Gudongella sp. | reverse complement strand
TAATCATTCTCACCAACAGTGAAATGACTATCTATTGAATCACGTGTTGTTCCAGGGATATCGGTTACAATAACCCTTTCCTCTCCAAGGATGTGGTTTATCAGAGAGGATTTACCAGCATTTGGTCGTCCAATGAATGCAACCCTTATTGTATCTTTATTGGCCTCAGTGTCCTTGTCATCAGGAAAATACTTTGCAAGCTCATCCAGAAGATCTCCCAGTCCCAGTGACTGTTCAGCTGAAATCACCATGGGTTCTCCCAACCCAAGCTCGTAAAATTCATATATCTCATCAGGTGTCTTTCTTGTATCAATCTTATTAGCTGCAAGAACAACATTCTTTCCAGACCTTCTCAAAAGTTCCCCAATTTCCCTATCAGTTGTTGTAAGTCCTTCTACACCGTCAACTACAAACAATATTACATCTGCTGTGTCAATTGCAATATCTGCCTGTTTTCTGATATTACTCATTACAATATCTTCATTTTCAGGCTCAAGCCCACCCGTGTCTATTACTGTGAAATGCTGTCCCAACCATTCTGCCTCAGCGTATATCCTGTCTCTGGTAACTCCTGGTTTATCTTCCGTAATTGCTATCCTTCTACCTGCCATTTTGTTAAACAATGTTGATTTACCAACATTTGGTCTACCTACAATACATACAATCGGCCTACTCACGACCTCACCCCTGTCTCAATTAATTTAATTAGTTCATTACCATCTACATTGGACGGTACTACATCAATACCAAGCTTATCTATGGCTTGTTCCAAGGTTAAATTGTCAAGAAATATCTCCTCATCTCTTTTTAGCATGGACCTTGGAATTATTACCTTGTCAAATCCTTCATATCCCTTGACCTGTTTCACCAGATCCATTCCTGTGACCAAGCCGGAGACTGTTATGGTCTCACCAAAGAATTTGTTCTTGATTGGAACAACTTCTATGGTTAAACCTTTATACTTAGCCATTATCATCGACGCAATCCTCTTCATGAAATCATAGGCGAGGGTTCCGGTGGCAAATATCAGTTTTTGTTGCAGCTCTGATAACGTTGATCTATCGAGTGCCTTTTCCACCTCTGTACTGAATGACCTTATAAGGCCCACTCCATTCTCGTATTGGGGGAATCCTTCATACTCATCAAATTCAGGTAGTTTATTACCGGAAACAACATAAAACTCATCTGATGCAAAGATGTATCGGGTACCTATTTTCTCAAGGAAATGCTTTTGCATTTCTTCTACGTCTCTAATTACCACTGCAGATGTATTCATGTCATATGTGTCAAGTTTATCCAGCCCTTGTCTGTATTTGGTTATTCCAACAGGTACAATTGCGACTGAGTGAATTGATGGATATAGAGATGAAAGATCCTTTATAGTTCTCTTCAGTTCATCCCCATCATTTACGCCCGGTACAAGAACAATCTGACAATTCATCTCAATATTGACTTCGTGAAATCTCTTGAGAATACCAAATATTTTTCCCGCATTCTTGTTTCTGAGCATCCTTACCCTCAGCTCAGGATTGGTTGTATGAACCGACACATTGATCGGGCTTAGTCTGTAGTCGATAATCCTTTGTATTTCATCCTCTCCCATATTTGTCAATGTGATGAAATTACCCTGTAAAAATGAAAGTCTTGAGTCGTCATCCTTAAAATACAATGTATCCCTCATATTTGGAGGAAGTTGATCAATGAAGCAGAACATGCACTTATTGTTGCAGGACTTGGCCCTGTCAATCAATGGGTTAGTGAAAATTATTCCCAAATCCTCGCCAGGATCTTTTTCTATTTCAAATTCCCAAATTTCTCCATCTGGCTTTTCGATTCCAACAATAAGAATTTCATCTGCCATCATATATTTGTAGTCAATGACATCCTTGATTATTTTACTGTTGATGCTTAATAGTACATCCCCAGGATTAATATCCAGCTCATCGGCTATACTTCCCAATTCGACATCTTCAATTATGTTTCGGGATTCCTTTATATTTGTTATTTCCATAATAAACCACCTGTCCATAAACATTAGTTAAGCCTACAGCTAGCTGTAGGCTTATAATCACTGAACTAATATAGTGGGAACCTGTCGCAAAGGTCATATACTCTCTGCCTAACAGCATCCTTGTCACTATCAGATTTCAGAGCCTCTGATATCAGCTCTGCTATTTCCTTCATTTCAGTTTCCTTCATACCTCTTGTGGTCATTGCAGCAGTACCAATTCTGACACCACTTGTCACAAATGGACTTTCAGGGTCATTTGGTATTGTATTTTTGTTTGTAGCAATACCCACATCGTTTAGCATAGCCTCTGCGACCTTACCTGTCAAGTCTTTATTTCTTACATCTATCAATATTAGATGGTTGTCTGTACCTCCAGATACCAGTCTGAAGCCTTCTTCCAGCAATCCCTCTGCGAGGGCGTTTGTATTTACAACAACTTGCTTCTGGTAAGCTTTGAAGTCATCCTGCAGCGCTTCTCCAAATGCTACAGCCTTTGCTGCAATTACATGCATCAATGGACCACCCTGAATCCCAGGGAAGATTGCCTTATCTATTGCCTTTGCATATTCTGCCTTGCAAAGTATTGCTCCTCCTCTTGGCCCTCTAAGAGTTTTATGAGTTGTAGTTGTTACAAAATCAGCGTAAGGAACTGGGTTCTGGTGCAAATCTGCAGCAATAAGACCAGCGATATGTGCCATATCTACCATCAGATATGCTCCCACCTCATCAGCAATTTCTCTGAATTTGCTGAAATCAATCTCTCTTGGGTAAGCACTTGCTCCAGCTACAATCATTTTTGGCTTCTCTTTAATTGCAATTTCCCTAACTTCATCATAATCTATCGTTTCAGTCTCGGAATTGACTCCGTAATCTACGAAATTGTAATATACTCCTGAAATATTAACAGGGCTTCCATGTGTAAGGTGTCCACCTTGTGATAACTTCATTCCAAGCACCTTATCTCCAGGCTTTAAAAATGCAAAATATACTGCAAGATTGGCGTTTGATCCTGAGTGTGGCTGCACATTAGCGTGATCAGCACCAAATAGCTCCTTAAGTCTTTCAATGGCCAAGGTCTCAGCCTTATCTACAACTTCACACCCTCCGTAGTACCTCTTGCCAGGGTAACCCTCTGCATATTTGTTTGTTAGCTGACTACCCATAGCCTCCATTACCGCTTCAGAAACAAAATTCTCTGAGGCTATCAATTCAATGTGCTTGTTCTGGCGATCAATCTCCTCCTGTACAATCTCCATGATTTCTCGGTCTGCATCCTTTAGATTACTAAAATTCATATCCCGACTCCTTTCAATTGATTTCTATTATACCAAATATTAGTATAATCTGAATGAAGCTGCGCACTACTTGGTGTACTTCAGCATAATCTCAATTAGTTTATCAAGATCTTCCTCAGAACCCTCAGGTGCCTCCAGAAGACAGTTCTTCATGTAATTTTCGAGAATCAATCCTCCGACATTGTTCAATGCACTCCTGGCTGCTGAAATCTGTACCAGTATATCACCACAAAACTTATCTTCATCCACCATTTTCTGTATACCCTTTATTTGCCCTTCTACTCTTCTCAATCGTACAATTATTGAATCTTTATCCGCCAAAACCACCCCTCCTTATAGCTTTCTTGTCATTACGATAATACTCTCATCCTTCTTTGCAAATACCTTGTCAATTATTCTTACAACCACCAAGGAAACCGCCAGGAAAAGTATTCCCATCCCAAAAATCATCAGTTCGTTGTTGGTTGAATCTATTCCACTAAACAAGCTGTTACCTACTACAATCCCCAATATCAGGAATGCGAATGGAATCATATAGATAATGGTAACATACTTCATTACATTCTTCTGCACTGCCTTAAGCTCGACAAAGTCTCCAGGCTTTGCATCAATATTATTCTTAACTGTTACATAGTGAGGCTTTACTTCGCAAGAACTTGCGCAGGAATTACAGCTGCCTCATCCTGAGGCTCTCTTAACCTCAAGCTGTACCTTCTGTTCGTCTACCTTCTTGATTACAAATCCTATTTGATCCACTTCATCTCTCCTCCTGTCCTGCTATATCCTTTATTACTTCTGATGCAATTATCAAACCTACCACAGGTGGAACGAATCCCACACTTCCCGGAACAGCCTTTCGACGATTCTTTTCGCCCAGGTTGACCTTCAAAGGATCTTCCTCAGAATATACAACCTTAAGGCTCTCTATCCCTCTTTTTCTAAGCTCCTGACGCATGACTCTCGCCAAGGGGCAAATTTTGGTGTCATATATGTCTGCAACCTTAAAATCAGTGGGATTAAGCTTGTTTCCTGCTCCCATTGAGCTTATTATTGGTATGCCCTTTGATTTGGCAGAAAATATCAGGTCAATTTTAGATGATATCATATCAATAGCATCAACAATGTAATCATACTCACCACTAATTAATTTCTCTCTTGTATCAGCAGAGTATTTTTCATTGAACACAACTATCTGTAAATCCGGATTGATCTCCAGAAGTCTCTTCTTCATTACATCCACCTTTGGCAATCCTACTGTACCAGTAGTTGCATGTACCTGACGATTGATATTCGTTATGTCTATTATATCATAATCTACAAGAACTAGCTTGCCAATTCCTGTTCTTGCAAGAGCCTCTGCGGCATATGACCCTACACCACCAACTCCAAACACCGCAACAGTTGCTCTATTCAATTTTCTCATAGCATCTTCTCCAAGGAGATAGGCGGATCGTTCAAATCTACTTATCATTTTTCAAATCAACCTTGATGTGAACTTCCTCCAGCTGCTTTTGGGATGCCTCTGTTGGGGCATCTGTCATAAGACAGGTTGCAGATTGAGTCTTTGGAAAGGCAATGACATCTCTTATGTTAGTGCTACCTGAGAAAAGCATGACCAGTCTATCCAGTCCAAATGCTATTCCACCGTGAGGTGGCGTACCATACCTGAATGCATCAAGCAGGAACCCGAACTTTGACTGTGCTTCTTCCTTGCTAAAGCCCAATGCACTGAACATCCTGGATTGCAGCTCGGAATTATTGATTCTTATACTTCCGCCGCCCATTTCATCACCATTAATTACCAGGTCATAAGCCTTTGCCCTAACTTTGTGGGGCTCACTTTCAAGAAGGTGAACATCCTCCTCAACTGGATGGGTGAATGGATGATGCTTTGCGACATATCTATCCTCTTCCACATCGTATTCAAACAGTGGAAAATCAGTAATCCACAATATTTTGAAATCATCCTTTGAAACCAGGTCAAGTCTTTTTGCAAGCTCATTCCTAAGATTGCCCAGGCTATCATTGGCTACATCAAAGCTGTCAGCTACAAACAACAACAGGTCGCCAGCTTCTCCCTCGAAAAATTCTATAATTCTTTTCATTTCTTCTTCATCAAAGAACTTGGCGATTGGAGAGCTTGTTCCATCCTCTGTAATTTTTATCCAAGCCAAGCCCTTCGCTCCGTAGGTCTTTGCATAATCCTCAAGCTTGCTAATATCCTTACGGGTAAAACTCTCAGCGCCTTCCTTTACATTAATTCCTTTGACCACTCCACCAGATTTTATGGTTTCATCGAATACCTTGAACCCGCATCCATTCAATAATTCGGATGCATTTTTCAGCTCAAGCCCAAATCTTAAATCAGGTTTATCCACTCCATATCTTTCCATGGCCTCATCATAGGACATTCTTCTTAAAGGCAGCTCAATATCAATACCTTTTATCTCCTTGAACAGCCTCTGGACAAGCTTCTCATTTATGCCCAAAACATCCTCAACATCAACAAAGCTCATTTCAACATCAACCTGAGTGAATTCAGGCTGCCTGTTAGCCCTTAGGTCTTCATCCCTGAAGCATTTCACTATCTGGTAATATCTGTCCATACCAGATACCATTAGAAGCTGCTTCATTAGCTGTGGTGATTGTGGCAATGCATAGAATTGTCCAGGATTTACCCTACTCGGTACAAGATAGTCCCTGGCTCCTTCAGGTGTTGGTTTTGTAAGCATTGGAGTTTCTATTTCCACGAAACTGTTTTCATGGAAAAAGTCCCTTACCACCTTGGCAATATTTGCCCTAAGCTTAAGATTTTCCTGCATTGAAGGCTTTCGCAAATCAAGATATCTGTATTTAAGTCTCATTGACTCACTTACATTATCTTCATCCTTAATGTATATTGGAGGTGTTTCAGCCTCGTCAAGTACACGAATCTCCTCTGCCAGAATTTCTATGTCTCCGGTTGGCATGTTTGGATTCTTTGACTGTCTTTCCCTGACCGTTCCTTGAATTGCAATTACATATTCCGCTCTTACGGTCTCAGCCTTCGACATCATATCCTTGGGAGCCTCATCATCAAAAACTATCTGAACCATACCAGTTGTGTCTCTTAAATCTATGAAGAGTAATCCTCCAAGATTTCTTTCTCTCTGTACCCAACCCATAAGAACAACCTCTTTGCCAACATCCTCCATTCTCAAGCTGCCACACATATTTGTTCGTCTTAGATTTCCCATTCTTTCACCCATACATACTACCTCCTTAAAATAAATAAAGCCCCTCATCTCTGATTTTCAGGGACGAGAGGCTATCTCGCGGTGCC
This sequence comes from Gudongella sp., assembly GCA_024649995.1. GTDB lineage: Bacteria > Bacillota > Clostridia > Tissierellales > Tissierellaceae > Gudongella. Next base: position 11,202 of record JANKMX010000058.1, on the reverse strand, counting down.
ACCCTAATTAGGTTTTCCTCACTCAATTTATAACGTATTTCACGAGCAGTTATACTGCTGACTCAAAGGTGTCTTCATAGAATATTGGTGCTGAATTTCCACCATCATCAGCTCTCTTTACTCCAAGTGATTCCATTACTTTTCCTTATCAAAGTCTTTTTATTTAATTTAGATAATTATAAAATAATACTTACTTTGTGTCAAGTTCTAAGTTGCTCCATGACTTCTCAATTTCATTGATTTTCTGCCTTTTTCGGGTTTTCTGTTCAGACAGCCTCGACAAATATTCACTGATACTCCTGAAGTTTGAAAAAGTATCAATAGTGTTTTCCAGCTTATTGTAGAATTTAGAGGTAGATCCCATACCAATCCCAATTATGGTTTCCTTCTCCTCCATTATGGATACATTGTACAAGCTTGGGTTGGACTTTTTACTATAGCCAATGTTTTCGAAATTTCCCATAATCTGTTTTTGCCTGTACAGGTAATAAGGAATCATGTCATTTTCTTTGGCAAATTCTGACGTCAAATGGAGCATCTCCTGAATTTCATCCGCTGATGCAATAGTATATTTTTCCCTGTCATGAATGAACTCCGAACCCTTTTTGACGGCAAGCGTATGAACTGTAAGGTTATCTGGTTGCAATGCCTTTATAATCCTTAGGGTTTCAGCTACATTATTTCTATTCTCTCCGGGTAAACCTACTATCAAATCCATATTAACGGTTTCGATTCCAACATCCTTGCTTAGTCTGTAAGTTTCAACAATGTCTCTGGCAGAATGCTTCCTTCCAATTATTTTCAATGTCTTATCATCCATTGTCTGTGGATTGATGCTAATTCGGTCCACGTAGTTGCTTTTCAATAATTCAAGATATTCACGGTCTATGGTATCAGGTCTCCCAGCCTCAACAGTAAGCTCTTTGATACCCTCAAATTTCTTATTGATATGGCCAAGAAGCCGCCCCATAAGTTCCTTCGGCAAGGATGTGGGTGTACCTCCGCCTATATATACTGTACTTATATTCCAGCTGTCCATCATTACGGATGTGTCATCAAGCTCCTCTATAAGTGCATCCACATATCCTTCCATAAGGTCAGTATTCCTATGGGCTATAAGGGTTGGAAAGGAGCAATAAAAGCATCTTGTAGGACAAAATGGGATCCCAATATAAATGCTATAGTTGTTTTTATCAAGTTCATCCAGTATGGGCTTCTGATATAATGAAACGTCTGTAATAAGCCTTGCCTTATCTTCTCTCAACATATATGAAGCTGAAAGAACCTCTATGGCCTCCTCCTGTGACAATCCCTTATCCATAATCATTTTTGCCACCTTTACAGGCCTGATCCCAGTCAGTATTCCCCATGGCAATTCAGTATTAAGATTTCTTGAAAGGACCTTGTATATAAGGTGTTTAATCGTGTTGTTTCTGGAGGCTGTCTCCCCTCTGCAGAAATCCTTCTCATGGAATGACATCTGCTCAAAATCAATCAGGGTATTGTTTCTAGTTAATGATACCTTATAAGTGTCACCCTGTATTGAAATGGCAATGGTATCTGCATCCTTTGCTTGAGATTCCTGTGAGACTGATCCAATTATCTTAATTTCCTTGTCACCATAAAAAGCCCTTACAAGTTCGTAAGGGTCATGTGTCTTTATACTCTTGTCAACTACCAGTAAATAAATCATCTTCATCACTCTAATCGTAAAATTATATCAATATTGTTAATCTAGCCCCTCCACCTTCCAATGAATGGGTTGTTCCTTTTTTCAGCTCCTATAGTTGATTGCCCTCCATGGCCTGGATAGACAACTGTTTCATCCGATAGTACCATTAACTTCTCCATGATGCTGTTCATCAAAGTATCAAAGTCTCCCCCATAAAGGTCTGTTCTACCTATTGAACCCTGAAAAAGAGTATCCCCGGTGATTAGTATCCCGTCCAAAAGTAGACATATGCCTCCTTTGGTATGCCCAGGAGTATGAAGAACCTTTAATTCCTTGCTCCCAATCTCAATCAGGTCTCCATCCTCCAATAGTCTATCAGGATTAAAGTTGACATCCCCCATTGGCATAGCTGTTGAAAGATTAAGTGAACTGTCTCCCACCATGTCCTCATCGTATGAATGAACCATAACAGGAACATTGAGCTTTTTTCTTAATTCCATCACTCCGCCTATATGGTCTCCATGTCCGTGGGTAAGAACAATTGCAGCTACCTCTAGCTCGTTCTCCTCTATATATTCCATTATATCGTCAACATCTCCGGCTGGATCAACAACCACTCCATGGCCATCCTCAGTGTGGATAATATAGCAGTTGGCTGCATATACCCCAGCTTGAAGTCTCTTAACTATCATTTTTCATTTTCCTCCTTAGAACAACTTAGTACTGTCAAGCAATATTGTCACAGGTCCATCGTTCACATAATCAACCATCATGTGCGCTCCAAAGACTCCAGATTCTGTTCTAATTCCCATTTCTGTTGTTCTAGCTATGAATCTTTCGTACAGTCTGTCTCCTACCTCAGGTGAAGCAGCATCTGTAAAGCTAGGTCTTTTTCCTTTTCTAGCGTCACCATATAAAGTGAACTGTGAAATTGCAAGGATCTCTCCCCCAATATCCTGAATAGAAAGGTTCATCTTTCCATTGTCATCCTCAAATATTCTAAGTCCTGTTACCTTGTTGACCATATATTCCAAATCGGTCTCAGTGTCACTTTCTCCAACACCCAGGTAAACAAGGAGTCCCTTATCTATTTCGCCAACATTTTCATCATCTACAATAACCTTGGCTTGCGTAACCCTCTGTACAACTGCTCTCATCTATTGACCCCCTCTATGCCGTCACTCTGTAAACATCAAACACATTTCCAATCTTTCTCACTTTTTTCATTAAGTCGTTAAGCTGTTCCTTGTCATGTATTTCCAGTATCATCGTAATCAGTACTGACTTATCCTTGTTGGTTCTGGCATTTAGGGATACAAGTCCAATATCGGCATCATTAATCTTAAGTGCTATTTCGGCCAGAAGTCCTGGTCTATCAGCAGCCCTCACCTGAATTTCTGCATTATAGGATGCCTTCTTCTCAAAGTCCCACGACACTTCAATCAATCTTTCCTCATCAGCAAGATCAGATTTTATGTTAGGGCAGTCTGTCCTGTGTATTGACACACCTCTACCTCTTGTAATAAAGCCAACAATGTCATCTCCGGGAACTGGGTTGCAGCATTTTGAAAA
>JANKMX010000058.1:0-7948 GCA_024649995.1 Gudongella sp. | reverse complement strand
ACCTGACCTTTATGTTGTCAATTCCCTTTACCTTGATTCCCTGAGTATGCTTTGGTTTTGATTTCCTTGCTGTTTTCTGGATATTGCTTTCTACAATGTCCTTCTCATCAGGCTTGAAGTGCTCGCTGTAAATTTCCTTAAGCTTATTTATCACCTGATTTAGGGTTATGCTACCGTAACCAATCGATGCATAAAGATCCTCGATGGAATTTATGCTGACCTTTGTAGCGATATTTTTAAGCCATTCATCCTTGAGAATATCCGATGGCTTATATCCAAGACGTTTTATCTCCTTTTCAAGATATTCCTTGCCCTTTGCAATGTTCTTATCTCTTTCCTTCAATTTGAAGTATTGCTTAATCTTTGTCTTTGCCTGATTGCTCTTGACTATCTTAAGCCAGTCCCTACTGGGTCCACTACTATTTGAACTAGTGATTACCTCCACAATGTTTCCATTCCTAAGCTTGTGGTTGAGAGGGACAATTCTATTGTCTACTTTGGCCCCGACGCATTTATTACCTACGTCAGTATGAACCCTATAGGCAAAATCAATAGGTGTTGAGCCTTCCGGTAGATTGATGACATCACCTCTAGGTGTAAAGACAAATACCTCATCAGTAAAGAAGTCAATTTTAAGAGCCTCCATAAACTCTTTTGGATCGTTCAGATCACTTTGCCATTCCATAAGCTGTCTAAGCCATGTCAGTTTTTCATCGAAATTATCAGTCTTTGGGTTGCCTTCCTTGTATTTCCAGTGGGCAGCTATACCATATTCTGCCGTCCTATGCATTTCATAGGTTCTTATCTGCACCTCGAATATTTCACCCTTGTTACCCATCACAGTGGTGTGTAAGGACTGGTACATGTTTGGCTTGGGCATCGCAACATAGTCTTTGAATCTACCTGGCAGAGGCTTCCACAGGGTGTGTACAATACCCAAGGCACCATAGCAATCCTTAATGTTGTCCACAAGAATTCTAACTGCCGTAAGGTCGTATATCTGTTCAAAGGCCTTTCCCTGATACATCATTTTTTTGTAGATGCTATAAAAATTCTTTGGCCTGCCGTTTATATCAGCCTTGATTCCCATTTCTCCTAGCTTTTCATGCAAAATTCCAATAATCTGATCAATGTAAGCTTCCCTTTCCAGTCTTCTTTTTGAAACCTTGTCTACCAAATCATAGTAGTTTTCAGGATCTAGATATCTAAGGGAAAGGTCCTCCAGCTCCCACTTAATTTTTGAGATACCAAGCCTATGTGCTATTGGTGCATAGATCTCAAGTGTTTCAATGGCCTTCTCCTTCTTCTTTTCATCTGTCATGTATTCCAGTGTTCTCATATTGTGCAATCTATCTGCAAGCTTGACTATTATAACACGTATGTCCTTTGCCATGGCTACAACCATTTTTCTTAGGTTTTCAGCCTGATTCTCCTGCTTTGTCTTGTAGTGAAGCTTCTTCAACTTGGTTACTCCGTCCACCATATCAGCAACTTCTTCACCGAATTCCTCTTTGATCTTGTCATAGCTGACATTGGTGTCCTCTATTACATCATGAAGCAATCCCGCAATTATGGTAGATGTATCCATGCTCAAATCAGCAAGCAACATAGCCACATGAACAGGGTGTACAAAATATTTTTCACCTGAATTCCTAACCTGACCTTCATGGGCGGACTCGGCAAAATTGTAAGCCTTTATGATCAGTTCCATATCAGCCTGTGGGTTATATTGTTCAATTCTCATTAATAAGTTTTCTAGCATTGTCTCACCCTCTTGGTCTGGATCTATCAAATCGATAGTTGTTTATGACAATCTGTATGGATGTTCTACCCATGTACTCATTTATTGATGGATAAAATACGATATCCATGATGACTTCATTGGAGGTACCTGATATAAGCCTTTCACGTTCCATTATGCCGTAATGAAGATCAACTTCCTCAAGCCACTTGTCTCCGTCACAGAACATTATCGCTTCAATTTGGCCCTGCAATGGATTGCTTAATTCAAATTTAACAACATTTCGTTTATTTCCAAGGACTATTGCCTTTGCAATGTCCACGCCCTTGAATCCAAAAATCGGTTTAGGGTTTGCCTTGCCAAATGGCTCCAGCTTGGATAGGTCATCAATGAATTCGTAATTTACCCTATCAAGCGGCATGGCCATATCTATATATACCCTTCTAACAAGGTCTTCATCCTTTAAATTTGTGTTGTGATTGAGGCATTTACGTAACTCATCAATATTTTTCTCTTCAAGGGACAAGCCTGCCGCCATAGGATGGCCTCCGAACCTCCCAAGAAGATCCTTGCATCTTGTCAGTTCCTCAAACAAATGGTAGGACTCAATTGACCTCCCAGACCCTTTAATCCCTTCCCTGCCTCTGGTCAGAACTATTGTAGGTCTATTATACTTTTCTTTAATACGTCCTGCAATGATTCCTGCAACACTTTCGTGTATATCTGGATTGTATGCAACCAGGATCTTATCTTCCAGATATTTTTCCTGGATCGCCTTTTCGATTTCCTGTGTACCCATTTCTGTGAGATCTTTTCTGTGTTCATTGAGTTTTCTAAGCTTAATGGCTATTTCACTGGCTTCAGCCTCATCTTCTGTCAAAAGAAGCCTCAAACCGAGAAGTGCACTATCCAATCTTCCGGAGGCATTCAGACTTGGTCCAATTATAAACCCAACATGGTATACTGTAATTGATTTCCCATCCAGACCGGATTCCTTAAATAGAGCTTTTATTCCCAAATTGGATGTATTGTCAAGAAGCTCCAAACCTTTTTTGACAAAGGTCCTGTTCTCTCCCACAAGATCCACAACGTCGCATATAGTTGCAATTGCAACCATTTCCAGCAGAGTCTCCAGGTTTATTTTCTGTTTGGATGACTTTGCCAAGTGGCTGGCAAGTTTGTATGCCACTCCCGCTCCGCATAGATTCTTATCAGGGTAATTGCAGTCAGGCTTTTTTGGATTGAGTATGCAGTCAGCCTTGGGTATCCCATTTAATGGAATGTCGTGATGGTCAGTAACAATCATTGTCATATCCATCCTCTTGCCGGTTTCCATGGGTTCAAAGGCTGCAATACCATTATCACATGTAATGATTGTGTCCACTCCCGATGCCTTTGCATTCAGTACAATATGAGTATTGATTCCATAGCCATCCTGAATTCTATCAGGGATTGTGTAGTCTACATCAGCACCAAGCTCCTTTAGGGCCCTATACATTATATACGTGGACATTATACCATCGACATCAAAATCTCCAACTATGAGTATTTTTTTCCTGTTTCTTATCTTATCGAGAATAAGTCTACCTGCTGCATCCATATCATGCATAAGCAGTGGATTATGAAGTGTTTTTATATCAGGATTCAAAAATGACTTGATTTCACTATTTTCAGTTATTCCCCTATTTATTAAAATTTTCGCCAATGTCTTGGATATGCTGTTTTCATTTGAAATCTTGTTTATATCGCCAGGGTTGTTTCTAATAAACCACTTTTCCAAAAAATCACTCCAATAAAAAAATAGAATTTAGATAATATTATCTAAATTCTACCACTTTGTCGCCTTAATTTCCAGAAAAATCATTCTCCGTATCTACTTGATCATGAGATTCCTCTTTCCTTCCATATAACAGCTTTAATTGCTCTTCCTTTTCTTCAATCCTGCTTAAAAGTGATTGGTTTTCAGATTTCAGAGCCTCAATTCCATTCCTGTGCTCCTTTATCTGTTTCTTAAGCTTCATTTCTCTTAGCACTCCAAATAATGTTGCAACTGCAGCTCCCAGCAAAACTGAGATGAAAATGACTATTGCCTGGGAAAGCATGACTCTTCCAAAAACAAAGTCAATTTCCACTACATCGCTGTTGCTCAAAGCAAAAATACCGATTATGATTGCCAATATCAGAATAAATATAAAGCTCTTTTGCATCTCCATTCCCCCTTGTTTTATCTATCTATACTGTTTTACCCTTTTTTAGGCTGAACCATACAGGAGTTGCTATAAATAGGGATGAATACGTTCCTGAAAGCATTCCCAAAAGAAGTGGCAAGGCAAGAACCTTAACATCCTCAACGCCAAGTACATAAAGGGAACCAACAGCAATCACAGTAGTGATTGTTGTGTTTATGGTTCTTCTCAATGATAGCTTGACACTATCCTCGATTGTCTCCTCCAGAGATTTTTTCTGGTTCAGTCTCAGTTCCTCCCTTATTCTGTCAAATATTACTATGGTGTCATTTATTGAATATCCAACTATTGTTAGCATAGCTGCTATGAAAGAACTGTTTACCGGTAGTCTGAGCAGTGAATAGACGGACAGCGCTATTAGAATATCATGAATCAGTGCTACGATTGCCGCTACTCCAAACTTAAACTGAAATCGAAAACTGATGTAGCCTAGCATAAGCAGGGCAGCTACACCGATGGACAAAATAGCCCTATCCCGAATTTCCTTACCCATGAAAGCCCCAAATTTTTGAGCCTGATAGTTTTCAGGATCCATATTGAACCTGCTAACAAACTCATCCACTATATTTGATATTTCATTGTTTCCCAAATCCATGGAACTCCTTATTATAAGCTCCTCTCTATCCGAACCAGCATGGATTATGCTGGCGTTATCATCAAACGTATCCATTATCTCTCTTGCTTCATCAACCTCAACAAATGAACCGATGTTGAGTTGTATCATTGTTCCGCCTGTAAAATCTATACCATAATTTAGTCCGTTGATGAAAAACATGATTAAGCCCGCTAGAATAATGGCCAGGGAAATCATGTACGAGTATTTTCTGTTCTTGATTATATTCATTATCTCCCTCCTATGCTCCATAAAGCTTAACGTTTTTTCCACCAGTTATATGAGCCATCATTCTTAATACATACTTAGTGAAAAATATTGCAGTTATCATTGATGCAGCTATTCCAATGATCAAGGTGACTCCAAAGCCCTTGATGGGGCCCGTTCCAAAATTATACAATACCATACCTGCAATAAGAGTTGTAATGTTGGCATCTAAAATTGAGGTCAATGCCCTCTTAAAGCCTGAATCTATTGATACCCTAACACTTTTACCCTCTTGTATCTCTTCCCGTATTCTCTCATAAATCAGAACATTTGCATCAACAGCCATCCCTATGGAAAGAACCAGCCCAGCAATTCCAGGAAGTGTCAACTTAACACCAATGCCCATCATTGAGCCAACAACAATGAGTACATACACAATCAGGGCAAGAGATGCCACTATACCAGGTACTCTGTATACTATAATCATAAAGGAAAATATTAGTGCCAACGCAACTCCAGCTGCCACTATGCTTCTCTCATAGGCTTCCAATCCAAGTGTTGGCCCAATAACAGAGGTCTGGAGCTCTATCATTTCAACAGGCAAAGCCCCGGCACTTATTAGTGTAGCCAGATTTCCTGCACTTTCAATCGTAAACCCACCAGTGATGATCGCCCTGCCATCATTAATTGGCTCATCTACAATGGGACTTGATATAACTTCTCCATCAAGTACTATGTAGAGAATCTTATCCATGTCGTTTTCTTCACCTGCAAGAGCTGCTGTTGCTGTTCTAAAGAGCTCAGTACCCTCTGTGCTGAATTCAAGGCTAACAACTGGTTCTTCCCCTCCAAATTGGGACGGGTTCATTATTACTCCAGCATTCTTTACGTGCTTACCAGTAATGACAGTTTCCCCTTCAGGTGTTTTAAACTCCAGCAGTGCTGTCTTCCCTATCAACTCAATAGCTTCCTGGGGATCCTTTAATCCAGCAAGCTCAACTCTAATCCTATCTTCATCTTCAATCGCAATATTTGGTTCTGATACTCCCAGCCCATCGACACGATGCCCGATTATTGCCTTAGTTTCCTCCATCATCCTACGTAGCTCTTCTCCTCTTGCATCAGTGTTGGCTTCAAGTACTACATAAACACCACCTGCAAGGTCAAGGCCCAAGTCTATTGATTCCTTGGCGTTCTTGTACTGAACATCACCAAATGTGACACCATTTACTGCAAAGAATGCCAACCCTATTACTATTGCAACTATTACAGCCAATATGGCTAAGCTTCTAGATTTCATTCCCTACCTCCTAAGCCTCTGCATTTGCAAGAACAGAAAGTGCGCATTCTATTCTCTTTTTCTCCATCTCACATCCGATTTCATAAGGCTTCATTATATCATTGTGAGCGTAGTGGGCATTTGCATGACAACCGCCACTGCAATAGAACCTTGCCCAACAATTCCTACACTCTTCCTTATTATATACATTTGCCATCTTGAATCTGTCCCTAAGCTCAACATTCTGAATCCCTGTTTCCAGAGTTCCAAGCAGGAATTCCTTCTCTCCGACAAATTGGTGGCAGGGATAAAGTTCGCCCTCAGGTGTTACTGCCAGGTATTCACTTCCAGCACCACAGCCAACTGCCCTTTTGACTACACATGGCCCTTGATTAAGGTCAATCATGAAATGAAAGAACATAAAGTCCTCATCCTTCCTAGTCAAGCTTATATATTCCCTGGAAAAGTCTTCATACTCCTTTAAAATTCTTCCAAGATGTTCCTCTCTTATTGCATAATCCATATCTTCAGGTGCAACTACCGGTTCAATAGAAATCTTCTTGAAGCCCTCATCGTGAAAACTTATTGCATCCTTACCAAAATCCAGATTTTTGCTCGTAAAGGTTCCCCTGACATAATAATCCTTGTCACCTCTTGCCTGAACCATTTTTTTGATGCTTGGAAGAATCACATCATAGCTTCCTTCTCCGTTGACAGTCAGTCTCATAGCATCGTTTACTGACTTTCTACCATCAAGGCTGAGTACCACGTTATCCATGTTTTCATTTATGTATCGAATTTTATCATCATCCAATAGAACACCGTTTGTAGTTATTGTGAATCTGAAGTGCTTATTGTACTCCTGCTCAATGCTTCTTCCATATTCCACGAGATCCTTAACGGTTTGAAAATTCATTAGGGGCTCACCTCCAAAGAAGTCAACCTCAAGATTTCTCCTATTCCCTGAATTTTGAGCAAGGTATAGAAGAGCCTTCTTTCCTGTTTCAAGACTCATCATGGACCTCTCACCCTTGAAATTCCCCTGTGAAGCGAAACAATACTCACATTTCAGGTTGCAGTCATGGGCTACATGAAGACACATGGCCTTAACTATATTATCCTCATTGTACTTCAGGTTTGATATGTCATCAGCATCGGAAAACAGCATCCCATTATCTTCAAGATAAACAATTTCTTCATAAGCTTCCCTTATTTTATCTTCATCGTACTTATTAACCAATATTGGAACTATACTTTCCAGATCGTTTCCTACATAAGGGTCAAGAAGGTCATATACCAACTCATCCACCATATGCACCGAACCGCTGTTGACATCCAGTACCATATGTTTTTCATTCAAATAGAACTTATGTATCAAGTCTTGTTTCAACTTATTTCCTCCTCATTTTTCTCAAATAAAAAGCAGTGGATAAACCACCACTCCTCATTATGCTACTTATTTTCGCACTTTTGATTTCCAACTGTACAGGATGTCTTACATGCTGATTGGCAAGATGTCTGACACTCGCCACAACCGGCATAGGAAAGAGTATCCTTCAGTCTGCTCTTTGTCAATGTCTTTATGTATTTCATATTCTTCCTCCTATCCCTGGTCAACAGGTTTTGATGGACTAATTATATCACAAGAAATATGTATTATAAAGAAATTTTTAGATTATGAAAAACACCCAATCCAAAAAGAAAAACTTCCAACTAAGGAAGTTTATTTCTTCATCATTCAGCTTACTCTGCTGTTTCGTCGCTTCTGCTACCGCTGTCCTTAATTACAGAACCAACTGCCCATCTTGTAACCTCTAGTCTTGTTTTAGCTGAACCTGACTCCAAGGTTAGTGCATCCTCTT
>JANKMX010000057.1 GCA_024649995.1 Gudongella sp. | reverse complement strand
ACTAAATGGTTACACATCATCTAAATATATAGAAAATAACCCCTTTCTATGGTATGATTTACTTAATTAAGTTACAAATTCAAGATACTGGGGAGGAATTTAAGTTTGACTATAAATAGTGAAGAGGGTTTTATTGAAATACAGGATAACAATACAATTAAAGAGATTGCGGGCAACCTTGATTCAAATATAAAATCCATTGAAGAAAAAATGGATGTAAGGCTCAGAATACATGACAATGCCATAACGGTCAAGGGCTTGCCTGGGAATGTTGAAATGACAAATAGACTTTTAGATGAACTGAAATATATAATCCAAAAACAGAACAGACTGGAGGAACAGGACCTTAACTATGCCATTGACTTTATCAAGTCAGGTAAGGAGGGAAGCCTAAAGGAACTTCTTGATGATGTAGTTTGTATTACAGCATCAGGGAAGAGTGTTAAACCTAAGACCTTTGGACAAAAAAGATATGTCGATTCACTACGAAAACATGACGTGGTGTTCGGAATAGGACCAGCAGGTACAGGGAAGACCTACCTTGCAATGGCAATGGCAGTTCAAGCCTTTAAAAATAGGGAGGTCAACAGGATAATCCTCACAAGACCTGCAGTGGAGGCTGGAGAGAATCTGGGATTTCTTCCTGGAGATTTACAGGAGAAGGTAGATCCATATCTAAGACCAATCTACGATGCTCTTTTTGAGATCTTGGGTGTGGATACGTATCTGAAGTTTTTTGAGAAAGGCTTAATCGAAGTGGCGCCACTAGCTTACATGAGAGGTAGAACTCTGGATTCTGCCTATGTAATCCTTGATGAAGCTCAGAATACAACGAATGAGCAGATGAAAATGTTTTTGACAAGATTGGGATTTGGCTCAAAGGCAATTATCACTGGGGATATAACTCAAATTGACCTTATAAGAGGAAAGGAATCCGGACTCAAGACAGTTACGGGTATCCTAAAGGGTGTTAAGGGAATTGACTTTATAAATCTAACAAGTGCAGATATAGTCAGGCATCCTTTGGTGCAAAGAATAATCAATGCCTATGAAAGCTATGAGGGAAGCTAGTAAGGTGCAATATGACCAGGGCAGGTGTTGACATGCTAAGAATGATCAAATCTTTCATTAAAAGGATGGTAACTGTAATAAAGATAGGTAAAACAACCACGATTTTTTTGTTGTTTTTTGTATCTGCCCTAATTTTGGCAATGTCTCAATCTCAACTTTCCCAAGCTAATTTAAAGGTTGGTGAAAAAGCACCTGAGGATATAAGGGCACCCTTCACAATTGAGGACGAGGATGCTTACGAAGCCTTGGTGGAGGAATCACTGGCAAATATGGATGCCGTTTACAGAATATCACCTACTGTTCAGATTACTGCAAAGGCAAAGGTTTCAGGATATTTGGATTTGGTAAGGGATATAAAGCTGAGAAACAATTTGAGTAAACAATCAAAAATAGATGAGCTTGAAACAGTGAGTCCCCTTGAGCTTACCACCGATGTTCATGAGATAGCGGTAGGATCCACTTTTTCCAGCATAAACACAGTGGAGGCAATTTCAGAGGATATTCTCACACAAATGCTGGCACAGGGAATTAAGGAGGATGAGCTCAATTACCAATTGCTGGAAATTGATGACACAGTAGGTTCCCTAAACCTTGAAGATGGTGAACAGCTTCTTGTTTCCAATATCCTTATGGGTGCCATGGAACCAAATGAATTTGTGGATATGATTGCAACGGAAAGACAGATGGAAATTGTTAGAGAAAGCATCAGGCCTGTAGTAATTGAGCAAAATGATATCATTGTACAAAAAGGGGAGACGATCACCGAGGAACATATTCGAATCGTACAGCTGGCTAATATAGGGGATGAGACAGCAAGCTCCTGGACAAGATACATGGGGATACTAATCCAGCTGATGCTGCCCTTGCTGGCCATGGTTCTATATATTAAATATTTCCATCCCGAAACATTAAAGGGCAGACTGATTTATCTCCTGTTCACATTGTTCATGATCAGTCTTCTCCTTGGAAGGGCAATGGAATCCATCTCTCCATATCTGATACCATCGGCCTTCAATGCAATAATTGCAACCTTGCTTGTTGGACCTGGGCTTGCCATCATTTCAAATCTTGTTTTGGTATATATGCTTCACTTTTTATGGAGCATACCAGGAGAGCTTTCAATAATAATGATAATAGGAAATTCAGCTGGAATCATCCTGCTGCTTCATCAGAATCAAAGGCATAGGGTGCTGCTTAATGGCATTTATATTGGAATAATAAGCTTTATATTCTATCTGGGATACTATTTTCTGGGAGATGTTACCACAGGGGAGCTGTTTTTCAATGGGGGAGCCATAATAATTGGAGGGCTGGTTTCTGGAGTTGTTTCCCTTGGGACATTACCCCTATGGGAAAATGTCTTTAAGGTGCTGACACCCATTAAGCTTATGGAGCTGACAGACCCCAATCAGCCCTTGCTCAGGAGATTATTTGCGGAAGCCCCAGGTACCTACCATCACAGTCTTATCGTTGGGAGTCTATCTGAAGCTGCTGCAGCATCAATTGGAGCAAATCCTCTTCTTGCAAAGGCTGGAGCATATTATCATGATATTGGGAAATTGAAGAGACCATACTATTTCAAGGAAAATCAATTTGGGATTGATAACCCACATGATGACCTGGAGCCCATACAAAGCACTAGAATCATAATTTCCCATTGGGAGGATGGTATTAAGCTGGGAAGGGAAAGCAAGCTTCCAGTAGAAATAATGGACATAATTGACCAGCATCATGGCAACACGCTCATGGCCTACTTTTATCACAAGGCTTCCGGAGATGGGCAGATTTTACCGGAGGATAAGTTCAGATACGGCGGGCAAAAACCAAAATCCAGGGAAGCAACCATTGTTATGCTTGCCGATTCAGTGGAAGCTGCAGTCAGAAGCTTAAAGAACATGAATGAAGCTGCAATCGAACAGATGGTGGGTAAAATAATAAAGGGTAAAATAGAGGATGGACAGCTTGACCAATCACCAATAACCACAAAAGAGATAAATATGGTCAGAAATACTTTTATTTCAGTCCTAAAAGGTATATATCATGAAAGGATTGAGTACCCTGAAAAGTCATAAGTAAAGGAGAGAAAGATGGAGGTTCTATTCGACAACAGACAGAATAAGATACAGTTGAATAAGTCTACGGAAGACTTGATCACAAAGGTCGTAGAAACAACCTTGAAGATGGAAGGCATGGACCTTGACTATGAAGTTAGCGTTTCATTTGTTGCAAATGAAGAAATCAGGGATTTGAACAAGCAATACAGAAATCTTGACAGGGAAACGGATGTTTTGTCATTCCCGTTTGATGATGAATTTGATACCGGGACCAGAATTCTGGGTGACATTGTACTATCAGTGGAGAAGGCCATGGAGCAGGCTGAAGACTTCGGTCATACTGTTGAAAGGGAGCTGGCATATCTAACAGCCCACAGTACTCTACACCTAATCGGCTACGATCACATGACAGATGATGAAAAATCAACAATGAGACAAAAAGAAAAGGCAATTATGAAGGCGCTCCAGATTTTCAAGTAGCCGAGGGGGTGAATTGATGAAGGTCAAGGATTTTATTGACAGCTTCAATTATGCAGTATCAGGGATACTGTCAGCAATGAAGCTGGAAAAAAGCTTGAGGATACATTATATTGCAGCCATCGTTGTAATAGGACTTAGTACACTTTTTAACCTGACAAGAGTTGAATTCATGATACTCCTTATCACAGTGGTTCTGGTGGTGGTGCTTGAAATGATAAATACCGCCATAGAAAAAACCATTGATATGATAACCAGGGAGTACCACCCTTTGGCCAGGGTGATCAAGGATGTCTCAGCCGGTGCGGTACTCATAGCTTCCTTCAATGCTGTCATAGTGGGTTATCTCATGTTTTTCGAGAGGCTCAATCCCTTCAAGGAATTTGTTTTGATTAAGATAAGGAATTCTCCAATACATCTTACTTTTGTAGCACTTATATTGGTTGCACTTCTCACGGTGGGGCTGAAATCAAAATTCTACAAGGGGCACGGAACCCATTTTCAGGGAGGCGTAGTTAGTGGACATTCAGCAATTGCCTTTTGCATAGCGACAATAGTGTCTATACTATCAGGAAACCTTCTAATAATCACATTGGTTTTTGGGTTGGCTTTTCTGGTTGCAGAAAGCCGTGTTGAAGGTAAAATACATTCTGCTATGGAGACAATAATAGGTGGTATTCTTGGTATACTTGTTGGGATACTAATATTTCAGATAATCGGTTAGGAGGAAGCAAATGGACATAAGAAAAATAATAACGCTTATCATGGTGGTTGCTTTGGGCGTGAGTCTGACAGCCTGCAGGCAGGAGGAACCTGATCTGCCTGTTGAAGCACCAATAGAGGAGCCTGTTGTAGAGCCTGAGCCAGAGCCTGTAGAAGAACCAGAGCCAGAACCGGAGCCTACAGGTGTACCATCACCATTGAGCGGAATTTATGCAGCTGAGGAACTTGTGAATGGTAGGATCATATCAGTTGTGTTTGACAATCATCCCAAGGCAAAATGGCAGTCAGGCCTAAAGGATGCCGAGGTCATTTATGAGTTTCCCGTTGAAGGACCCTATACAAGATATCTGGGCTTGTACCTGATAAATGAACCTGATTCAATTGGTCCAATCCGCAGTGCGAGACCTTATTTTGTTACAATTGCATGGCAATTTGACTCCATTTTTGTGCACGTTGGAGGTAGTGAGCAGGCAAAAGCTGATGCCAGAAACCTTAATATGGCTGAAATAGACGGATTAACAAGCTCAAACCAGGTTTTCTGGAGGATGTCCCACAAGAGGGCACCCAACAATATGTACTCAAGCATGGAGGTTCTGAGAGATGTGCAGGAGAATAGAGGATACAGGGAAATGAGTGAATTTGAGGGATTTCTCTTTGACACTGAAATTTCACCAAGAGCCGGAGAAGGTGCCAAGGATATCCTGATTACATATAATGACGAAAATAATACCAGATATATTTATGACTCTGAAATTCAAAGGTATGAGAGATACAAGGAAGGCGCCAGACATGTGGATGAGTCTGATGAAAGTGGACTTTATGCCGATAATATTATAATCCAGGAGAATTCCATGCGGGTATTGGACAAGGAAGGTAGACTTGGAATTACTTTGGAAGGCCAAGGAGAGGGCAAATTTATCTCCAGAGGGGTAGTGGAAGACATAAGTTGGGTAAAGGATAACAGAAAGGCAAGAATTCTATACTTGAACCAGGATAATGAAGAAATCAGTCTTTCACCTGGAACAACCTGGATTCAGGTTGTTAAGCCCGGAACATCAATTACTATAGAATAAGAGAGGTTTTGTGATGAATAGGAAAGAACTCATAAGGAGAGCATTGAAAGCAAAAATGATAGCCTACGTTCCATATTCAGGATTTCATGTAGGAGCTGCAATATTGACTGAGGATAATGAGGTTTATGATGGCTGCAACATAGAAATCGCTTCATATTCACCTACAATATGTGCTGAAAGAACTGCAATATTCAAGGCTGTTTCCGAGGGGCACCTGAAGGTGAAGGCAATTGCAATTGTAGGGGATGCTGACCACACATATCCATGTGGTGTATGCAGACAGGTCATCCGTGAATTTGGAAAGGATGCAACCGTGATAATTGCCAATTCGGAAGAGGACTATAGGGAATACTCATTGGATGAGCTGCTACCCCATAGCTTTGGGCCTGAAGACCTGAAGTCGGCGAATAAGGAGGAGGAAAATGTATAAATCGGGATTCATAACTGTTGTAGGGCGACCAAATGTAGGGAAGTCAACACTACTGAACCAGATTATCGGTGAAAAGATCTCAATTATCTCCGACAAGCCCCAAACCACCAGAAACAAGATACAGATGGTCTATACAGGGGATGACCACCAGATAGTATTCCTTGACACACCTGGAATCCAAATGCCAAAAAATATTCTTGGTGACTACATGCTAAAAATTTCCAGAACCACCTTGGAAGAGGTTGATATAGTGACCTTTATGGTGGATGAAAGCATGGAGACTGGAAAGCTTGACAGCTATATTCTGGAGCAGCTTAAGGAAATCAGTACACCGATTGTGCTTCTGATCAACAAGACTGACAAGCTGACGGGGGATCAGATCGACAAGCTGGTAAAAAAGTACAGGGACATGGGAATTTTTGAGGATGTCATACCAATTTCTGCATTGAACAACAATAATATAGAGAGGTATTTGGAGGTACTGAAGGGGATGCTTCCTGAAGGGCCTCAGTATTTTCCTGATGACATGATTACGGATCAGCCTGAAAGGTTTATAATTTCAGAAATAATCAGGGAGAAAGCTCTGGTTAACCTTGAGGATGAAATCCCTCATGGAATATATGTGGATATCGACAAGATTGTTCAGAGGGAGGACAAGGAGCTTATTGACGTCTTTGCAAATGTATATTGTGAAAAGAATTCACACAAAGGCATGATAATAGGTAAAAACGGTAGGATGCTAAAGACCATCGGTCAACAGGCAAGAGAGGACATAGAGAAGCTGATGGGCAGCAAGGTAAATCTGCAGCTGTGGGTCAAGGTTGAGAAGAATTGGAGAGAAAAGGCAAATAAGGTGAAATATTTTGGCTACAAATAGAAGGGTTTAATATGTCTGAGACAAATGGAATAGTCATATCCGGAATGAAATATAAAGAGAGCAGCAAGATTTTAACCATTTATACCAAAGGCTTGGGCAAGGTGACGGTATTGGCTCAGGGTGCCTTAAGACCCAGGTCAGGGGTCATGGCTTCAACAGAAGTTTTTGCATTGAGCAATTGGAAGCTTAAGAAGGGAAGAACCTTTCATTATATTGAAAGCGTGGACCTTATTGATTCATTCTACACAATACGGGATTCAATGGAAAAGATGCTCTTTGGATTCTATGCACTGGAGCTTCTTGACAAATCCACTCCTCTTGAGGAGGAGAACACGGTCCTGTTTGATCTTCTTGAGAAGTTTATCAGAACAATGAGGGAGAAGGACAGAGTACTCCCCTTGATGGTTGCCTATGAGCTTAAGTTTGCGAGCTTTATCGGGTACAGACCTCATTTGGGCGGCTGTGTAATGTGTGGCAACAAAAGCTCAGAAGTATGGGAGTTTGACCACACAAGAGGTGGGCTGATCTGCTCCACCTGCCGTGGGAGGTCCAGAGATTCAATATTTAATGAGGAAGTTAAAGAGATGAATCTCCTGCTTATGTCAAAGCTTGAAGATGTTGGAGAGTTTGATATCAGTGACAATACCCTTTGGCGGATGCACAACAGGATGTCAGATTACCTATTGTACAACCTCGATATTAGGGAGATGAAATCATTGTCAATGATAAGACAGGGACAGTTTTAGCCCTGGGTTCTGAACTCTTGACATTATGGAGAAATTTTGTTAAATTAATAAGCGAAACTGAATTCCATACGTTGACGAAGAAAGTACCTGTAACTGTGTAGAAAAGAGAGTCCGGCATAGGTGGAAACGGATATATGTGGTTATTGGGAACGGCGCTTCTGAGTATTGCAATTTAAGAGAATACCTCTTGAAGGTATTAAATAGGGTGGAACCGCGGAAGAGACCTTTCGTCCCTATAGGGACGCTGAGGTTTTTTTGTATTCAAAAATAAAGGGGGGGTTATTATGTATTTTCAGGATTTGATGCTGAAATTACTGAATTACTGGGGTGAAAAAGATTGTATAATTATGGAGCCATATGACATTGAAAAAGGTGCAGGCACAATGAGTCCACACACTTTTTTAAGGGCATTGGGACCAGAGCCTTGGCAGGTGGTATACGTTGAACCGTCAAGAAGACCTGCGGATGCGCGTTATGGAGAGAATCCAAACAGGGTGTATCAGCATCATCAGCTTCAGGTCATCCTAAAGCCTTCACCTGAAAACATTCAGGATCTTTATCTGGACAGCTTGAAGGCAATAGGAGTTGATCCCTTGAAGCATGACATAAGATTCGTTGAGGATAACTGGGAGGCGCCGACTCTTGGTGCCTGGGGTCTCGGTTGGGAAGTTTGGTTGGATGGAATGGAAATAACACAATTTACATACTTCCAGCAGGTGGGAGGAATAAACTGTGATCTTGAGTCTGGTGAGCTGACCTATGGACTAGAGAGAATAGCCATGTATCTTCAGGATGTTGACAATGTATTTGATATTCAGTGGAACAAGAATTTCACCTATGGGGACATATTTAGAAAGGCTGAATACGAACACTCGGTGTACAGCTTTGAAAAGGCTGACATTCAAGTGCTCAAGGAACTTTTCAATACCTATGAGAATGAAGCCAACAAAGGGATTGCAGATGAGTTGGTAATACCTTCCTATGACTATGTTCTGAAATGCTCACATACATTCAATGTGTTGGACGCAAGGGGAGCTATCTCTGTATCCGAGAGGACAAACTACATCGGCAGGGTTAGGAATCTTGCCAGAAGTATAGCTTCTCTTTATCTGGACCAGAGAAAACAGATGGATTATCCTTTATTGAAAAAAGGTGGTGTAGACAATGAGTAGAGAATTCCTGCTTGAAATCGGAGTAGAAGAGCTACCGGCAAGATATATAAAAGACGCAGTGGGACAATTGAAGGACAACATGGAGAAGCTGCTGAAGGAAGAGAGATTATCCTACCAGTCCATCAATACCTTTTCAACACCTAGGAGACTGACCTTGGTTCTAAGGGGTCTGGGAGAAGTGGGTGAGAGTCAGCAGGATCTTGTGAAGGGGCCAGCCTTGAAGATTGCCTATGATAATGAGGGGAATCCAACCAGGGCTTTACAAGGTTTTATGCGTGGTCAGGGAGTTACAGAAGACAACATCAAGACTATGGAATATAACGGTGACGAATATATATACGCTGCTGTAAACAAAAGTGGAAAGCCTCTTCAAGTAGTTCTCGAAGAGGGTCTGGGAGATGTGATTAAAGGTATAACCTTTCCAAAATCAATGAGATGGGGAGGAAAGAATCTAAGATTTGCAAGACCAATAAGATGGCTGCTAGCAATTCTTGACAATGAAGTCCTACCATTTGAGCTGGAGGGAATCGAAGCTGGGAATATTACCCGTGGACACAGGTTCCTTGGAAGTCAGAATATCCAAATCGACCATATTGATGCTTACGAAAAGCAGCTTAGGGACAACTTCGTAATAGTTGATCAGGAGGAAAGAAAGGATATAATCAGACTTAAGGCTGAAAAGCTGGCAAAGGAAAAGGGTGGTTCCATCCAAAAGGATGAGGATCTACTTGATGAAGTGACCAATCTGGTTGAGTACCCCACACCAATAATCGGAAGGATCAAGGAAGAGTACTTGGGCTTACCTTTTGATGTTATAACTACACCAATGAAGGAACACCTAAGATACTTTCCGGTTCTTGATGACAAGGGAAGACTTCTGCCTTATTTTGTAACCGTAAGAAACGGGGATTCGCAGCATGAGGAGACCGTTGTAAAGGGTAATGAAAAGGTACTTGGAGCAAGATTGGAGGATGCAAAGTTTTTCTACAAGGATGACGTTAGCATTCCGCTTGAGGGGTATGTTGAAAAATTAAAGACATTAACATTTCAGGAAAAGCTTGGAACAGTATATGACAAAACCAATAGGGTGATGAGGCTGACCAAAAAAATTGGAGACTATCTTGAGGTGGGGGACGAAACTGAAAAGAATCTTCAAAGGGCAAGCTTTCTGGCAAAAGCGGACCTGGTAACAAAGATGGTGACTGAGTTTACTGAGCTTCAGGGTAAGATAGGTATGGAGTATGCAGAGGAATCTGGAGAGAATGAAATCGTAAGCCTGGCAATACATGAACAGTATATGCCAAGATTTGCAGGAGATGAGCTCCCAACAACCACTGCAGGAGCGATTCTGTCAATTGCGGACAAGCTTGATTCCATATGTGGTCTGTTTGCAATTGGTATAAAGCCAACGGGATCTCAGGATCCATTTGCATTGAGAAGAGCCGCAATTGGGATAATAAATATCATTATGGATAAAAAGCTAAACATTTCGCTTTTGGAGCTGATTGACTTTTCGCTATACATCTATGTGGAGGAAAATGGTCTTGCCTGTGACTACAACAAGGTCAGGGTGGAAATCAAGGATTTCTTCATGGGGAGGGTGAGAAATCTGTTTCTTGATGCAGGATTGCCATATGATGTTGTGGATTCAGTTATAAACACTGAAAGTGACAATATTTATGATATGAGAATAAGAGTTGAAAAGCTTTCAAAATGGTTTGAAAGTGAGGATGTGGCTGAGATACTTGTTGCCTTCAACAGATTAAGCTCTATGGCAACAAAAACCGAATCCACTGAAGTAAAGAGGGATTTGCTGACATCTGATGAGATTAGACTATACGATGACTACAATGCCCTAGAGGAAAAGGTTGAATCTCACATAAACAAGAAGGAATATGACAAGGCAATGATGCTTCTTGGAACCCTTAAGGATTCCATAAACGATTATTTTGACAAGGTAATGGTAATGGTCGATGATGAGGAGCTTAAGGAAAACAGATTATCATTGCTCAGAAGAATATACTCAAAAATGATGAAGGTCTGTGATCTGACATACATTGTTGCCAGATAGGCGGTGATACTATTCAACTTTCAAACAGGCAGTATAAGATAATAGATATTGTAATTGAAAACCAACCAATAACAAGCACCGCCATCGCGAAAAAATTAGGATTAACCAGGGCTACAATTAGACCCGATCTGTCCATCCTGACGATGACAGGGATATTGGATGCAAGACCAAAGGTGGGGTATATATACCTGGGAAGACCTGATACTGATATAATTGCAAATAGGATATCATCCATAAAGGTCAAGGATATAATGTCCTTGCCAGTGGTAATTGAGGAGGATAGAACCGTCTATGATGCTGTTGTGTATATGTTTACAGAGGATGTCGGTTCCATATATGTAACCCAAAACGGGTATCTGTCAGGGGTGATTTCAAGAAAGGACCTTCTCAGAAGTGCTGTCGGTGGAATGGACCTTAACAAAACTCCAGTGGGCATGATTATGACTAGAATGCCCAAGCTTGTGGTTATAAGAGAATTGGATACAATCCTCAAGGCTGCAATAAATATGATTGAGCATGAAATCGATAGTTTGCCGGTGGTTGAGGAAATAGGGGATTCAAATAAAAACCTAAAAGTTATTGGAAGAATAACCAAGACAAACATTACAAGGATGTTTGTTGAGTTGGGAACAAATATCTAGGGGGATTAATATGAGTAATAAGCTAACAGTCTACGTACTATCAGATTCCATTGGTGAGACAGGGGAGCTGATAGCAAGAGCAGCTGCGAAGCAGTTTATAACTGAAAATTATGAAATAAAAAAATACCCCTTCATGGATGACAGGGAGGAAATAAAGAACATTTTCAGGGAGGCAGTAACCGGAGAAAGCCTTTTCATATATACTACGGTTCTTAAGGAAATAAAGGAACTGATTGACACCCTTGGCGAAGAGAAAAACATTCCAACCATAGATGTAATGTCTCCGCCAATAATTGCAATTGAGAAGCTTCTGGGCTACCCACCAAAGCGGGAGGCGGGTCTCATCAGAAGGATTGATGAGAACTATTTCAGAAAGGTCGAAGCTGTTGAGTTTGCAGTCAAATATGATGATGGGAAGGACCCCAGAGGAATTGAAAAAGCCGACATATGTCTGGTGGGAATATCGAGAACCTCCAAAACTCCACTTAGCATGTATCTCGCCCACAAGAACTTCAAGGTTGTAAACGTTCCACTGGTGCCTGAGGTAAGCATTCCACAGGAGCTATACAGAAAGGATAGGAGAAGGATTATTGGCTTGGTGGCCGATCCAAAGAAGCTTATAGAAATAAGGTCAGAAAGGTTAAAAGCCCTTGGGCTCAAGAATTCGGCAAATTATGCCAGTGTTGATAGAATTCAAAGGGAGCTTGAATATTCAATGGATATAATGATGGATTTGGGTTGTGAAATCATCGATGTAACAGCAAGAGCCATAGAGGAAACCGCGTCCATAATAATTGAGCATATGACAAATGAGTTTGGAGATAAAATGTTTTAAGCTAAAACTGACCATAATGTATGAATGAAGCGTTCAAAGGAGCGCTTCTATTTTTGTTCCATCAATCAGATAGATGTTTTTTTCGAAAAAAAGAAGGATTTTCAGGACCTGTGTTGAATATATATATATGGGAAAATGGAGGTGGAAAATGAATATTCGCGAGCAGTTTGAACAAATTGAGCTTCAGACACTTTCATCTCGAGCATGCCTAAGTATGAATACAGCAGGTAGAAAGGTAGAGGAAGAAAAATGTCAAATAAGGACTGAATACCAAAGGGATAGGGATAGGGTAATTCACTCCAAGGCTTTTAGGCGATTAAAGCACAAGACACAGGTTTTCATAGCTCCTGAGGGGGATCACTTCAGAACCAGGCTAACACATACTCTTGAGGTAGCTCAGCTGGCCAGGACATTGGCAAGGGCACTGAGACTAAATGAGGATCTTGTGGAGGCAATTGCCCTGGCTCATGATCTTGGACATACACCATTTGGACATACAGGTGAGAAGGTACTTGACAGAGTTAACCCAAGAGGTTTTAAGCACAACCATCAAAGCGTAAGGGTTGTGGAACTTCTCGAAGGAAATCAGAAAAGACAGGGCTTGAATTTGACATACGAGGTACTTGAGGGTATAATTAATCATTCTGGGGATAATGTATCCAAAACCCTTGAGGGACAGATAATAAAGTTTGCAGATAGGATTGCGTATATAAATCACGACATAGATGATGCAATAAGGGCAGGCGTAATAGATGAGAAGGATCTTCCTGTAGATTGCATCGAGGTTTTAGGCAATAGCCATGGAGATAGGATAAATAAAATGATTGTGGACCTTATTGAAAACAATCTTGATGGAGAAAGATTGGCCATGAGCCAATTGATTGGTGAAAAGACCAACAAGCTGAGACAATTCATGTTTGACAATGTTTACCTGAACAAGGAAGCAAAAAAAGAGGATGACAAGGCTGAATACATCATAGAGGTTTTGTATGATTACTATAGAAAAAACTTCCATAGACTTCCTTCGGAACATCTGGGTATATATAAGAGTGTAGAGGTGGAAAAGGAGGATATCATCTGTGATTATATTGCAGGAATGACAGACAGGTATATAGTGAATCTATATATGGATCTGTTTGTTCCCAAGCCTTGGGGAAAGTATTAGGCAGCTACTAACGGGTATTATTAAATAGACAAGTGGTGAGAGAATGTCTTATTCAAACGATGATGTCCTTGAAAAAGTCAAGGACCAGATGGATATTGTCCAGTTGGTTGGAGAATATTTACATCTTAAAAAATCCGGCTCGAATCATGTTGGATTGTGTCCTTTTCACAATGAAAAGACTCCATCCTTTACTGTCTCTGAATCAAAGCAGATATATCATTGCTTCGGATGTGGAGAAGGTGGAGATGGGATATCCTTCATTATGAAGAAGGAAAATCTTGATTTTGTGGACGCATTGAAATTTCTAGCGGACAAGTATGGAATTCCTTGGGAGGAAAACATGGCCAGGGAGGACAATGAGGAGAAGAATTCACTATACAGTATGAACAAGGAAGCCGCAAGGTATTTCCACAGTAACCTTATGAATAACAAGAAACCTAGGGAATATCTTGCTAATAGAGGTATTACGGCAGAAATTGCAAGAAAGTTTGGTCTTGGGTTTGCAACTGAGAAATGGGATGGCCTAATTAAGCATCTTTTGGAAAAAGGCTTCGCTGAGGATGAGATGCTCAAGGCTGGACTGGCAGGAATAAGGAAGGATAATTCCGGATATTTCGATAAATTCAGAAATAGGGTAATATTTCCAATTATTGACACCAGAGCTAGGGTGATCGGTTTTGGTGGAAGAGTACTTGACCACAACTTACCAAAGTATCTAAATTCCCCTGACACAAAGGTGTTCAACAAGGGGTACCATCTTTATGGATTGAACCTTCTTGCAGGAAATTCTGACAGAAAGAAGATACTCCTTGTTGAAGGGTATATGGATGTAATATCCCTTTATGCAGGTGGAGTGAATTTCGCAGTGGCCAGCCTGGGTACTGCTCTTACAAGTAACCAGGGAAAGCTTCTCAAGCGTTATGGAGAAGAGGTTTACATCTGCTACGACAGGGATAGGGCTGGAATAAAAGCCACACTGAGGGCAATCGATGTACTTAGGGAACTGGAAGTGGATCCCAAGGTTGTGCTTTTACCTGAGGGAATGGATCCTGATGATTTTATCAGGGAAAACGGACAGTCTGGATTTCAAAAAAAGATGAATGATGCGTTAAGTTATGTTGATTTCAAGGTATATATATTGAAAGAGCAATACAATATCGAGGAATCAAAGGGAAAGATTGATTTCACAAAAGAGGTTGCAAAGATAATCAGAGATATGAAGTCCCCTGTTGAGCAGGATGTCTATATAGAGAAAATATCCTCTCAAACAGGAGTTTCAAGAGAAGCCATAGAAAATGAAGTCCGGGGAAGGCAAAAATCTGTGAGGAGGTTCAAGGAAAGGATTGTTTTTGAACCTACGGTCACAAAGCTTCCGCCTGCTCACTTGAAGGCAGAGATGGATCTGATAGGTTTTATTCTACTTGACAGGGAGTATTTTGAAAGAATATCAAAGAGAATTGAGTACATTGACTTTCAGGATATGGAATGTAGATTCTGCTATAGAATAATATCAGAAACATACCAAAAAGAGGATTCAATAAACAGGGAAGAGCTAAGGGAAGAACTATCCCAGGATCAGAAGAGCAGTGAGAAATTCAACGATATTTTAAACCACCAGCCCAGGTTCCAGGCATCCAACTGGGAGAGGGTGATTGAGGACCTGATTAGGACAATTAGGCACAACAAGCTGATCAGTGAGAGGAATACTGTTTTGGCAGAAATGGAAAGGCTTGAGAGAAGTGGTGAGGATCAGGAAAGATTTCTTGAGTTGCTAAGCAATATAGATGAACTTAACAGGAAAATTAATTCATTAGTAAGTAGGGAGGAAATAAATTGAACGATACAACTAAAAACCCTGAAAAAAATTTCACAAATAAAGAATTAGCTGAAAAAAAATTATTGGAAAAGGGTAAAAAGAATGGCTTGCTGACCTATAAGGAAATTATGGACACTTTGGAGGCTGTAGATCTGGACCCGGAAGAGATTGATGAGATCTATCAGAGAATAGAGGATAGCGACATTGATATTATGGGTGAAAAGGATGAGGAAATCCTTCTGACTGATGATGATGACGACAGTGATGAGGACATCGATAAGGTAGTGGATGAAGAGCTGGATAATGATGATGACGATGATGACGAAGTCAAGGAGGACCTATCGGTACCAAAGGGAATAAGTGTTGATGATCCTGTAAGGATGTATCTAAAGGAAATCGGAAAGATCCCTCTGCTTACCAGTGAAGAGGAGATAGACCTTGCAATGAGGATGGAGGAAGGCGAAGAGCTTGCCAAGAAAAAGCTGGCAGAAGCCAATTTGAGGCTTGTGGTCAGTATTGCCAAGAGATATGTAGGACGGGGAATGCTCTTTCTTGATCTGATTCAGGAAGGAAATCTTGGGCTTATGAAGGCTGTCGAGAAGTTCGAGTACAGAAAAGGATTCAAGTTCAGCACCTATGCAACCTGGTGGATCAGACAGGCCATAACTCGTGCAATAGCAGACCAGGCTAGGACCATAAGGATACCTGTGCATATGGTTGAGACCATAAACAAGCTTGTAAGAGTTCAGAGGCAGCTTGTTCAGGAGCTTGGTAGAGATCCGTCTCCAGAGGAAATTGGACAGGAAATGAATTTGGATGTGGAGAGAGTTAGAGAGATAATGAAAATCGCTCAAGAACCGGTATCACTGGAAACTCCAATTGGTGAAGAGGAAGACAGCCATCTTGGAGACTTCATACCAGATGAGGATGTATTGGCACCTGCTGATGCTGCCACCTTCACTATGCTCAGAGAGCAGCTAATTGACGTATTGGACAGTTTGACTCCAAGAGAGCAGAAGGTGTTGAAGCTAAGATTTGGATTGGATGATGGAAGAGCCAGAACCCTTGAAGAGGTTGGCAAGGAGTTTGAGGTAACTCGCGAGAGAATTAGACAGATAGAGGCAAAGGCATTGAGAAAGCTTCGTCACCCAAGTAGAAGCAAAAAATTAAAGGACTTTCTTGAATAAGATTCGCTATGCGGATCTTATTCCTATGAAAAGGAGATTTTATGAACCTATCACCCAGACTAAAAAAAATAGTTGATTTTGTACCTAATAATTCAATAGTTGCAGACATAGGCACTGACCATGGATATGTACCCAAGCATCTTGTGGATGAAGGTATCAGTAAGCGTGTCATAGCAACTGATATAAGCAAGGGTTCCTTGCAGAAGACCATAGATTATATCAGGGAGGAAAATCTTGAAGAGGATATCCAGGCCAGACTTGGTGATGGTCTTGAGCCAATCAAACCATTTGAGGTTGATACTGCAATAGTGGCAGGCATGGGAGGAATTCTCATAACAGAAATACTGACCAGGTCCATGGCTACAGCCAAGAGCGTAAACACCTTGATTCTGCAGCCCATGGTGGGGTCGGTGGAGCTTAGAAGATTCCTGCATGAGTCAGGCTTTATGATTGTTGATGAGGACCTTGTAAGGGAGGGAGATAAGTATTATGAAATTATAGTTGCAAAATGCGGCTTGCAGAAATTTGCCAGTGATTTTGACTATGAGATCAGTCCAGTCCTAATGAAGAAGAAAAATCCATTAACAAGAGAATTGATAGAGAATAGACTTAGGATAAATGAGAATATCATTGATAACCTTAGGGATAATCCTGGGGAGAAAAGCAGGGACAGGCTTTTGGAGCTTGAAAAGATAGGGAGAGATTACAGGGAGGTGCTTGGAAGGTGAAAGCCTCTGAAATAATAAGAAAAATTGAACAGTGGGCACCAGAAGGACTTGTGGATTCATGGGATAACACAGGATTTCAGGTTGGGAATCCTGACCAGGATATAAGTGGAATACTAGTATCCATGGATGTAACAGACGGTGTAATACAAAGGGCGATTGAACAAAACCACAATATGGTCATAACCCACCATCCCTTCATATTTAAACCCATGGATAATCTGATATTCAAAGGCTACAGGGGTAGCCTCCTTAGAAGGATCATTGAGAACGGGATTATAATATACAGCGCACACACCAATTTGGACCTGGCTGAGGGAGGAATAAACGATAGGCTTGCACAGCTTTTTGAAATGAGGAATTTCAAGATATTAAGCAATTCAAAGAATGAAGACCTGGCCAAGCTGGCAGTTTACGTACCAAAAACTCATGAAAAAGATATTTTTGATTCCTTGTCAGCCTCTGGGGCGGGGCAGCTGGGAGAATACAGCGATTGCAGCTTTGCAGTGGATGGGATAGGTCGATTCAGGCCCATGGACGGCTCTAGTCCATATCTGGGTTCAGTAGGCAAGCTGGAGTCAGTGAATGAATCCAGGATTGAAACAATAGTTAGGATGGAAGATCTCCATGATACCCTTGAACGTATCAAGGCAGCACATCCCTACGAAGAGGTAGCTTATGATATTTATCCATTATTCAATAAAGGTGATGCCTATGGCTATGGTAGGGTCGGTGAGATAAGGGAATGTACCCTGGAGGAGTTGGCTGATTTGGCAAAGGAGGTTCTTCAGCTTAAGAGCCTTAGGATTTACGGACGATGTGATGACAAGATTGGTAGAATTGCTGTTTGTGGTGGAGCAGGAGCAGACTTCATTAAGGCTGCATCCCATGAAGGGGCGCAGGCATATATTACTGGAGATATAAAATACCATGACGCCCAGCTGGCTTATGAGGAAGGAATTGTTCTTGTGGACGGTACGCATTATGGTACTGAGAGAATCATTCTTCCCGTTATTGAACAAAAGCTAACCGAATACACTGAAGGAAAGATTAAAATTGAAGTTTTTGAGGACGATTCTTTTAACTTTGAATGCTACTAGATAGG
>JANKMX010000056.1 GCA_024649995.1 Gudongella sp. | reverse complement strand
GTGATGCCTCTGTAAATCTTGCTGGTGGTTGGGTGAAATTTTGCTTAGGTTCAAGCTTATCCAAATCCAGTATGTCTCCCTTTTTCATGGATGGAAGTGCCATGTCTGTTGTTTCTTCATCAGTAGTGGAATATATCTTTAAAAATCCGGGAAATGTCAATTGGGAACCATTTGAACGAAATACATACTGCCCATTAATAATTTTAACATTCAATGTGTCATAGAGCGCTTCCTTCATTTGAGAACCCATAAACCTGCTCCAAATCATCTTGTACAGTCGATATTGGTCTTTATTCAGGTAATCCTTGATGTCCTCTGGGGAATGATCAATGTATGTGGGTCTTATACCTTCATGGGCATCTTGAGTTTCTTTCTTGGATTTATTACTATAGCTTCTTCCACCATTGCTGTACTCTTTGCCAAATTTGCTCTCAATATATGATCTGGCAAATGACATTGCCTCATTGGACACTCTTGTAGAATCAGTTCTCATATATGTTATTAGACCTGTTATACCGCCCTTTTTCAAATCAATCCCTTCGTACAGCTGCTGAGCCACCATCATGGTTTTCTTGGTTGAAAAACCAAGTTTTTTTGAGGCATCCTGCTGCATGGTACTGGTTGTATATGGTGGGTAAGGATTTCTCTTTCTTTTACCCTTTTTAACTTCATTTACTATAAAGTCATTCTTTTTGAGTTCCTTGAGTATTGTGTCCGATTCAGACTTATTATTTATCTGAAGCTTCTCATCTTTTCCATTTTTTACAATTCCATGAAAATTAGATTCAAACTGCTGCTTATCCTTATTCAGCAGAGCCTTTATTGTCCAGTACTCCACAGGTATGAATTCATCAATTTCAGCTTCCCTGTCACAAATAAGCTTTACAGCCACAGATTGCACCCTGCCTGCACTTAAACCCTTTTTTATCTTTTTCCAAAGAAGCGGGCTTATTTTGTAACCAACAAGTCTATCCAAAATTCTTCTGGCCTGTTGGGCATCGACTAGGCTCTTGTCAAGATTTCTCGGGCTCTTTATTGCCTGCTTTATTCTTTCTTTAGTGATTTCATTGAATTCAACCCTGTATTTATCATTTTCATCCAGGCCAAGGATATATGCAAGATGCCATGATATGGCCTCTCCCTCCCTATCAGGGTCTGTCGCTAAAAACACCTTTTCTGCCTTTTTTGCTTCTTTCTTCAGATCCTTTATTAGAGGACCCTTTCCTCTGATATTTATATAATCAGGTTCGAAGTCATTTTCAATTTCAACTCCAAGGCGACTTTTTGGAAGATCTCTTACATGACCAACCGAAGCTACTACCTTGTAGTTTCTTCCTAATATTTTACTTATGGTTTTTGCCTTAGCCGGGGACTCGACTATTACCAAATATTTCGACAATGATTACACCTCCGAAGCCAACCGGACACTACACGATAGTAAATATCCTGCTGCTCATTTCCTTTATTATACCTTTCAACTCCAAAATAGTAAGCGTACTTATTACAGTCTGTATATCCATGCCAGACTTCAAGACTAATATATCACTGTGTAGCGGACCTTCCTGCAGAAATTCAAGCACACGCCTTTCAGTGTCGCTCAAGTCAACCTCATTTAATCTATCCACATCGTTTGATTTCTTAATTAGCTTCAGTTCCCTTACCTCTTCCAGTATATCATCCATGTCAAGTAGAGGTTTTGCACCATCTCGAATTAGCATGTTGGTTCCATGACTGTAAATACTGTTAATGTTTCCTGGCAAGGCAAACACATCCTTTCCCTGGGCAAGTGCATGATGCGCAGTAATCAATGATCCTGACCTCTGTTGCGCTTCAACAACTATGATTCCCAGACTAAGACCTGATATTATCCTGTTTCTCATTGGGAAATGAAAATTGTATGGTTGCGTACCAGGTGGGAACTCACTTATCAAGGCTCCATTGTCTACAGCTTCTTTATATAATCCAAAGTTTGATTTAGGATATACATTATCCAATCCGTTGCCAAGAATACCGATGGTTCTACCACCATTCTCAAGTGCAGTTCTATGAGCGATTGAGTCTATCCCAGTTGCCATTCCACTGACAATGGTCACTCCCATATTTGCAAGCTCCCTCGCAAACCTTTCTGCTGCCCACTTCCCATAGTTCGTTGCCTTTCTTGAACCTACAATCCCCATTGAAATATGGTCACTTGGGATAAGTTTTCCCTTTATGTATAAAACCATTGGCTTATCCGGTATCTCTAGAAGCTCCTGTGGGTATTCCTTGTCATAAATTGTTATTACATCAATCCCTAAAGTATTTAGTTTCTCCAAATAAGCATCAATACCTGATCTGAAGTCAGACCTAGTAATTTTTGCCAAAGCACCACTACTTAGTATCCCATATCTTTCCAAATCACTTTTGTCAATTTCATGAATTTCTGTAATATCTCCCAGATATGATTTCAACTTGCCAATTACATCACTATAAATTCCAAGACTATTTAGCCATATTACGGTATCCCTTTCCTGGTTCATACTTTACCCCCAATATTTTTTATCTAAGCTTCTGTATTGGATTGCCTCCAATAAATGCTTGTCATCAATATTGTCTGATCCATCCAGGTCAGCCAGTGTTCTGGCAACCTTTAGAATCTTATTATAGGTTCTTCCACTGAATCTCAGCTTGTCAAAAGCGCTTTTCATTATTTTGTCACTGGAAGGAGTAAGTCTGCAGAATTTCTTTATTTCCTTGTTCCCCATTTGTGAATTGGTATATATTTTTAATCCTGAAAACCTGTCTAATTGAATCTCTCTTGCTATTGAAACAGAATTTCTCATTTCATCTGAAGATCTTGATGGAATATCTGTTTTGAGCTCTTCATATTTAACAGGTAGAACCTCAATATGAAGGTCAATTCTATCAAGCAACGGATGACTTATTTTTCCGAGGTATCTGTCTATCTGATTTTGGTTACAGGTGCACTGGTGCATGGGATCTCCATAATATCCACACGGACATGGATTCATACTTGCTACGAACATGAAGTCAGATGGGTATGAAAGTGAGGCATTGGCTCTCGATATATGTACAAATCCGTCCTCCAATGGCTGTCGTAGAACTTCCAACACACTTTTCTGAAACTCAGGCAATTCATCAAAAAATAAAACACCATTGTGAGCAAGAGATACTTCTCCAGGCTTTGGAATTCTACCTCCGCCAATTATGGCTACACCAGATGACGAATGATGGGGTGCTCTAAAGGGTCTCTCCTTTATTAGCCTGCTCTTGCCAAGTAAACCAGATATGCTGTAAATCTTAGTAACCTCGATGGATTCCTCAAATGAAAGCTGTGGAAGAATGCCAGGGATTCTCCTAGCTGCCATGGTTTTTCCAGATCCGGGTGGTCCTATTATAAGAAGATTATGCGCTCCAGCAGCGGATATCTCCATTGTTCGCTTTAAGCCATCCTGACCCTTTATATCCGAAAAGTCATACAGGCACTCCTCTAGAGGATCCTTTTCATCCTTATCCGCTATGTATGGCCTTATTACTCTTTCACCTGAAAGATATCCAGTCAGTTCGACAAGGTTCTTAACTGGAATTATCTCCACATCCTCTATTATTCCGCATTCTTCTCTATTGTCATAAGGTATTATGCATCTTCTGATACCAAGATTCCTTAATGATATTATCATTGCCAAGGCTCCATCAATGGGATTCACTGTCCCATCCAATGACAATTCACCTAAAAACGCCATCCCCTCAGGATCAAATCCCTCAAACAAACCATCTGCAAGCAGAATACCAGCGGCGATTGCCATATCCATCTGTGACCCGTCCTTTTTTAGATTTGCAGGTGCCAGGTTCACGGTAATTCTACTTAAAGGAAAATCAAATCCACTGTTTCTAATCGCAGTTCTTACTCTTTCCTTGGATTCCTTTATGGCTGCATCAGGTAAACCGACGATTGTAAACATTGGCATTCCCCTTGACAGATCAACCTCCACTTCAACAATATGTCCATCCAGACCTTGCAATACACAAGTTTTGACTTTAGAATACATATAACCTCTCCCTTGCAAGTTTATAGGCATCTGAAATCTTCAATTCCATTCAAGGAATTAAATGATTCAGTTTTACAATGAAAAAGCGTTTTCAAAATGATTGATTGTTTTTTTCTCCATGGGATATACCTCAATCACATCAAATCTTACCTGCACATCATAAAGCTTGTTTTTCTGCAGATACATCAGGCATGCATTTGCAATTTTCTTTTGTTTTCTGGAATTTACGGATTCGTATGCGTAGCCGTAATCAGTTCCCATTCTTGTTTTTACCTCTATAAAGGCAAGTATTTCCTTATCGTATGCAATTATATCCACTTCACCGATTTTGTTTCGGTAATTGGTTTCCAGGACACTGTAGCCCTTGTCAGTTAAATAGCTCAAGGCTAACTGTTCGCCAAGCCTTCCTGTTTTTATGTGTGATTTCATATTTGTCCTTTCAGAATGTTTTTTAAGAACGTCATCCTATGTCTATTGGTAGGTCCAAGCTCAACCAAAGCTTCCCTATGATATTTGGTTCCATAGCCTTTGTTTTTTGCAAGATCATAGCCTGGATGGACCATATCCCATTCCTGACACATTCTATCTCTATACACCTTGGCAAGTATGGACGCAGCTGAAATTCCATGGACAATGTTGTCCCCATCAATCACTGCTTTTTGAGGAATTCTCGAATCAATAACTTCTGCATCCACGAGAATGTATGTAGGTGTAATCCTATTTCCATCTTTGTCCCTTAAATTCTGTAAAGCCAGCTTCATTGCCAGTCTTGTAGCTTGTTTGATATTTATCCTGTCAATAACCTCAGGGCTCACTACACCAAATCCATATGCTATGGATTGACTTTTGATCATATCGTACAATCTTTCCCTTTTTTTCTCACTGACCTTCTTCGAATCCTTTACTCCATCGATTGTTAATCCGGCTGGCAGTATTACAGCACCTGCAACCACATCGCCGTAGAGACAGCCTCTTCCAACCTCATCAATACATGCAATGTACTTGTGACCTTCCAAATAAAGCTCCTGTTCTATTTCAAACAATTTCACTCACCTCTTTTGGGATACTCAAGAGTTATTTTACCCATCATTCCCCTTCTAAACTCATCGAGAATGATCCTGCTGACTTTCTCGTAATCATAGCTGCCGCCCTTAAGTAGACAGCCTCTTTTTGAAGCGATGGCTTCCATTACCCCCAATGGTTCATAGTCATCTTCAATCTCAATCCTGTACCTGTCAGTCAGTGCCTGTGGTTTTACAACCATCAACTTTTCCACAAGCTTGAGTGCCAAGGTTTCAGTATCAAGTATCTCATCCCTTATAGCACCTGTGAAGGCAAGGTTTATTCCCACCTGCTCATCCTCAAATTTTGGCCAAAGGATTCCTGGTGTATCCAGAAGCTCTATCCCTCCCTTGGTCTTGATCCACTGGTTAGTTTTTGTTATACCAGGTCTATTACCGGTCTTAGCGCTTTTCCTTCCTGCCAGACTGTTTATAAGGGTTGATTTGCCAACATTAGGTATCCCAAGGATCATGGCTCTGATGGGTTGATTAATGATTCCTTTTTTTATGTTGTTTACCCTCTTTTCATCCATTATCCTTCTGGCTTCACTTACCAGATCATCCACTCCCCTGCCAGTCAATGAATTCAATGGAATGGAGGCTATACCCAAGCTTTTGTAATGCTCTTGCCATTGACGATTTCCATTGGCATCGGCCAGATCTGATTTATTCAGCAGAACTATCCTGGGCTTGTTTCCAACAACAGAATCAATAACTGGATTCTGGCTGCTATATGGTATTCTAGCATCAAGAAGCTCAAAAACAATATCAATCATTTTAAGATTCTTTTGTATCGACTCTCTGGTTTTTTTCATATGGCCTGGATACCAGTTAATGTTCATACTCATTTTAACACCCACTTAAATAAAAATTGGGACTGAAACAGTCCCATTAATAAAATCTTTTCTCTTTAACTTTAGCAGACTTACCTTGTCTTTCTCTTAGGTAGTACAGCTTAGCTCTTCTTACTTTACCTTTTCTGGTAACAACCATCTTTTCAATTCTTGGTGAGTGGATTGGGAAAGTTCTTTCTACTCCTACACCATATGAAAGTCTTCTTACGGTAAAAGTTTCTCTTGCTCCTCCACCTTGAATCTTTATTACAGTACCTTCGAATATCTGAATTCTTTCTCTTGTACCTTCAACTACTCTGTAGTGAACCTGTACTGTGTCTCCAACGTTAAACTCAGGGAGATCATTTCTCAATTGTTCATCTTCAAGCATTTTAATTATATCCATTTTGCATCCTCCCTTCTACCTAGACGTTCATGCCCTTCAAGCAGAGGACCGTCCTTACTTATACCCTAGGTATTATAGCATACCGGTACATTCAATTCAACTATCTTTTCCCAATTAGTTTCAACATGGAATCCATTAGATTCAGCTGTTCCTTGGGATTTTTCATTTCCTTGAGCATGTCGGGCCTTTTCATAAAAGTGGTTCGAAGTGCACTTAACTGTCTCCATAAACTGATTTTAGAGTGGTCACCACTCAAAAGCACGTCCGGTACCCTTTTACCCATAAACACTCTCGGTCTTGTATACTGAGGGTACTCAAGAAGTCCCTCGTAATGAGATTCTATCTCGTATGATTCCTCAGATGATAAAACACCTGGCATAAGCCTGCTGATTGCATCAATCATAACCATGGCAGGTAGCTCCCCACCTGTCAGAACGTAGTCACCGATTGAAATCTCGTCATCAACAAAATTCTCTATGATTCTGTTGTCAACGCCTTCATAGTGCCCAGCCAATAAAATTAGGTGCTCCTCTTCAGTGAGTTCCTTTACCAATGATTGAGTCATAATCTTTCCTTGTGGAGAAAGATATATTACCCGTGAATTGTCTTTTTTGCAGCTCTCAATGGCAGAATGAATGGGTTCAGGCTTCATAACCATTCCCTTGCCACCGCCATAGGGATAATCATCCACCCTTCTATGCTTGTCAGTTGAGAAGTCCCTGATATTGACTGCTTCAATCTCTATGGCCTCGGAATCAATTGCTCTTCCTACAATACTATAGTCTTTGAGCATGTCAAATATTTCAGGAAAAAGGGTCAACACATGAACTTTCATTCAATCATTCCTTCGATAGGGTCTATAATTATCTTCTTATCTACAATATCCACAGAAGCTATAAAGGCTTCAACGGCTGGAATTAAGTATTCCTTGCCATTTTGTGCAGTTACTACATAAACGTCATTTGCGGAGTTTTGGATTACATCTGACAAGTTACCAATAAAGGAATCTGTTTTGTCATAGACCCTACAGCCCAAAAGGTCGGAAATAAAGTAATGATCCTCAGGCAATTTGACTTTGTCTTCTTCATCTACATAGATATACTCATCCTTATAGGACAAAACCTTGTTGATGTCATCAAGGTCTTGAAACCTCAATAACACCATGCCCTTGTGAAGCTTCACATCACTTATCTGCACCTTTGTCTTACCGTCTCCGATATAGGCTTTTTTCAGTTGAAAAAACCTGTCGGT
Source organism: Gudongella sp. (assembly GCA_024649995.1). Lineage (GTDB taxonomy): Bacteria > Bacillota > Clostridia > Tissierellales > Tissierellaceae > Gudongella. The sequence continues at coordinate 10,600 of JANKMX010000056.1, read as the reverse complement.
GGAGTCAGTAAGTGGAAACACTTTAAGGTCTCCCTTGATTCCATGTGTTCCCGTAATTTTGCCTATTATTGTATATTCCATCCTAACACCCGCCAATGTTTCAATTATTGAATGATTTCAACAACCACCCTTTTGTTGTCCTTGATAGCAGCTGCTTTAACCACTGTTCTGATTGCCTTGGCAATCCTTCCCTGCTTACCAATGATTTTTCCCATATCATCAGGTGCAACTTTCAATTCTATGATAATTGATTGGGATCCTTCCACTTCGTTCACACTGACTTCGTCAGGATTATCTACAAGTGCCTTTGCAATAAATTCAACTAATTCACCCATTATCTGCACCTCCGAAATTATTCAGCAGTTTCTTCTTCTGCGTTATCGTACAAACCACTGCTCTTAAATAGTCTTTCAACTGTTTCAGTTGGTTTTGCACCGTTCTTAAGCCACTTTTCAGCCTTCTCATTGTCTATCTTCACTGTTTTTGGTTCAGTAAGAGGATTGTAGTATCCTAGCTCCTCAATGAATCTACCATCTCTTGGTGCTCTTGAGTCAGCCACAACAATTCTATAGAAAGGAGTCTTTTTTGCACCCATTCTTCTTAGTCTTATTTTTACAGCCATTAATTTCACCTCCCATTTTCACTTAGTATCTATTTAGAAAAAGGGGAAACCCATCTTCCCTTTTTTCTTCGATGGTTTGCTCATGTCAGAAAACTTCTTCATCATCTTCTTTGTTTCCTTAAACTGTTTCAGAAGTTTATTGACATCCTGTACATTTGTACCGCTTCCAGCTGCGATCCTTTTCCTTCTGCTACTGTCAATCATATCTGGATTGTCCCTTTCCTTTTTGGTCATGGACTTGATTATTGCCTCTATTCTTGCAAGCTCCTTGTTATCGACATTCAAACCCTTAAGAGCCTTTGAATTCATGCCAGGGATCATGCCCAGTATCTCATCCAGTGGTCCCATGTTTTTCATCTGCTCCAGCTGATCAAGAAAATCATCAAATGTGAACTGTGCTGTCCTCATTTTCTTTTCCAGCTCAATGGCTTTTTTCTCGTCAATGTTTGATTGTGCCTTTTCAATCAGGCTCAATACATCACCCATCCCAAGAATCCTTGAAGACATCCTGTCCGGATGAAATGGCTCCAATTGATCAAGTTTTTCGCCCATACCAACAAACTTGATGGGCTTATCTGTTACAGCCCTAATTGATAGGGCAGCTCCACCTCTGGCATCACCATCCAGCTTTGTAAGAACAACTCCTGTAATGCTCAACTGATCGTTGAATGCCTGTGCAACATTTACAGCATCCTGACCTGTCATGGCATCCAATACCAACAGTATGTCATCGGGATTTGTCGCTTCCTTGATTTCAGCTATTTCCTGCATGAGATTCTCATCAATGTGAAGTCTTCCAGCAGTATCTATTATTATTACGTCATTTCCATTTTTCCTTCCATGCTCCATAGCCGCTTTTGCTATGTCAACCGGATTGTGCTTGTCACCCATTGAAAAAACCGGTACTCCTACCTTTTCACCCACAACCTCAAGCTGTTTTATGGCTGCTGGTCTATAAATATCACATGCTACAAGCAATGGTCTCTTGTTTTGCTTTTTCAGGTTATTGGCAAGCTTACCAGATGTGGTAGTCTTACCGGCACCCTGCAAACCACACATGAGTATTACAGTAGGCGGTGTAGAGGACATGTTCAGCTTGACTTCCCTGTCTCCCATCAAAGTGGTAAGTTCGTCATTGACAATCTTTATTACCTGCTGTCCGGGAGTAAGACTTTCAAGAACTTCAGCACCTAATGCTCTTTCCTTGATCTTCTTGATAAAATCCTTTACAACCTTAAAGTTTACATCAGCTTCCAACAAGGCCAATCTGACCTCTCGAAGAGCTGCGTCAAGATCCTTCTCACTGATTTTTCCCTTGCCTTTGAGCTTTCCCAAAGCATTCTGAAGTTTTTCTGATAAACTTTCAAATACCAAAATGAAACCTCCTATATCTACAATAAAATGTCAGAAATCAGATTTTCAATCATCTTAGCCTTTTTAACAATTTCATCGTCAGATGACTTTTCTCCAATTTTACGTATTTCTCGTGCTAGATTCCTTGATTCACGTATAGCATCCTGACTTTCATGAAACTTATCAACAAGCCCAAGCTTCTCCTCATACTTAAGGAGCTTATCCTCGGCTCGCTTGAGAGTATCAAATACACCCTGTCTGCTTATTTGAAGAACTTCTCCAATCTCAGAAAGAGTCAGGTCATTTGAATAATACAATTCAATCACCTGATACTGTTTGGGGCTTAAAAGCTTACCATAAAAGTCAAATAATATTCCAATCCTAACCAGCTTCTCCATTTTATCACCAACTAAATATACTGTCAAGCATTATCCTTGACAGTATAATAATATTTTATTTAGTCATTTTTGTCAACACTTATTCAAAAATAGCATCTATGAAACTATCTGTATCGAAGGGTTGCAGATCCTCTACCTTCTCGCCAACACCAATTATCTTGATAGGCAGTTTAAGTTCGGTCTGCAATGCAATGGCAACTCCGCCTTTTGCGGTTCCATCAAGCTTGGTCAGAGCCACACCAGTTATGTTGGCAACCTCCTTGAAAACCTTGGCTTGATTGATTGCATTCTGCCCAGTTGTTGCATCAAGTACCAGGAGCACTTCCTTGGTTGCTTCCCCATATTCCCTTTCCACTATTCTAAATATCTTGTTCAGCTCATTCATAAGATTGGATTTGTTGTGAAGCCTTCCAGCGGTATCACATATCAGAATATCTGCTTTCCTTGCCTTCGCTGCCTGAATTCCATCAAATATCACAGCAGCAGGGTCAGAGCCCTCAGTGTGTGAAATGATTTCCGCACCGGCTCTATTGCTCCATTCCTCCAATTGCTCTATAGCTGCTGCCCTAAAGGTATCTCCGGCCGCAATAAGAACCTTTTTTCCATTCTCCTTGAATCCATAGGCAAGTTTGCCAATGGTCGTCGTCTTGCCAACTCCATTAACCCCCACCACCAACAAAACCGATGGATGTGGCATTAGGTCCAGCTCATTGTTCGGTACCGATTCCAGCATAAGCTTCTTGATTTCATCCTTCAAAAGGCCCTTGACTTCCTTGGGGTCGCTTACTCTTTCCTCTCGCACCCTCTCTCTCAATCTATCTATTATCATCATGGTTGGATTGACACCTACATCAGCAGACACCAGAACATCCTCAAGATCATTAAACAGCTCATCATCAACGCCTTTATATCCACTAATGATATCCTCTATCTTGTTGCTCATATCCTTTCTGGTCTTTGATAGCCCCTTCTTAAGTCTTTCCAGAAGGCCTCCAGAATCAATATCGATATCATTTTCCTCTACGGAGGCAATGGGATCGGCAGCCTCATCTACAGCCTCAAGGCTTTCGATCTCATCTTCAGCTTCAAAGTCGCCATCAGTATTTTGAGATTCCAGGGTATGATTGTATTCTTCATTTTTATTTTTGTCTTTCTTGAACCAATTAAACATACTTGTTCCTCCTAGCTTGCTATTTCGTCATAGTCCTTCAGCTTTAGCGAAATCATTCTACTGACGCCTTCCTCTTCCATGGTAACCCCATACAAGACATCCGCTATTTCCATAGTGGTTTTTCTATGAGTGATTAAAACAAATTGAGTATTATCCTCAAGACTGTTGAGATATGAGGTATATCTACTGATATTTGCCTCATCAAGGGCTGCATCTATTTCATCCAATATGCAGAAAGGTGACGGTCTTGTCTTCAAAATGGCGAAGAGAAGCGCCACTGCAGTTAGGGATTTCTCACCACCAGACAGAAGTGTAAGGCTTTGTAGCTTCTTTCCAGGAGGCTGTGCCATTATCTCTATTCCTGCAGTAAGGATATCATCACCATCCTCAATCTCCAATCTTGCTTTTCCACCTTTAAACAGCACAGAAAATGTTTCACTGAACCTCTCATTGATTTCCTGGAATGACTTCCTGAACTGCACTCTCATTTTTTTCTCCATGTCCTTTACAACGGATTGGATGTCCTCTTTTGCACCATTTAGGTCAATGACCTGCTTATTTAGGAATTCATATCTCTCAAGGACATTTTCAAATTCTTCTATGGCGCTGATATTTACATTGCCCAATTCCTTTATTCCTTGCTTCAGTTGGGAAATGGTCTTCTTGGTACCCCTTATGTCCTCAATTTCTGAGTATAGAATTTCAGCCTCTGCAAGAGTGATTTCATAGTCATTTTCCAGCTTTTCCAGGATATTCTCAATTTGCAATTGGGCTTTTGCCTGGTCAATTTCCAATTTATTCAGTTCCCTTTCCACTGCGGTCTGTCTTTTGGTCAATTCCCTAAGCCTATCCTGAAGCTGATAGAATTCCTTCATGAGAGTTTCCTTTTCCCTTACTCTGTCCTTAAGAACTCCAGATTCCTCTTCATCGGATGTTGACTGTCTTTGGATATATTCTACCAACCCGTCCTTTTCAAGGGAATTATCTGAAATTTCCTTTTGAAGCTTTTGAAGTTCAATCTCCTTAAGCCCGATGGATTCCTTGGTTTCAGATATTGATACCTCGTTTTCCTGTATTCTTTCCTTATAGCTTCCCAAAGACTTTTCCAGGGCATTAAGCTTTATCCTTGACTCATATACATCATTATCCAATATGACTTTGAGTTTCTTGCTTTTATCGTAGTCTTCTTGTAGGCCTGCAATTTCATCTTCCAGGGTATTATGGCTTTCTTTAAGGGTCTTCTGTTCTGAGTTCAATTCACTTTTTCTAAGTTCAAGCTCTCCAAGTTCATCCTTCAATCCTTCAATTTCAGCTTTCTTCGACTCCATTGACTGAAGCTGAATTTCATATTGGTATTCCATGTTGTCAATTTCCTTGTCAATGGAGGTCATTCTTGTAATCAAGCTTGACATCTCTTCAATGATATTTTCATTTGTGACAGATAGCTCTTCCAACTCCAGCTCAATATCATGGATTGAAGTGCTTTTTACTTCAATCTGATTTTTTAGCTTGTTGATTTTGGCTTCCAAATCAGAAAGAGTATGTTTTCTGTTCAGAATGCTGATTGATTGATTTTTTGAACTGCCCCCAGTCATACTACCTCCTGGGTTGACAACCTCACCATCGATTGTAACAATCCTGGATTTAAAGCCTGATTTTTTCGAATACTTAATGGCATCCTCCAGCGAGTTTGCTATTATTGTTCTTCCCAATAGATTTGTGAAAACCTTATTATGCCTTGAATCATTGTTCAGGACGCTATTGGCTGAACCAACAAGTCCAAATTCATTTCTGTCATTTTCTGGAATACTGATCTCCCAGCCAGTGAGTGTGTTAAGGGGCAAAAATGTAGCTCTGCCCTTTTTTTGAGATTTCAGATAACCTATCATTCGTCTGGCATCTTCATCACTCTCAACAACAATGTTTTGAATGGATGATCCCAAAGCAACCTCAATAGCCTTCATGTATTTTTTATCAACCGTAAACAAGTCCGCAACGGTACCTATAAACCCATCACCAAGTGTGCTATTAGCATCGATGGCCTTTATAAGAGATTTAACACTATTATAATATCCTTCGTATTCCTTCTCCATGTTCCTATAAAGCTTTTGTGATGAAATGGAGGTATCCAAATCCTTCTGCAGTTCCTGCAGCTTCATTTTCTCAGATGATATGCTAGTTCTCAGCTTTTGTAGCTTATTCTCTATTTCTAGGATTTTTTCTTCCCTAATACCCTTTGATTCAGTTAATGTTTTAAGCTCCTCAGTATTTTGATCCAATTCAGCCTTGATTTTCAGGCACTTGGTGCTAATTGAACTTTCCTCCTCAGTGAGGATATCAAGTCTTCCCTTAATGCTGTCTTCAAATGAAAGGATTGTGTTTCTTTGGCTATTCTTGTCTGATAGTGAGGAATATAGGGTCATTAACTGATTTTTTCTTCCAGCTATTTCATCTTCAAGGCAGGACATTCTGTTATCAATGTCCTCCTTTTCCACATATTTTTCATCCAGGTGAGCTTTCAGTAGTGTTACCTCATGACTCAATCGATCAATTTCTATTGCTGAGGAATCCTTCCTTGTGTCACCAGCTAAAAGAAGCTCCTCCCCTTTTCTGATCTCTTCATTAAGTCTTGTAATTTCTTTGTTGAGATGTGTCTCCCTTTCCTCCAATATCTTAACACGATTCTTAGACCTTTCGAATTCCTGGATGCTTTCCATCTTGAGAGTTCTTTTCTCTTCAATAATCCTCTCCAGTTCTTCAATTCTATTCTTCAATGTAGTATAACCCTCTTCAACCTGAAGTCCTTCACCTTCAATAATTGATTTTTCATTCTCCAATTCAGCTTTTTTCTCATCTGCATCCATCAGCTTGGCTTTTAGCCGATTTACCTCGTATACTGAAAGACTTGAATCAAGCTTTCGGAGTTGCCCGTATAGCTTCTGAAATTCCTTCGCTTTTTCCGCTTCTGACTGAAGGTTTTCCTTATGGTTTTTTATTTCATGCAGCAAATCACCGATCCTTGTAAGATTGGACTGGGTTCTGTCAAGCTTTCTAAGTGCCTCCTGTTTCTTGGATTTGTACTTTACAATGCCTGCAGCCTCTTCAAATATATTCCGTCTGTCCTCTGGCTTGTTGGATAATATTTCATCAATTTTCCCCTGACCTATTATGGAATATCCTTCTTTACCAACTCCCGTATCCATGAAAAGCTCTCTAATATCCTTCAGTCTGCATGAATTTTTGTTTATGTAATATTCGCTTTCACCAGACCGAAACATTCTTCTAGTTACAGCAACCTCTCTATAGTCAATGGCTATCCTTCCAGATGAGTTGTCGAAAACTATCGTAACCTCAGAGTAGCCAAGGGCTTTCCTTTTTTCAGTACCTGAAAAAATTATATCCTCCATCCGGGTACCTCTTAGGTTTTTTACACTTTGCTCCCCCAGTACCCATCTTATGGCATCGGCAATATTGCTCTTGCCACTTCCGTTTGGACCGACAATAGCTGTTACTCTGTCATTAAAGACAACCTCTGTCTTCTCTGCAAAAGACTTAAAACCTTGAATTTCAACTTTCTTTAGATACATTGAATACACTCCATTCCAGTCCATAAGGACCTCCCCTTACAAAGGTCCCCAATAGGGAACCTTTATAAGGGATTATTATTCACATATAATTCCAGTTCATCATTTAGGTCAATGGTTCTCTCCCCATTGTCAATTTGAATTGCAATCTTACCATCATCCTTAATGGAAGGGATTATCTTGACTTTTGTAAATCCATGTTCCTTAATTATCCTGTCTCTATTTTTACCATGTTGACCAGCAATTATTGAAGCCTTTGAATTGGAACATTTAATCGTAATACACCTTCCATTTGTTCCAATATTATTTCTGGCAATGTACTGCTTGAAAAGTGTTGAAAATACACGTTCTTCAACCAATTGTCTAAAAGATGGATGGAAAGGTCCAGCAACTACATCCTTACCCATCTGAATATTCTCCGTAGGCTGGAGCCCAATTCGAATTACTGGTATATTGCGAGCTCTAAACGCCATGAGAATGATGGCAGAAGTTTCAATGGCCTCCTCAAGACTCAAAGCTTCATACAATCCTTGATTCATCTGACTCTCAAGAGCTGTGTTCCTAATTACCAGCGTCGGATATATCCTAATCATGTCGGGATTCATATCCAGTACCCTTCTTGCTGTCTCAAGACTCTTTTTTTGATTGTCACCTGGAAGTCCCAGCATTATCTGATGCCCAAGACTAAATCCCCATATTCTTATTAGCTTACTTGATTCATATACATCAGTATCGCTGTGCCCTCTCTCACTCATCCTTAACACATCCATATCAAGGGATTGAACTCCCAGTTCAATTGTGTTCACCTGAAAATCCTTTAGAAGTTGAAGAATTTCCTCATCAATGGCATCCGGTCTGGTGGACAACCTAATATTGTGAATTTTCCCTGCCTTCTTGTATTCGTATGGAACCTTGAGTAGCTCCTTCTGAATCTCCTTTTGTATCGCAGTAAAGCTGCCACCATAGAAGGCAACCTCTATGAATGAGTCATATTTAAAGGTTTCCAAATGTTCATCTATTGTTCTTTTGACATCTTCAACTGTAACATCAGTCGAGAGCCCAGTTATTTTTCTTTGGTTGCAGAAGACGCAATCATGTGGGCACCCAAAATGCGGAACGAAAATCGGAATTATGTAATGCCTAGTCATAATCTTCACCCATAAGGATCAATGCCTCTTTGGCAGCCATTTGTTCAGCTTCTTTCTTGTTCCTGCCTATTCCAGAACCAATAACATCTCCACCCACTGAAACATCCACATGGAAAAGTTTGTTGTGGTCTGGTCCTTCCTCCTTAACTACAGAGTAGATAAGCTTATTCCTGGTTATTCTTTGGAGCTTCTCCTGAAGGCCTGTCTTGTAGTCAATAAAAAGAGATCCCTTTGCAACAGCCTTAACTATTATCATTTCAAAATTCTTAAGCAGAAATTCTCTTACGGTATCATAGTTGCTATCCATGAAAATTGCACCAGTTATAGCCTCACTTGCATCAGCAAGTATGGAGTCCCTATCTCTGCCACCTGTGTTCTCCTCTCCCTTCCCCAATAGAAGAAATTCTCCAAGATTGATTTTTCTTGCTGCCAGGGCGAGGGATGGTTCTGATACAACCTTTGCTCTTATCTTTGTAAGCTCTCCTTCAGGATAGAATGGATATTTCATAAAAAGATACTCACTGACAACCAATCCCAATACCGTATCCCCTAAAAATTCTAGTCTCTGGTTGCTTTTGCTGGCATGCATGCCATGCTCATTAGCATATGAACTATGCGTCAAAGCTGTTTCTAGCAGTTCTATGTCATCAAAGCGATACTTTAGATTTAATTGTACCTCGTCAAGCCTTTCTTTATCCAAATATCCATTCATCCTACCACCTCCAGGATTATTCCAACTTCCCCTTTATATAGTTCTTGGCATCGCCAACAGTTCTTATCAATTCCACATCATCATCATCAACTTCCAGTCCAAACTCGTCCTCAAGAGCCATCACAAGCTCTACGAGATCAAGTGAATCAGCATTCAGATCATCCCTAAAGGATGTTTCCATGTTTATGTCCTTTTCAGGCACGTTGAATTGAGTTGTGATGATATTTACTATCTTCTGTGTTATCATATTAAACCCCCGTTATAAAATTTTGTTTCAACAAAGAAATTTTCGTACACGAGTATCAATAATAGTTTCATTAATGAATAATTATACGCTTATTTTACTTTCTATTGTGCTAATAACATCTCTTTCAATAAAGGTCTTGAGTTGACCAATACCATTCTTAAAGGCGTAGTAATCCGAGCTTCCATGCGCCTTCACAACTGGTTTTGAAGTACCTAGCAAAGGGGCTCCCCCGTACTCTCTGTAATCAAGTCGTTTCTTCATATTTTTGAGCTGTGGCTTAAGCAGCAGTGCACCAAGCTTCGATCTGGTATCTGCCTTCAAAGATTCCTTTAGGAGCAAAAAAATTGATGAAGCCATCCCTTCAGAAAGCTTAAGCACAACATTGCCGACAAATCCATCACAAACCATTACATCAGCAACTCCATAAGGCAAATCTCTAGCTTCGATGTTCCCAATAAAGTTCATTTTGGAATCCTTGAGAGCCTCGAATGTATCCTTGGTCAGTTGATTTCCTTTTGCCTCCTCAGTTCCGACATTTATTAACCCTACCTTGGGATCCTTAACCCCCATGACCTCTTCCATGTATATGGAACCCATCAATGCAAATTGCTCCAGATACTCGGGCTTCGTATCCATATTTGCCCCTGCATCAAGGAGAAGGGATGCACCCTTAAGCGTTGGGTAAAGAACAGTCAAGGCTGCACGATCAATTCCCCGGATTCTTTTTACAATAAAAATTCCGCCTGCCAAAAGAGCTCCAGTGTTTCCAGCAGAGATGAATCCATCACCTTCACCGTTTGAAAGTGCCTGCATTCCTTTAACCATTGAACTGTTTTTCTTTCTTCTAATTGCAAGTGTCGGATTGTCATCATTAGCAATGACTTCTGGGGCGTCCAGTACCTGAATCTTACCGGTTGGGTAGGAATGCTTCTCAAGCTGCTCCAGAATAAGGTCTTCCTTACCGGTGATAAGTATTTCTATGCCGTATTCGTTGACTGCTTCCACTGCTCCCTTTACAATGGCTTCAGGTGCATTGTCCCCACCCATGCCATCTACAATAATCCTCATAGCTATCCCTCATTTATAATTTTTGGTAGTATCCCCTGCAAGTCCACAAGGGATACCTATTACATCCATTTTAGCACATAAAAAAAAGATAGTGAAGCTAATCACTATCTTTCTCATTACTCGACTACAATTACTTCCCTGCTCTTGTAATAGCCACAGCTCCTGCAAACTCTATGTGGTTGTTTAGGCTCATGACATTGCGGACATTCAACAACTGTGGTTTTATTAAGTCTATAGGAAGACGCTCTTCTTTTGTCTCTTCTGGCTTTAGAAGTTTTCCTTTTTGGTACTGCCATT
>JANKMX010000055.1 GCA_024649995.1 Gudongella sp. | reverse complement strand
AGACTCCTACCCAAGCACCAGGAGTATGTCATCCAGGCGGGAGGAAGGGGAATAATCTGCAGCTCGGATACTAACTTATTTGGAAGGCTGCTTAAGTATGCGTCACGAAAGCAATTGAGCACTGCAGGTAAAACCGGCAGGTCAATCCTTACCGGATATATCTCAAATGAGGCCTACCGGGATTTGCTGGGCCTTATGGAGAATCGAGACAAGGGAGATGAACACCAGCCGTATCCTGTCCTTGGAGGGACAAGAATAAAGGTTGAAATGGAGTTTCCAATTGCTGAGACTGCAAACATCATGGGAAAGATTGAAGGAAAAGGGACGGATGGAAGTGTACTTTTGATATCAGCAGACATTGATGGCCTTGGAGAAGGAACTGACGGGAAATATTTCCCTGGTGTGGTCAACAACACTTCCGGCATAGCTACAATACTTGAAATTGCAAGAGTGATGGCAAGCCAGGAGAGTATTCCCTACGAGACGGTGGTGTTTGCCGGGTGGAACGGGCAACAGCAGCAGCTTTCCGGTTCAAGCCACTACATGGACTATCCGGTATTTCCGATGGAGAATTCCTCCCTGATCCATCTGGAGGGTTTGGGAAAGGAAAGCATGGAGGGGATTAAAATTTCAGCACACATGGCCAATGGAGCCATGCTAAAGGACAGGATACTTGATTACTCGCAGGATGCTGATTTAAGTGCTGTTGAGGACAGTTCAATCACAGGTGTCATAAACCAGTTCAACGATAGCAAGGCACCAGCAGTACTTTTAAGGGATACTGCTGATGTTCAGGATACATATGATGATACGCTTGAGAATATAGATAGGGATACACTTGAAAATTCAGCCTCAGTTCTTCTTAACTACATTAAAAGGGATGTATACAGGGACCGGGGATTTGATTATCTCAGTATTATTGAGAAGGCGATAATTGCAATGGTGGCTTTCGGTTCCCTTGTAAGCTACTTGATAGTAGCTGCCTACAACAGGGAACCAAACAGGAAAGTCTTTGGCAAGACATTGGAAAGCATTTATTATTCAACTCCAGCAGTTCTTCTGAGAAAGGGAATGACTTTGGTGGTGTCTTTGTTCATAGCCATATTCATGCTTTCCCTTCTTGCAAATATTGATCCTGGCACTGATGTTAGAACTACCAGCAATGGTATATCGTCGAATTTTTCTTTGTATCTGACAATAAAGAGGAGTGTAATATACATAAGGACAATGTTAAGTCCGGGAAGCTATCAGCTTACTGGAACCGGAAACATCTTTCAGATAATGTACAGGTCCAGCAGGCTCAGCATAATCCTGATTTCTGCCTCTCTCCTGATTTCGACTTTTTTGGGAATACTAAGAGGAATGTATGAAGGATACAGGTCCAGAAAATCAAGACTGGGTTCCCTTGGAACACTGGTTTTCTTCTCCATACCAGATGTGCTGATTGTTCTGTTTACCTTGCTTGGCTACATATTCCTGTTCAAGAGAATGCCCGCGGTTGGGGAGATGGAGTACATAAAAGGCTTTATTCTGCCTCTGTTCACCCTTTCAATAATCCCAACAATATACATTTCAAGGATTACCTTTATCACTGTTCAGGGTGAGATGGGCAAGGATTATACCAGGAATGCCATGGCAAAGGGCTTTTCAAGGAGAAAGACCGTTTTTATGGAGCTTGCTCCGGCAGTTATATTCAAGATTGTGGATACAATGCCGGCTATCATGACCATGCTGCTTACCAATATGATAGTTGTGGAGTGGCTGTTCAACTATCAGGGAATTCTCTACTACCTCCTATACTTCAACAATAGACAGGATGTTTACAGGTTCGTACCCCTTTCCCTGGTACTGGGTCTGGTGTATATTACAGCAACATGGGGATTTCAATTTATTGCAAGGCTAATCAATCCATTGAAGACAAAGGGGGCAAAGAGATGAAAAAGATCAACCTGCCTTTGATACTTGGAACAATGATACTTATAGTTATTCTACTGATCATGTCTTTTCCAGACATGTTCACCGACAACAGTCCCTACACAATACAGCTAATGAGGTTCATCAATGAAGACGGGAAGCTTTCGGCGGAAAGGGCACCCTTTGCGCCAGGTGATGACTACCCCTTGGGAAGCGATGATCTGGGGAGGGACATTTTCAGCTACATAATACACGGAACCAGATTGACCATTTCTCTGGGAGTGCTTATTGCAGTGGGGCAGTTTTTGATAGCCGTCCCCATGGCTTTGCTGGGTGGGTTTGGAAACAGGCTGGCCGGGTCCATTATCAGACAGTCCAATATAATTTTTTCTGCAATCCCTGCTCTTCTCATATCAATTGTTTTGCTCAAGCTTAGATTTATAACAAATCTTGATAAGCAAAGTTCAATAATGGCCTTTGTACTTGTACTTACAGCTGTAAGCTGGCCAAAGCTGGGAAGCCTGATTTCCGAAAGAGTCCAGTCCATACTCCAACAGCCCTTCATAAAGGGAGAGGTTGCAATAGGGAAAAGAAAATCAAGGATTGCAATGGAAAATGTCATTCCCCACCTGGCTCCGGAGCTTGTGATACTGTTTTTCATGGAAATTGCCAGAAATCTTTCCATGATCATGCAGCTTGGCATCTTTTCAATTTTCGTAGGGAACCTTGGAATCATAAATGATGCCACATCAGGTGCTATGATCAACACGGACATAAGCTTTGAACCGGAGTGGGCCAGCATGCTGAGCACATCAAGGACCCTTATAAGCACTGCGCCCTGGGCGGTTATATATCCTGCCTTGGCATTTTTCATAAGTGTATTGGGCTTCAATCTCTTCGGGGAAGGCTTGAGAAATATCATTCAAAGGAAGGATTCCAGGATGCCCTTGGCTTTCAGGAAGCTTATCTCCCTGGAGTTCAAATATTTATGGAATATGGTGGACAGGAAGAGAAAATCCAAGGTACTTGCAGCCACAATTATTCTGATTCTTTCATTTGCAGCACTTAGCTTTGCCAACAGGGGTGACTACAGGGTAACTGTCGACTCAAACCCTGATATTTTTCCACAGGAAGTCATAATCGGCTCGGGAAACATTGGAGAAGTGGTCCAAACAATAACTGATAGGATGGCTCAGCTTGGAATCACTCCCCTGGAGGAGGACTATGAAATGAACTATGACATTGGTCCATCCTTTATGATTGAGGACCAGGGAATGAGTATAGATACTGGAGATGAGATCATCCAGCTTGAGCCAAATTCCGACTTTACATTTACCACATCCGGTAGCAGTCAGGATGAGGGGCATGTATATGATGCAAGCAGGATGGATCTTTTCAGTGTTGCGGACTTAAAGAAATTTGAAGATAAATTCATTCTAATCGATAAAAGGTTCTACAATGATCTGTCAATAAACCACTTCATTGAAAGCCTGGTGGATGATGTTCAAATAAAGGGTATTCTTCTTGTAGCTGAAAAGGATGAGAGCATGGATGGCTTTATCACTGACAGGAGCCAGGGACTATCGGTCATTCTAATCTCAAGGGACATTGCAGGGATTCTCAGGTCAAACCCTGAATCCAGGATTTCCATCAATAGTTCAGTGAAGCCCCTTGAAGGGGATGGGAGGAATGTGGTTGGAATACTCCCGGGTGAGGATGAAAACATTGGTGATGAAGCCATAGTTGTGGGCATGAACTACAACTATACAAGTGACAAGGGAAGTGGCCTGCTGGAGTTCAATCTGGAGCTTATGGAGAGATTGTGCCAGCAAAAGGGCAACAAGAGGTCAATAATATTCATGTTCCTTGATGGGACAATTGATGAGAGGCGTCATGGTATAAACCACATGGTGGAGGACTTTCCTTACAGTCCCAACAAGGTGGAGGTGTACCTGGACCTTACGGGACTGGCCCACAGGGAGTTTGACAGGGTCCGATTCAGCTCGGCTCAGGCACCGGTTACAAGGCAATTTGCCTGGAGTCTGGGACATCACATTGAGAATGAGCTAGTGGATGAAGGATTTGACTTGGTCCAGCTTCAAACCAGGTCTGTGGAGAATGAATACTATTTCACTGGGAGTCAGGCTGACAATGCAATGTTTTGGGAAAGGGGAATCCCTACCGTCCACATTCTTACTGATGAGGCCGGTGAAGGGACCCGAAGCATAGAGGAACTGGGAAGCATACTCCTTGAGGTAATCAACAGAAACAACTATTGATGGCTATAACATATGAAGTATAAGTGTCAGGGGCTGATAAGATGGAAGAAAAACTATTGGATGTCAGGAATATGAAGGTTTCCTTCTATGATGAGAAGGGTAGCATTCAGGTGGTACGTGGCTTTGACATAAGCCTGGACAGGGGAGAGATTGTTGGAATACTGGGTGAGTCGGGAAGTGGCAAGACAGTATCCTCAAGCTCAATAATAGAATTGGTGGATGAATCCCTGGGCAGGGTTGATGCCGGAGAGGCAATATTCAAGGGAAGAAATCTTCTTAAGCTGACAGAAAAAGACCTTAAGAGCATAAGGGGAAAGGAGATATCATATGTTTTCCAGAACTCCTCGGCAGCCCTGAGTCCCTACAAGAGAATCGGCAAGCAGCTGGGTGAGGTTTTAAGAACCCATGGACTGCCTGATTCCAAGGAGCATATCCTGAAAACACTGGAAGAGGTGGGACTGGAGAATGGTGAGAGGATATATTATATGTATCCCTTTCAGCTGAGCGGAGGGCAGAATCAGAGGATCATGATCGCACAATGCATCCTGTGTGATCCGGACCTTCTTATTGCAGATGAGCCCACAAGCTCCATAGATGCATCCCTCCAGAAGACAATCCTGGATCTGCTAAGGGACATAAGCACAAGAAGCCAGATGTCTGTGATTATCATAACCCATGACTTTGGGGTTGCCAGGTATATTTGTGACAGACTTATGGTTATGTATGGGGGCCTGGTGCTAGAAGAGGGGACCATAGATGAGATACTCAACTCCCCCCTTCATCCCTACACAAGGGAACTGATAAGGTGTGCCCAGTCATTGGCCAAGGATGATGAAACCATGTACACAATTGAAGGATCTCCACCCACTCCATACCAGTTCAGGGACGAGTGCCCCTTCTATGGTAGGTGCAGCTTGAGGGAGGATGCCTGTAGGGAGGGTATCCCTGAAAAAATTGAAATTGATGGAAGAAGAGTGCGGTGCATAAGATATGAAAAGAGGTGACCATGCCTTGAGCGTTATTCTTAGAACAGAAGACCTATCAAAACATTACATCATAAAAGGGGGAGCATTTGCCAAAAGGCAGGTCATCCAGGCTGCCAAGAAGGTTTCTTTCCAGGTGATGGAGAATGAGTCCCTGGGACTGATCGGGGAAAGCGGCTCAGGAAAGAGTACAATAGCAAATCTGATCCTAAGGCTGACCCAGCCCAGTGAAGGTAGGATTGAGCTCTTTGGAGTGGATGTGACCTCTTTGAAGGAAGAGGAGATGCGCAGGTACAGAAAGGACATTCAAATAATTTTCCAGTACACAAATGATGTCCTTGATCCCCAGATGACAGTTGACGAGCTCCTGAAGGAGCCCCTGAAGATACACAGGATAGTTAAGGATAGTGAAATGGACCAGGAGGTTGCAAGGCTTCTGGAGCAGGTTGGGTTGTCTCCATCAGAAAGGTGGAAGCTTCCAGGTCAGCTCAGTGGAGGCCAGAACCAGAGGATAATCATAGCCAGGGCAATAGCAACCAGGGCTAAGCTGATAGTATGCGACGAGCCTGTATCCGCATTGGACGTATCGGTCCAGGGGCAGATACTGAACCTTCTGATAAGGCTTAAGGAGGAGCTGAACCTTTCATACCTGTTCATTTCCCATGACCTGAAGGTGATAAGACATATGTGTGACAAGATAGCGGTTATGAAAGATGGGGAGATAGTTGAAATGGGAGATACAGAGGATGTACTTAACAATCCCCGGCATGAGTACACGAAGAAATTGATTGAAGCGATACTTTGAGTCAGTGGGGACGGTTCTGCTGACTCATATCCTAAGTAAAGTTTAATTCATGGAGGTTGAAAATGCCAAGAAAGCCCAGAAAGATAAGTAATTCAGGAGTTTACCATGTTATGATAAGAGGCAATGAAAAGAAGGGTATATTCTCAGAGGAAAAGGACAAGAACAAGATAATCAGGGTTTTGAAGAGTGTCAGTACTGATGATGCATACAATCTTTACGCCTACTGCATAATGAACAACCATGCTCATTTTGTGATTGAAGAATGCAATGATGATATCTCCAATATAATGAAAAGGATCAATACTAGCTATGCAACATACTACAACTGGAAGTATAATAGAGTTGGGCATGTATTTCAGGATAGGTTTAAAAGTGAGCCTGTTGAGGATGAGAGTTATCTTCTTCAGGTTATCAGGTATGTTCATAATAATCCAGTGAAAGCGGAAATAGCTTCAAAACCAGAGGACTACCCGTGGAGCAGCTATAGTAAATACATAAGCAGTGGTGAAGGGCATGATGATTTCCCATCAGTGGAGCAAATATTGGAGATGTTTAGCAAAAACCCAGACATGGCAATTGCAAAGTTTGTTGAATTTACAAGGAAAAATGATAACAAGGAATTTTTGGATATCCAGGATGAAGAGGATAAATCTGGAGTGATAAGCATAATCGTGGATAGGTACTTAAGAGACAATGGAATCAGCAGGGAGACCCTAAGAAGAAATAGAGATATCCGAGACAATCTATTATCAATACTTAGAGCGAAACATGGGTTTTCCATTAGATCAATTGAAAAAGAAACGGGTATAAACAGAAACATAATCCAAAGGGTATCAATAGAAAAATGAGTCAAAAAGAACCGTCCCCATTGACTCAGGAGGAGAAGATATGAGCGACTTATATATTAGAACAGGGATGACAGAGGATGAAATCGAGTACATAAAAAATCAACTGTTTCATTTTAATGTAAGTGCTGCACCACCAGATCAAGGAGCCTTAAGCAAGGACATAAATCTTATTCTCAAGGATGAGGATAAGATTTACGGAGGCTTGATTGGTAGAATTTATAGACGTTGTCTGTTTATAGAGTTTTTGTGGATAAGTGAAGAAGCCAGAGGAGTAGGATATGGTGGGAAGCTGATTATTGAAGCTGAAAAAATTGCCATAACTGAACAATGTAGTTTTGTACATTTGGACACGTTCAGCTTTCAGGCTCCAGAATTCTACAAGAAAAAAGGTTATGAGATTTTTGGAGTCTTGGAAGGTTACTCGGATGGCATTAAACGTTATTATCTCAAAAAGGACCTGTAGAATTCTCGAAGGGGATAGAACCTTTGCAGTCTGTCATAAATTCAGTATGTTGGAGGCATGTATATGGAAAGCTTGCATTATGAGGAATCAAAAGATTTGGACAAGGATTTGTATGAAGCCGTATCAGAGCTGGAAAAAATCTGCAAGAGCCACGACGATGTAAGGCTGAAGCTTGAGCTTGACTACAAGCTTGCAAAGGCGAGCACATCTGAGGGGAAACGTGAGGATAAGATGAATGAGTTCACCTGCTGGGATGGGGAGAGACTAATCGGTTACTTGGGGATTGACGACTTTGGAGGGAGGTCCATTGAGATAAACGGCATGGTCCATCCAGACTACAGGAGAAGGGGAATATTCAAGGAGCTTTATGCCCGTGTGAAAAGGGAATGGGAAAAAAGGACCTCCGATGAAATGCTTCTTCTGGCCGACAGAAAATCAGAAGCGGGCAAAAGCTTCATCAAGGGTACAGGGGCAAGTTACGATCACACCGAGTATGAAATGATACTTTCTGACAGCCTCTTTGAAGGAACGGAAAAGTCCACAAAGGGTTTGCTTTTAAGGGAAGCCACAGGTGACGATGCAAGGGAGATTGCAAGACAGAATTCCATATATTTCAACGAGGAACTTGCCGACCAGGAGCTTCTGGACATTGACCTGGAAAAAAAGAGAGGCTTTCATGTATATATGGCCTTGTTTCGGGGTAATATCATAGGTAAGGTACATCTTCACCTGATAAATGGAGAAGGAGGAATATTCGGTCTTGGAATTGTTCCCCAGTGGAGAGGCAGGGGCCTTGGAAGAGACCTGCTGCTCCTGTCGGTCCACAAGCTCAAGGAGCTTGGTGCCTCATACATATTCCTGCAGGTGGATGCTGAGAATGACACTGCACTTGGATTGTACCGGTCCTGTGGATTTGAGGAAAGCTATTCCATGGAGTACCATAAACTTAACAAGGAAAGGTAGGGTGGATTGATGGAAGTTGAAGGCAGAATAGTTGAGCTGAACAATGAGAACATAAAGGATTTTACAGATTTTTGCAGAAAGCACAGGGACCAGGTGGATGATTCGCATCTTTATGAGGAGGATCTGAACAGCTTTGAGTACAGTCCTGAAAATCCTACATTCCTTTATATGGAAGGAAAGCAGGTTGTGGGTGCTGCATCCCTTATTATTGACGAGTATAACAGACGAGGTAACAGGGCAAGGTTTAGGATACTCTATTCAGAGAAGAACAACAGCGCCGTATATGATATTCTATTTCACAGGATACTTGTACATGCCAAGGATCTCGAAAAGGTCTACCTTTTTGTTCCCTCATCAAATATTGAACTGATGGGAAGAATGGAGGACCTGGGCTTCAAGGCTGAAAGGTTTGTCTACCTTATGGTAAGGGACGACACTCCTGTACCTGAGGATAAAATCCCCGAAGGATACGAAATCAAGTCAGTTGAGCTGGATGAGGATTATGAAGGCTGGTGCAAGGTAAGAAACGAGGCATTTGCATTTGTTACGGGTAATGAGATCCCCGTATGCACTGAGATGATAATGACCTATTCCGACAAGGAGGACTATCTTCCAGGGGGCATGATGCTCCTGAGACATGAAGGCAAGCCAGTTGGAACCGTCAGGTGTATCAAGGATGAATACGAGGGGCAGGAGGTTGTGAATATCGGATCCCTGTCTGTTCTACCAGATTATCAGCACAAGGGACTTGGAAGCATGCTGCTTAGGGAAGCCATAAGGTTTGCCCATGAGTCCGGCTTTGAAAGAACCATACTTTCCGTAAACGAAAACAACAAGGGAGCAAGAAGCATTTATGACAGAGGCGGATTCATGGAGGTAGAGGGAGTAGTAAGCTACGAGTACTATATCAACAAATAGAAATTGATGGCAAGAAGCCATGGGGTCCTGTGCCCTGTGGCTCTTTAATTTGTTGAAAATGGCTGAAAACTAGGGTACAATGGACACGAAAGCAGAAAGCCAAAAGCATAATTGGAGGTGCACAATGAAGCTGCCCAATAACCTTATAGACCTTGCCATAAAGAGACTGCTGTTTTTTACAATGCCAATAGTCCTCTTCCTATATATCCTGTATGTGATAATCCTTGGATATGAGATGGATAATCTGTGGAGGATTCTTGTTCCCTATCTTGTAATCGTAACCATAGCAACCATCAGCAGCTATACAAACAAGACTAGAGAGGAAGACCTGGAGGATAATGATTGGTTTGAGAAGCTCCAACAGAACACCAGATGGAGAATTGTTGAAAATACTGAAAATAAGCTGGTACTCAAGCCTAGGTTCGATTTTCCATACAGTATGATCAGCAAGGAAACGGTGAGTCTAAACTATTCAGATGAAGCAGTGAAAATTGAGGGTCCCCGGTACTATGTGGACCAGCTGGCCAAGGACCTTAAGGGAAAAACCAGCAAATGGATGAGGAAAATGGCATCATTTGGGGCCTTCATATTGGTAATAATCATGCTCTCGATACCGGTTGTGTTTGAGTCTGGAATGTATTGGGACATGAAGATAAGATATCACAACTACACCATGAGAAATATTGAGCCTGTGGTAAAAGGGCAAGCTGGAGAAATGGGAAATACTGTGGACAACACAAACAACTACGGCTATGGAGTTGAGACGGAGGATTATTTTATATATGTTGAAGACCACATGAACCTTGTAAGGACGGGAAAGGACTTCCAAGCGGAGGAGTACCTGATCCAAAAGAGCGGTGGAAGCGGAGTCAGCAGACTCAATGTAGCCGGAGGCTGGGTCTTCTATTCCAGTGGTGAATCCTACAATAGGATGAAGCTGGACGGTACAGAGGAAGGTACCATCTATAAGCAGGGCTATGTCATGGAGCCACATATTATTGGAGAGTGGATCTATTTCATTAACTTTCATGACAACCAGAATGTATACAGGATGGACCTGAATGGTCAAAACCTGGAGCGTTTTATTAAAGAAAACGTGTCAGACCTGGCCGTATATGATAACCGCCTTTTCTATAGCTATATGGAGGGTGAAATGGGTCATGTGGAAAGCGTTCGTGTGGATGGTGAGGACAGAAGGCTTGAGTTCCAAACAGACAGCTCTGTGAGGAACCTTTCCCGGTGGGAGAATGACTGGTACTACATGAATGGTGACTACAGGCTCATAAGGACAGATGGAAAGGACCCTGACATATATCAGGTTCCAATTGATGACAATGTATCAACCTATATCATCACAGAAGTGGGAATTTTCTACTCCCTCCATGGAGAGGAAGTGGGCTATCCCGGTGATGGCCTCTATAGGATGGACCATTTTGGCCTTGACAAGACTCTTGAAGCAGACACAGAATGGGTTGAGGGCCTTGCCTATCTTGGAGACTGGTTAATCTACCACTCATCAGATGACAGAATGCCCCCAGGCGTAAAAATGATAGACCTGGATTCAAATTAGAAATTCTATAGGGACAGAAAAATCCCCCGGTCCGAAAAAGGAACGGGGGATTTTTCACTAGAATGTTGTTTTAACCTCAAACTCCGGTGGAGTCATCATGTGTTTTTTCACTGAGCAAAGCTCAATGGAGTTTATCAGAGCCTTCTCATACTTTGTCGGGAAGCCTTCTGGAAGCTTCACATCATAGATTACCTTGCTTATCATGCCAGTTTGTCTGTTCATTTCAAGGTCCATTGAAATATCAAGACCCTCTGTGCTGATACCCTTGTTCTTGCAGAAACCCAGTGCGAATATTCCTGCACAGGTTGCCATTGAGCCCAGGAAGAGCTCGAAGGGTGTCGGGTCACTGCCACCCTGGTCGGTTTTTATAAGGTGTCTTGAGGATCTTGCATCGACCCTTAGGCCACCTGGAAATTCTACTTTCATAAAGGACATTTTATCACTCCATCTAATAATTTTTTCAATATGAAGATATTATACCACAATACCCCTAGGGGGTAAAGGGTTTTTGTCTACATCTGAATTTACTAACTTAAGCACCACATAAATGGGGTATATCTAATGTATGGAAGTGTTAGAAATACAAGGAGGTGCAAGCAATGAAGATAGATTTTAACCCCTTTCCAGAATTGGAGACCGAGAGGTTGATCCTCAGAAAGCTTATGGAGGAAGAGGACATGTATGACGTGTTCAACATGAGAAAGGATCCCTCAATGCATGAGTATACAGATACCAGACCGGATGAAGACCTTGAGGATTCCATTGACTACATCAGGAGGATGAATCAGGGTATTGATGAGAACAAATGGATAGTATGGGGCCTCCAGGATAAGGAATCTGGAAGGATAATAGGAACCATAAGCATATGGAACATCTACCCTGACGAGGAGAAGGCTGAGCTCGGCTTTGGAATCGTTCCTGAATCCAGGGGAAAGGGAATAATGACAGAGGGATTGAGGGAGGTAGTTGATTATTCCTTCAGAGAGGCAGATTTCAAAAAGCTTGAGGCCTTTACAGAGGAGAGCAATGCAAAGTCCATAAGCGTCCTTCAAAGATGCGGATTCATGGAGGACAGAAGGGTGATGGACCAAAGTCCATTTGATGGCAAGGAATACAAGATGGTTGTCTACAAAAGGACCCATCCTGACCTGGTGGATTGATTTGTCCCTTGATTTTTCTTGAGTATAGGAGTAATATCTAGTTGGTTAATAATTTTATAAACAGATGGAATGAGTCAAAAAGAACCGTCCCCAGTGACTCAAGGAAAGGGGTGAAGCATTTGAAATCAAAGACAGTGGATCAATCCAAGGTGAGCGTTGGACATCTTATGCAGCCTGATCAGGCCAATATAGAAGGAAACGTCCATGGCGGAGAGGTAATGAAGCTTATGGACAGCTGCGCTGGTATAGTGGCAAGAAGGCATTCAAGAAGGAATACCGTAACTGCCATGGTGGACGAGCTGGAATTCATGGAAGCCATCCATGTGGGAGAGCTAGTCACATGCTACGGACAGCTGACCTATGTTGGAAAGCAATCAATGGAGGTTCTGGTAACCGTAACCGTGGAGGACCTTCAGCTCAGCCAGCCCCCAAAGGTGGCACTGACTGCATACTTCACCATGGTAGCCCTTGATATAAACGGAGATCCGACGGCAGTACCTGAGCTTGAGCTTAGAACAGATGAGGAAAGAAGACTCTATGAGGAAGGCGAAAAGAGGTATCTGAGACATAAAGAGAACAGACAAAAAAGAAAAGAGAAAGAGAAGGCAGAACAATATTAGCCTTCTCTTTCTCTTTTACCTTAAAATCCTCATCCTGTAGGAGTTCATGGCGGTTTCACTGAGTTTTTTTAGAAGCTTGTTGTTGACATAGCTACCTACAAGGGCTCCAACAACTGGTAGCATCTGAAGGAGCTTGGCGATATCAAGATAATCCCTATATTCCTGCTGAAAGTCCCTCCATTCAAAATCATCCAGGCTTTCAGGAAGACTGTTCACATACTCCTGCCAGTTCTCCATTCTCTGAAATACCTTGTTAACATGCTTCTTGCTTGAAAATGCCAGCTGAAAGATGTGAAGGATATACAGCCTTTCCCTGTAGTCGTTTACATCGAAACCATAAATTGCAGCCACCTCAAAGAGAAACCTCATCTTGATGCCCATAAGAAGAGGAAAATCCGCTAGACCTGCCATAAAGCCCCCAGCTCCTGTAGCCGCTCCCTCAATGGTGGCGGTGGCTGTATACATCTTCGTCTTGTCCCTAAGGATCCGCTCCCTTTCCTTGAGAGTGTATCCTGCAAGAGGGGGATTCACTCCAAACTTGGACCCATAGAGGGTGGCCTTTGTCATGTTCTTAATTGCTCCGGTAATAAATTCGTGGTATTTTTCAGGCAACAAAGAGTTTATCTTCCTTTGCGTTCCCTTGGAGATGCTTTGAACAATGGAGGGCCTTTTCCTCATTACTCCCATCCAATGGAGCATTTCCCTTTCAGCCCAACCTTCATATGAAAACATAAAATCACCAATCCCATCTCAATGTTTCAAATCTAATTAAAAAGACAAATAATTTCCTGTATAATACTATTATAGCAATATTAATATGAAAGTTTATTCATTTCAATAAATAAATTTGTATACAGTCAGGAATCGGTCTAAAGATAGGAAGGGGGATTCAACATGATATTTTATTTCACTGGCACGGGAAACAGTCTCTATGCGGCAAATACATTGGGTAGTGCACTGGGTGAAGAGGTGAAGAGCATACCAGAATACATAAGCTCCAATCATGGGAAAATTACAATCGGAAAAGGGGAAGTGCTGGGATTGGTTTTCCCGGTTTAC
Organism: Gudongella sp.; assembly: GCA_024649995.1. Lineage (GTDB taxonomy): Bacteria > Bacillota > Clostridia > Tissierellales > Tissierellaceae > Gudongella. Next base: position 5,590 of record JANKMX010000055.1, on the reverse strand, counting down.
TACTATTCACTTCCAACAGTCGTGGAGGATTTTTTGGAGAATTTGCATATCGATATGGAGGAGGGTGCAAGGTCCTTTATTCTTGCAACCTGTGGAGCCACAACAGGAGATTCCACAAATATAGCAAAGAATCACTTCAGGAATAAGGGGATTCATGCAGATTTTGTATTCGCCCTTGAAATGCCCGATAACTATGTTCTTTTGTATGATGTGCAAATTGGTGAGAAGCAGGATAGGATCCTCAAAAGCAGCAGGGATTCCCTTGACCGCATGGTCCAGCTAATAGAGGAGGACAAGAGGGGAGAATACAATGAAATAAAGGGACCGATGCCTGGAATGATGACCATGATTGCAGGAGCCCTATATAGAAGGGGCAGAAGAACCCAGAAATTCCACGTGGCAGATTCATGTACAAGCTGTAACCTTTGCGAAGAAATCTGCCCCGTGGATGCCATAGAAATACGGGAAGGAAAGCCCGTTTGGGTAAAGGAAAGGTGTGTTCACTGTCTTGCTTGCATCCATAGATGCCCGGTCAGTGCAATACAATATGGCAGTAAAACAAGTACACGGGGAAGATATGTGAATCCTTTTTCCGGATTTTAAAGGGATGATGTCAGAAAATTTGAAACAGTAAGTAAGATTAAGAATTGTTAAGAATGGCTTAAAAGGTTGTAATCCGATTGATAAAATGTTAACTTAATAGGGCAAATCACATAACAATAGCCTGGAATTGGCCGGGTGTATTTTATGATAAAAGACATAAGGAGGAAACAAATGAAAAAAATCGGACTACTGCCTAGGCTTATAATCGCCATCATATTAGGTATCTTATTCGGAATGGTATTGCCGGAGCCTGGGGTAAGAGTATTTGCAACATTCAATGGCATATTTGGCAATTTCCTTGGATTCGCAATTCCACTAATCATACTTGGATTTGTTGCGCCTGGAATCGGAGACCTTGGAAAGGGAGCTGGAAGAATTCTTGCAGTGACTGCAGGACTTGCCTACACTTCAACTGTACTTGCAGGTACGATGGCATTTTTTGCCAACACTGCAATCCTACCATCCTTTATAACAGAGGGAGCACTTTCTACTGAGCTTGCTGAAGAGGGGGCTGCAGCTGCAGCATTTATTGAGATATCAATACCACCTGTTATGGGAGTAATGACAGCACTGATTCTTGCATTCACAATCGGTATAGGAATCGCTGCAACCGGATCAAATACCATAAAGTCGCTTATGGATGAGTTCCAGGCAATTATAAGCAAAATGATATCAGAGATCATAATACCACTATTGCCACTGCATATAATGGGTATCTTTGCAAATCTGACGTACTCAGGACAGGTATTCCAGATTCTGAGCGTATTCTCAAGGGTGTTTGTACTTGTAATAGTGCTTCATATGACAGTAATAATACTTCAATACCTGATTGCAGGTACACTTGCAGGAGCAAACCCGTTCAGACTGATCAGGACAATGATACCGGCTTATTTCACAGCAATCGGTACACAGTCATCAGCTGCCACAATACCAGTAACGCTTGCACAGACTAAGAAAAATGGAGTAAACGAAGGTGTAGCTGACTTTGCAATACCTCTTTCAGCGACAATTCACCTTTCAGGAAGCACAATTACCCTTGTTAGCTGTTCAATAGCAATCATGTTGATAGCTGGTATGCCACTATCCTTTGGAACCTATATTGGATTTATAATGGCCCTTGGAGTAACAATGGTTGCGGCGCCAGGAGTACCAGGAGGAGCTGTAATGGCTGCCATTGGTCTGCTACAGAGCATGCTGGGCTTCGATGCAACCCTGACATCACTGATGATAGCCCTTTACCTTGCACAGGACAGCTTCGGTACTGCATGTAACGTAACTGGAGATGGAGCGATAGCAATACTTGTAAACAAGTTTTCAGGACACAAACTTCAACCAGCTGCAGAATAATTAGAACAACGCCTTCTTCGGAGGGCGTTTTTTGTTGTATAATGGGTAGTAGTACATTAACAGACCAGTCCACAAAAGGAGGAGCTTATGAAATTCTACAGAAAGGAACTGACCTTCAATATAAACAGCAGGAGAGGCTTTGTGAACATAACACCCCAGGTGGAGGAAGCATTGAGGGAAAGTGGAATAAGGGAGGGAATCCTCCTATGCAATCCCATGCACATAACTGCAAGCGTGTTTATCAACGATGATGAAAGTGGTCTTCATAGGGATTTTGAAAGATTGCTGGAAAGGCTTGCTCCCGAAAAGCCCCACAGTCAATACGACCACAATGGTTTTGAGGACAATGCGGATGCTCATCTCAAAAGAACCCTAATGGGCAGGGAGGCCGTTGTTGCAGTAACAAAGGGTAGGCTTGACTTTGGAACCTGGGAGCAGATCTTCTACGGAGAGTTTGACGGGATGCGACCCAAGAGGGTCTTGGTAAAGATTATTGGAGAGTAGGATGCAGGGTATATAATTATCAAGGGAGGGATGGATGTGAATATTAGGAGAGCTGATCCAAAGGAAAACAATGTTTTGACTGAGCTTGCAGTAGCCTCAGAGGCACATTGGGGGTATGACAAGAGATTTCTTGATGCATTCAGAGGAATCTACAGCCTGTCGGAGGATTATATTATGAATCACCCAACCTTTGTCCTGCTGGATGAGGATGAAATAATTGGTTTTTACAGCCTTATAGAGACTGATGAGGATGTTACCCTTGAGTACTTCTATATAGATTCGGTGAACATAAGAAAAGGCTATGGAAGCCACCTTTGGGAGCATCTCGTTGAGTTTTGCAGAAGCAGAGGTATTCTGGAGCTTCAGTTTGTATCAAGTCCCGAGGCAAGACACTTTTACGAGAAGATGGGTGCCGTGGTTGTTGGAGAAGCAAAATCAAGAGTAATGGCCGACAGAAGAATTCTCAAGTGGAGATTTATCATCTGATTACAAATGCAAAGGATTTGGGTATATAACCCTCACTAACATAAGGGGAGGTAAATAGATGTCAGAATATGATTTTACTCTAAAGGAGACAGATGGGGAAGATATATCCCTCAAGGATTTCACAGGCAAGAATGTTGTGGTTTACTTTTATCCCAAGGATAATACTTCCGGCTGAATAACCGAAGCCGTTGGATTCAGGGATCTGAATCAGGAGTTCGAGAAGCTGGATACCGTCATAATGGGAATAAGCAAGGATAGCCTTACGTCACACAGGAAGTTCCGGGACAAGCAAGAGCTGAACTTCTTGCTTTTAAGTGATGAGGAAGGAAGGGTCCATGAACAGTACAAGGTGATTGTTCCAAAGAAAATGTATGGCAAGGAGTATATGGGCACTGAAAGGTCCACCTTTGTTTTCAACAGGGATGGGGAGATGGTAAAGGAGTACAGGAAGGTCAAGTCTGCAGGCCATGCGGAGGAAGTATTGGAGTTCATCAAGGAAAACATGAAATAAAGAGACAGTAGGTTATGGTATACTTAAGGGTGTATTGTAACCTACTTTTATGGGAGTGATTGGATGAAATATGAAGGAACAGTATATAGACCGCCATCGGAAGCCAGAAGCTGGATACTGCAGGCTACAATTGGATGCTCACATAACCGATGTACCTTTTGCAGCATGTACAAGGACAAGAGCTTCAGGATAAGGAAAACAGAGGAGCTGATACAGGAGATTCATGAGGCAAGAAGGCAATTTGGAAAACTTACTCGGATATTCATAGCCGATGGGGACGCTTTAATGATCAGGAATGAGGACCTGCTTAGCTTAATAGGTGAGCTGAAGAGTACATTCCCTGAATGCCAAAGAATAGGGATATACGCATCCCCAAAAAGTATTCACCTGAAGACAGAGGATGAGCTCAAGAGACTAAATGAGGCTGGGCTGGGAATAGCTTATCTGGGTCTTGAGTCAGGAAGTGATGATATTCTCCAGATGGTCAAAAAGGGTGAAACCAGTGAGGGAATAATCTCTGCGGGAAAAAAGATAAAGGAAGCAGGGTTAAAGCTCTCAGTTACTGTTATTTCAGGACTTGGAGGAAGGGAGAAATGGGAAGAACACGCAAAGGAGACTGCTCAGGCAGTCAACAGGATCAGACCTGATTTCCTTGGACTCCTGACCCTGATGCTTGAGCCTGGAACAGAGCTTTGGAACCAGGTCCAGGCTGATGGATTTACAGTCCTGTCCCCGTATGAAATCGCTCAGGAAACCCTTCTGATGCTAAAGAACCTTGACTCTCCAGGGTGTGTTTTCAGAAGCAACCATGCTTCAAACTACGTAGCCCTGAAGGGTACCTTGAACGAAGACAGGGAGGGAATGATATCAACACTTGAAAACGCCCTTGCAGACGGTGATTTCAAGGAAGAGTGGATGAGAAGGCTGTAAGTTAATTATGTTTATTTTTTGGAAATTCTGGGTAAAGTCCTTATTAGAGAATAAATACTAAGGAGGAGTAGGGATGACACAATACCATGAACCAGTAGAAAGATTGGATGACAAGACAATGGACATAACAAGAGCTTTGGTGAGCCTTAAGGAAGAAATTGAGGCTGTTGACTGGTATAACCAGAGAGTTGCAGCAGCGACAGATCCAGGACTTAAGGAAATTCTTGCCCACAACAGGGATGAGGAAATCGAGCACGCAGTAATGACCCTGGAATGGCTGAGAAGAAACATGGGAGCCTGGGATGAAGAAATGAGAACTTACTTATTCACTGAAGGAGACATCGCTCACCTTGAAGAAGGTGGAGAAGAAGGGGAATCCTCCGGTGATAAGGGACTAAACATTGGAGATCTAAAATAGGAGGGAAAGGCAAATGCTATACAGAGAACTTGCACCAATTTCAAATGAAGCCTGGGGTGAGATAGATGAAAGGGCCGCTGAGGTTCTGAAGTCATATCTATCAGCCAGGAAGGTAGTAAAGGTTAACGGACCCAATGGTCTTTCTTTCAATGTTATATCAGAGGGTAGACTTGGTGAAACAGAAGAGGATGGAGATGTTTGCTATGCAAACTACAAAGTCCTTCCACTGACTGAATCAAGAATTGAGTTTGAGATGGACAGATGGGAACTTGACAATGTTTCAAGAGGAGCCAAGGATGTGGACTACGGTCCATTGGAGGATGCCCTTGAAAAAATAGCCTTGTTTGAGGAAAATGCAGTGTACAATGGTCTGGAAAAGGCAGGAATAGTGGGCCTTGATGGAGCAGCTGAAGGAAAGGAAATCAAGCTTGGTGATGATGCAAAAGCCCTTATGGAGTCAATAACTGAGGGGGTTCTAAGGTTAAGGAGAAACTTTGCAGGTGGATCCTACACACTTGTAGTGGGTAAGGATGCATATAAGAGGATTATAGCCCAGGACAGTGGATATCCACTGAAGAAAAGGATTGAAAGTCTGATTGAAGGCAAAATCATCCTAAGCCACGTAGTTGACGGAGCATATCTGATCCCCTACAACCACGACGATCTTGAGCTGACAATTGGAAGGGACTTCTCAATAGGATATCAGGAGCATGATGCAGAAAAGGTTAAGTTCTTTGTTGCTGAGACATTTGCTTTCAGAGTTCTTGATCCAGCATTGATAGTTAAATTCA
>JANKMX010000054.1:1969-19329 GCA_024649995.1 Gudongella sp. | reverse complement strand
AGTCAGGCTCAGCCTGCTCCGGTACCACTATTATATTGTTAAATCCTCTTTCCCTAAGAATTCTTCTTACGGGTATATTACCTGTTCCGTTCAGGGGTGTGTAAACTATCTTTACATCCTTGTCAATATCATCATGTATGGTCATCTTCAACAATTCAGAGAAATATTCATCGTCTATTTCCTTGCCGATTATCTGGATCAAGCCCTTTTCCTTGGCCTCCTCAAAATCCATCATTTCAATATCCCTATAATGACCTATTCCATCTATTTCCTCCAGAATCTCATCTGCAACATCATCCAATATCTGTGCCCCTTCTTCCCAGTAAACCTTGTATCCGTTGTAGTCCTGTGGATTGTGGCTGGCTGTAACCACGATGCCTGACTGGGTCCCAAGCCTTCTTACAGCATAGGAGAGCATTGGGGTAGGTCTTATGTCATCAAACAAATACACCTTTATGCCCTTTGCCGCCAGAACCCTGGAAGCTATTTCGGCGAATTTGTCTGAGTATAGCCTTACATCATATGCAATCGCCACGCCTTTTTTCTTGGCTTCCTCACCATAGTTTTCTATAGTCCTTGCCAAGCCCTCAGTAGCCATGCTTACGGTATAGATGTTCATCCTATTTGTACCAGCGCCAAGCTTTCCTCTCAGTCCTGCTGTACCAAACTCAAGGTCCTGATAGAATCTATCCTCAATTTCATCCTCATCCGTCAACCCCATAAGCTCAGCCTTTGTGTCTTCATCAAAAAATGGATCATCAATCCATGATTGATACTTCTCTCTATAGTTCATCTTCATCCCCCCATTGGTAATATCTCTACATATCTTTTTCATTTATACCCTCTATTGACTTATATACCCATCCTTTTGACAATTGATCTCTAAATGAGTTCGGTTTCTACAGAAGGCTCGTTTCTTTTCAGTATTCTCTTAAGTTTGGTACCCGCACCTTCCAGTGTCATGAATATGATAGGGATGATGATAATTGTCAGAAGAGTCGCAGCAAGCATTCCACCGATTACGGTGATTGCCAGGGGTGAAAATCTTTCAGAGCCCAAGGCAAGCTGTAGGGCTAGTGGCATCATTCCAACAATATCTGATAAGGCAGTCATCATGATTGGTCTGAATCTTGACCTTATTGCATCCTCAATGGCGCTGACCATTGTCGATCCACCCTCCCTGTTTTCATTTATTGCAGCCACCAGGAGAATGGAGTTGTTGACCACTGTTCCAGCCAATAAAATTAGTCCCAGAAGAACTGGCATGGACATGTATTTCCCTGTTAACCCAAGTGCTGGTGCTATCCCTATTACCACCATGGGAATTGCAGCCATTATTGTCACAGGATGCAGGAAGGACCTGAATTGGGGTACCAAAATCAGATAGACAAAAACTATCGCCAATGATATCAGAAATACCATGTCTCCAACAGAATCTGTCAGGGTCTCTTGCTCTCCACTGAACTCAATACTATATCCCTTGGGTAAATCCAGCTTTTCAATCTCTTCCTGAATTTCAGATACCACATGACTGAAAGCACGACCATCAGTGAATCCATTTATGTTTACAGTATAGGACATATTCTCACGTTCCACCATATTCGCCCTGTTTTCGACCTTTATCGATGCCACCTCGCTTAGTGGAATCCTAACTCCCAAGGGGGTTGTAAGATAGGTATCCATGAGATATTCAAGGTCAGAAGAGGAGTCACCGCTGAAGCCAACCCTTACATCTATGGAATCGTCCCTGCCAAGGGTCATTGATGTGGCATCTATCCCTTCCATCCTTCCATATAGCTGTGATGACACAGATGCACTAGTCAGGCCAAGCTCTGACAGTCTTTCCTTGTCAAGCTGAAGGGACATCTGCCTATAATCATTATTGTAGCTTGTGAAAACATTTGTGGTACCAGGTACATTTTCCACCTTATCCATGGTCTGATCTGCGAGATGATAGAGCACATCCAGATCTTCACCGGTAACCTTGATTGCAATAGGTGCGGATGCGCCCGTTACAGCCGTTCCTCCCTTTTCCTTGACAACATATCTGTTAATGTCTGGTATTTTTTCAATTTCATCTCTTAGTTCTTCCTGGAAACCCCATATGGTCAGACCTCTATCCTTCCTGGATGTAAGGTTAATGGTTATCATGGCTTGGTCACTACCCATGGTTCCAAAGTCACCTTGCTGAATATTGCCTTCCTCATAGCCTATTCTGGAATCAAATGATACCACCTCTTCAATCTGAAGGAGGTAGTCCTCAATTTTTCCAACTGCTTCCTCAGTTTTTTCCAAGGTTGTTCCAGGTACCATTTCTACTGTTACATAGGAGACTCCACTATCAAACTTTGGAAGCATTTCCATTCCATTTGATCTTATGAATAATCCGCTGAGCACCATAAGTACAACCATCACAGCCAGGGTTCTCTTTTTCCTCTTGCTTGTCTTGTGGAAAAGCATAATGTAGTTTTCCTGTATTGAGTCCATTATTCGATTAAAGGGACCTGAAAGCTTTGAGACAAGTTTCTCAGTCCTTCTAAACTCCAGAGGTTGGAACAGCACTGTCAGCAAAGGAATGATCACCAATGCTACCATCAATGATGACGAAATTGCAAAAATTAGGGTTGCTGACAGGGGCCTGAACATCTCTCCTACAAATCCAGTTATAAACATCAGGGGTATGAGCACTATAAGGGTTGTAGTGGCTCCGGCGATGCTTGGAAGCGCAATCTCGTCTGTTCCTTCTATTGAAGCTCTTGTTATTTCCTTACCCTGTCCCACGTGACTGCTTATGTTCTCCACTACCACTATTGCAGAGTCTACAACAAAGCCGATGCTTAAGATCAAGGCTGACAGTGTAACCAAGTCAAGGTCCATGTCGAACAGCTTCATCAGTCCCATGGTGCTTAAGAATACCAGAGGCATGGATATTGAAATTACCAGGGATCTTGAAATGTTGTTTATGAACAATAGAATTATAATCATGGTAAATGCTATGGCGATCAAGACACTTGTTGCCATGTTTAACACCATTTGATTGGTGAACTCGGAATCATCTGAGGCAACGGTCATTTGGACATATGGATATGCCTCCTCAAGCTGCACCATTTCACCTCCAATGGTTTCGATTACATCCACAGTGTTGTAATCTGCCTTCTTGGTAATAAGGATGGCAAGTGCATCCTCACCATTAAGCCTGTATGACCCTTCCCTATCCACCGTACCTGACTCAACATCCCCCAGAACAGACAAGGGGACCGAATTCCCATCTCCAAGTGGTATGTTTATGTTTTCCAGCTCCTGTATTGAAAGCAGGCTTTCTTCAACCCTAAGGAGCAAATCCCTGTCTTCGTAGAGTATGCTTCCTCCTGGCGCCTTTATATTCGAGGCTTTTAGTGAGCCTACTATGGTCTCCATGGATAATCCATATGCCCTGACTGTAGCTTCATCCAAGTTGACCAGAATTTCCTGGCCATACCCGCCGAAAATATTCACAGCCGCCACACCTTCAACCAACTGAAGCTCATATGCCAGCTTATCCTCCGTGAGGGTTCTCAAATCCTTCATGGAAAGCGAATCACTCTTTAGGCCTATGGTCATGATCGGTTGGTCTGATACGCTGAACTTCAAAACCTGAGGATCCTGAAGGCTTTCGGGCAAATTGTTCCTTATGGTGCTTATGGTGTTCTGGATATCTATTGCAGCCTGGTCCACATCTGTTGAATAATCGAATGTCAGTCGAATTATTGAAATGTTGTCCTGGCTGGATGAACTGATGTTTTCTATTCCATCCAGCTTTGCAAATGCTTCCTCCATGGGCTTTGATACGTCAGTTGCAACATCCAGTGCCATTGCACCTGGATATACGCTCATTACAGTTGCAGTTGGTGGGCTGGTATCTGGTGATAGCTGAGTGTTCAAGGTGAACATGCTGTAAACTCCAAAAATTACAATACCAATTATGATGGAAAGGACAATGTATTTTTTACCTGTGGAGAATTTTCCAAAACTCATTGCGAAACCTCCTCCTCCAAAATATAAACAAGGGTTCCATCACTTAGTGATTGAATGTTTCTCACTGCAATTACATCACCTTCAGCCAAACCTTCAATAACCTGATATTGGCCGTCTATACTCTTTCCAGTCGTGATTTTCCTTTCGTAGACCCTTCCTTTGTCGTTGTACACATAGACCACCATGCCAGTCTCCAGAGTCTTTACAGCAGATGAAGGTATCATTATTTCATTTCGGCTTGAATCCAGCAGAATTCTGATTCTTGCACTGGAACCAATTACAACCTGGTCTTCTGGAAGTTGGACATTTACCCTAACCTCGCCTATCCTCGTTTTAGGATTTACACTACCACTCTTATAGGAAACTTCCCCCTCAATGGATTCATCATAGCCAGAAAGTGTAACCTCCACATCCATGCCTTTTCTGATTTTCTGAAGGTCTGATTCGCCGACCTGGGTCACAATCCTAAGCTGATGGACATTATCCAGACTTGCAAGAGCTCTGCCAGGTGAAGCAAGCTCTCCAACAGAAACCATGATCTGTGTGATTTGTCCATCAAATGGAGCTTTGATAGAGGTATCTCTAAGGGACAATTCCATCTCGTCAATTGAGGCTTCCAGCTCCCCCAGATGTGCTGCAGCAACGTCCCTTTCCTGTTGAAGCTTATTATAGTTTGAGTTCATTGTATGTTTCAACTCCTGTACCTGGAGCCTCATGGACTGAAGCTGGTGTTCCCCCTGATCCAGCTGAGATTTTGAAATAGCTCCCGCATCATATAGGGTTCTTAGCTTCTCGACCTCTGATTCTTGAAAATCAAGAGATAATTTTGCAGATTGTAGCTTGGAAATCATAGGATTTGTTGAGTGAAAACCACCTAATTCAGAATCAAGATATGATATGGTTTCATATAATAAATTCCTCTTCTGCTCCACTGTTTGAAGCTTTGCCTCAAGCTGCTCACCGTCAATCTGGAGAATAACATCCCCTTCTGATACAATATCTCCCTCAGATACGTTGATTCTGGTAATGTTACCTGTCACCTTTGGGCTAAGCATTGCCTTGGTATCACTTTCCAGAGTCCCCAGATAAGTCAAATCCTGAATCATTTCAACCTTCTCCACAGTTTGGAGCTGGGATACGATTCCTCGTTCTTCAGGCTCCTGATCGGATTTGATTGCCTCGATGGGCAGCAGGGAGCTATTCTTGAGTATGAAATATCCTACTATAACAATTAAAATATATCCTAGCTTTCTTCTCATGATAATAAAACCCTCCTATCTATTTTGGTCGATAAGGCTTATGGTTCCTGCCAGTTCAACAGCAAATTCCCTGACGATGTTTTCGTCCTTCTCAGGGAGATATAGAAATGAAAGGATGCTTCCCATTATCACTCTCATTATAAAATCCTGCTTTGCTGCTTTAAACCCCATTTCATGAAGCCCTTCTTGTATTTGAACTCCAACCTTCTTTATAAAATCCATATCAGCCAGCTCATGGTTCAACTGATTTTCCATAAGTACAAGCCTAACCACTTTATGATTTTCAGAAATCACGGCAAGCCTATCCACCAGGAAGCTTACCAATGCCTCCTCGGGACTTGTATCCTTATGGACCTTAAGTTTATCTTCTAGAGTCTGGGTTAATATGGGCATTACTCCATGCAGAAATATCTCCTTCTTGGAGCTGAAATTCCTAAAGAGGGTAACTTCAGAAATTCCTGCTGCCTCAGCTATCTGAGCCGTGGTTGTACCCTTATATCCATGTTCAACAAACAGATCTATTGCAGCCTGTGTAATCTGTGCTTGTCTGTCTTCTCTACTCATCCTTGTTCTATTATTGATCATGTTCGCCTCCTTGAGTTAGTACTTACTTACATATGATATCACAAATGTAAATTTTGTCAAAGAAAAACCGGAGATTTCTCTCCGGTTCAACATTTTTATTGATCATCCATCACTATAAATGCTTCTTATACAAGCTATTATATCGTACTGCGTTATCCCTTATTGCATTTTTTTCTTCTTCAGTCACCTCTCTGACAACCTTTCCAGGTATTCCGATGACCATTGAATTATCGGGGATTTTCTTCCCTTCAGTCACAACCGTACCTGCTCCAATTATGCAATTGTCTCCAATTACAGCATTGTTTAGAATGATGGCTCCCATCCCCACCAGGGTATTGTTCCCCAGGGTACAGCCGTGTATTATTGCATTGTGACCCACTACCGTATAGTCACCAATACGCGTTGGTATGTCAGTTTCAGTGTGTACTGATGCATTATCCTGAATGTTTGAGTATTTACCGATTACTATGTCCTCAATGTCTCCACGGATCACAGCACCATACCATACACTGCTTCCCTCTCCCAGCTTTACGTCACCTATTACAGAAGCTGTTTCTGCAACAAATGAATCCCTGTGAATCTCCGGTTTGATATCACCTAAATTTTTTAACATATAAGCACTCCCTTATTTCTGTAGTATCTAAAAGTTCCCCCAGTCATTGACCGGGGGATGATTGTTATTCAAATCTTCTAGCCTTTTCAAGTCTTTCCTTGTCAATCTCCCAGTCCTCATATCCATCCTTGAGTATATTATAGTAGCTGTCCGGCGGTGCCTGCTCCTTCTTGTCCACCATGGAATATACAAAAGCTTCGTACAGATTACCAGTATCATCCACAACCTCAACGATTATCCTTTCGTAAAGATCTGGATGACCCTCAAGTATATCCAGCTTTTCCAGCTCCTGTTTTGATATAAGGTAGAGTCCTCCAACCACTTCCTCGCCATCCTTGGGAACTATATCCGCCAGTTCATTGAAGGTTAGCCTATAGTCCTTAAGTCTTACCTTTTTCAAGGGTATTGCATGTGGACATCTACTGGACATATACTTCTTGCTAAGATTGCTTGCATAAGCAAAATACAACATAAAAACACCTCCTCGAAATCCTCATTACTATATTACCCCTTGGAGGTGCATAATATTCTAATCTATTTCCAATATCTATGCGCTAAGCTTAATTCTTTCTTCACTTTCAAAGAATATGTCCTCAGATGGAATTCCCTTGGACCTCAATATATGGTAGCATTCCCTAATCATAGCACTTGAACCGCACATATATACCTTGTAGCCTGTTACATCCATGGTCTTGAGCAGTCCTGTAACATATCCCTTATGAAAGCCATCCTGTTCTTCCCTTGATGCAGCCGGTAGATACTCAAAATTATTATACTTATTGTTAAGTTCCATGAAGTAGTCATTATAAATGAAATCATCAACATACCTCTGACCATTGAGAAGCTTTACTGATTCAACAGATTTCCCTTTTGAAAGAGTTTCCTTGGCAAGACCAATAAAGGGTGTTATTCCAATTCCATTTGCTATAAACAGCATCTTTTTTGTATCCTCGCCAGGTACAAGATGGTTTCCCATGGGACCTTCCAAGATGACCTTGTCACCCACATTGAATCTGAATATGATTTCAGTCCCATAACCATTCCTTACCTTCTTTATTATAACCTTGAGAATCCTGTCATCCTCGTTTGCTGATGATATTGAATAGGCTCTGTACTGGACCGGATTATCCTGAATCTTGACCAAAATAAATTGTCCCGCCTTGTAATGGACCTTTTCTGGATTTTCAAACCTGAATACAAACTCCCTTAAATCCCCTCCAAGGTCATTTATTCCAATAAGCGTGGACTCAATTTCTTTTCTGTTTTCATAGCCTTTGACATCACTCATCTGTATTATGTTTACAGCCTTTCGCTCAGTTTCCAATGACAATAGGTTTGCAGGACAGTTTTCTACACAAGTTGTACATTTAATGCAATTGATGTTGTCAAATTGGTTGTTCTCGTTAAACTCCAAATATGGTGTCAGTTGGAATGGACAAACCCTTGCACACTTTCCACAGGTGTGGCACTTGTCCTTTGACTCGATGGTTATTCTCTTTTCGGTATGCTTTGCGACTCCCGCGGCTTTTCCCAATCTGTAGGATAGCTTCTGCAGGGTTCCCATCGGACAGAACTGGCACCATGTCCTTGAATTTACCAAGAGTGCAACTGCTCCCCCGACAACAAGTACCATAAGATAGGTATTGACAAAAATATACCCCAGCCTTTCAATAAAGCTGTATGATCCCCAAAGGGCAGCAATCCTGAATAGCTTTCTAGAAAAATTAATGGTGAAGAATAGGAAAAATGCCCCGATAAACCACTTGCTCTTGAGAAAAGATGGTATCTTCTTGTTCATGCTGATTGGATTGATTATGTTGTCAAACAGGCTTCCGTGGGGACAAAAGTTACCACACCAATGTCTACCGGAAAAGAATGAAGTTCCCAAAAGGCCCGCCATTATTCCTACGACAAGTACCCCAAGCCTAGGCTCCCAAAGTCCACCTATGGCAACCAGAAAAGTGAAAATCCAGGCAAATTTTCTAATTGTAGTGAATGTTCTATTAGTTTTTATGTAGTAGTTGTTCAATTCGCTCAAGTCATGTTCCCCCTATTTTGTGTGTTATACCCTGCCTGGGTACAGTTTATGATTATACTAGGGATAATATCTTTTGTCAATGTTTGTTAACATATTGTCATTTTATGGTTTACATACATACATTACTTGGTATAATTTAATTGAAGGAGGTGCTGCCTTGGATTACTTCTATACAATAATCCTGAACTTTCTGGTTATAATTTTGGTGTTTTTCACGCAGCTTCATCTTTACAAAAGTACTGAACACATGAGCAAATGTTTAACATGCTCCTTTAGTCTAACAATGGCTGTCCTGCTTGCACTTTTAAACTTTTCGATGAACACTTCCGAATCATTCATTGAGAAATTATTTACACTGTACCCATTGATGATAGCATTGTTTGCATTCTATCTTCAATGTAAAAAAGGACGTTTGACCATGTTTATAAGGTTCATATTCTCAATGGCCGTTTTAACGGGATTAGTTGATTATCTTACATACTCGCTATAAAAAAAGCATCTGAAGATGCATTAATGAAGCTTAATATTACATTCATATAGTGAAATTTCAATATTTAAGAAAGTAGAATTTTCCTATTCGTAATAAAAAACCACTGTATCAAGACCTGATACAGTGGTTTTTTAACCTTCAAGATTCAGTTGGTTCAGTATATCCCTAAGCGTTCTGATCTCATCCTTGCTGAATGTCACACCCTTGCCCATTTTTTCATGGTCTGGATCCCATTCCCTGATATCATATTTTGCGGGATAATTGTTCCACGAGACCATGTTTATTTCCTTTTTCCACCCTCTTGGAGACTCGCTTAGCTCTCCAAGTCTTTCAGTAATTTCAAATTTGATTTCCGCCATATATTAGTTCCCTCCAATTAACTTAATCTTTCTCCAATTATATCAGGTATTTTCACTAGTTTGTATTATCTTCCATAGATTTTTGTTATAATTTAGTTATTCTAGGAAAGTGGTGATTTCATTGAATGGATTTATTTTAAAATTGATTGCCTTAACAACCATGATTATTGACCATTACGGTGCAATTTTCCAGCCCTCGGAGATGACTTTCAGGATGATAGGAAGGCTGGCATTTCCAATATACTGTTTTCTTCTGGTGGAGGGTTTTATACATACCAGCAACATCAAGAAATATGCCTTTCGTTTGTTGGCTTTCGCATTGATTTCTGAAATACCCTTTGATTATGCTTTCTACAGAGGACTTTACTGGGGCCATCAGAATATTTTCTTCACCCTCTTTATCGGAGTACTGGCAATGTATTTCATAGAAAGTAAGGATGTCAAGGAAAGTGCTGCACCACTGATTGCAATTGGAGCTGCAGCTGCAGCAACCTTCCTTGCAACCGACTACAGATTCATTGGAATCATCTATATATTGGTTTTCTATTACAGCAGAAATCTTCCAGCTGTACGAAGAATGTCCTTGGTTGCTGGGATCATATTTTTAACAAATCTGGTTTCCACAGGATGGATTCAGCAGTATTCACTCTTGTCCCTTCCGGTACTGTTGACCTACAACAATAAGCCAGGCCCAAAGATAAAGCCTCTCCAATACGCCTTCTATTGGGCATATCCTCTTCACCTGGCTCTATTTGCATTGGTGGTGTTGGGGTATTTAAGCCTCTAGTATCAACCCCCGCCAATGGGCTGTAAAAGAAGTATCTCATCTCCCTCCTTGAGTGTTCTCTCCAAGGAGGATTTTTCTTTGTTCACAAGTACTGTCAATCCATCAATTTCCATGGAGTTCAAATTTTCCAGATATTCAATGACTTCAAGAACACTTGCATCTCCATCAATCCTCAGCTCTGATGGAACTTCAATATCAACCACTCCTATGAATTTCAGCCTCACTTTCATAATTGACACCCCATTCCAATCAAAATGCAATGGGCTCCCGGCCCATTGCATCCAGTTTAACATATCCTTAAGTACTACATCCAGTCTGTAAAGTCAATCTCAATTCCCATTGCCTTTGCAACTCCCTTTCCATACTCAGGATCGGCATGGAAGCAGTTCTTTATGTGTCTTATCTTGATCATCTCTTCGGAATCGCCCATGTTTCTGGCTGTATTTTCAAAGAGAACCTGCTTCTGCTCATCACTCATAAGATTAAAGAGCTTGCCTGGTTGAGTGTAGTAATCGTCGTCATCCTCACGGAAATTCCAGCGTGAAATATTTCCATCAGCCTTCTCCTCAGGAAGCTCGTGCTCCTTGTATTCAGTCCAGTTACCGTAGCTATTTGGTTCGTAATGAAGCTCTGATCCAAGGTTACCGTCAACTCTCATCATGCCGTCCCTGTGATAGGGATGTACATTCTTTGCATTCTTAGGTGAGTTTACTGGAATCTGATGATGGTTAACACCAAGTCTGTATCTTTGAGCGTCTCCATAGGAGAACAATCTGCCCTGCAGCATCTTGTCCGGCGAATATGATATCCCCGGCACAAAATTGGCTGGATTGAAAGCAGCCTGCTCAATCTCTGCATAGTAGTTGTCAGGATTTCTGTTCAGCTCAAAATATCCTACCTCAATCAATGGAAAATCTCCCTTGTACCAGACCTTGGTAAGGTCGAAAGGATTGTAGGGCATGTTCTCTGCCTCTTCAAGGGTCATGACCTGGATGTACATGGTCCATCTTGGGAAATCTCCCTTCTCGATGGCTTCATACAGGTCCCTTCCGTGGCTCTCCCTGTCCTTACCTACCAGTTCAGCTGCCTCCTGGTCAGTTAGATTTTTTATTCCCTGCTGTGTGTGGAAGTGGAACTTGACCCATACCTTCTCGTTTTGGGCATTTATCATTGAGTATGTATGGGAGCCAAAGCCATGCATGTGCCTGTAGGATGTAGGTATTCCCCTGTCGCTCATGGTTATTGTTACCTGATGGAGTGCCTCTGGAAGTGAAGACCAGAAGTCCCAGTTTGTATTTGGACTTCTCAGGTTGGTTCTTGGATCTCTTTTTACAGCATGATTCAGGTCAGGAAATTTCAGTGGATCCCTAAAGAAGAATACAGGTGTGTTGTTTCCAACCAGATCCCAGTTCCCTTCTTCAGTGTAATACTTCATGGCAAAGCCTCTGATGTCCCTTTCTGCATCTGCGGCCCCTCTTTCTCCTGCAACTGTTGAAAATCTTACAAGCATCTCAGTCTTCTTTCCAATTTCAGAAAACATGGAAGCCTTTGTGTACTTTGTGATATCATGAGTAACTGTAAATACTCCAAATGCACCTGAGCCCTTGGCATGCATTCTTCTTTCCGGAATCAGCTCCCTGTCAAAATGTGCCATTTTTTCCATAAACCACAAATCCTGCAATACAATCGGTCCCCTTGGCCCAACTGTCATTGAATCCTGATTGTTTGTCACTGGTGAACCGGCTGCAGTTGTCATTCTGGGGTCTTTACCCTTAACATCGTTCTTGCTGGTTATTTTCTTATCCTCATCTTTCATGGCAAACCTCCTTGTCAGTACACCTGTCTACAAATTATCATTAAATGTTCTTTACTATATTACCCTGTTATCTTACTAATGAAACCATGATAGTATGGAATTTAAATCTTAAAAAGCTGATGTCCGACTTTACTTTTACCCCCTATGGGTATATAATCGAATAGTACAAAATTAGTGGAGGTGCAGCTTGAAAAAACAAAAAAGAAGCAATAAAAGAAATAGTGGAAAGACAAAAAAAGCAAGGATTCTTGAAGCCAAATGCGACAGATCTCCCTTCTGCCCAGTAAAAAGGGTTTGCCCAACCGGTGCGGTTGAACGGGCTGGATTTTTTATGGGAAAGGTTGTAATAAACGATGAAAAATGCATAGGTTGCGGAAGATGTATCCAGATTTGTCCACATAATGCAGTCTCATTCTAGGTACTTAAGGAAGAAGGCCCACCCTGAGGTGAGCCTTCAATTTTATTTTGTCGATTCAAATAAATCACTTTTCTGTTACATACATTCCAGCCAGCATAAACCAATGATTCATTCGGTTATTTGTTGTATCCAAACCAATATCAATGTTCTCAAACACCAGAAGTATCTTAATTTCATCCGACTCCATCACAAGGCTCATATCTTCCATTCCTGCTTCTACAGGTGTTCTGGATCCTGGAGGATAGCTTTCAAGGATCCCCTCGAAGTATGACTCCAAGTCACCCTCAAGTATCATCTCTCCATCAAGGTCTACTGACAGTTTTGGGATATCCATCTTATCAGATTGCCAGGATATTGAATAGGTCCCTCTTTGCCCTTCAATTTCTGTTCTGACCTCTTCACTTCCGTAATAATCCCTAAAATTGATTGCCCAATCATATTCATCTATCTCAACGAAACCTGATTGAAGGACCAGATTTGTGGACAGATATTCCCTTGGTATTTCCTCATCTGGCTCTGGCCAGGTTTTCTTGAAGCCAAAGGTTTCCTCAAACTCTTTTTCACCATATATTTTTTCATTGAACCATTCAGGCAGACTGCTACTTTCCTTGTATGCAAGGAAGCTCACAGCATCAGTTATATCCTCCCTGACTTCCCTATCCGGCTCAGTTGCAGCTGGAACAACCCCTCCATCCTGCAGCATCCCTTCAGCAATCAGGGCATTCTCAAGTCGGCCTACCTGGTATTTGACAGGCAGGGAATGGTAGCCTACAAGGGGAAATACAGCAATTGCTGCTATGATACTTCCAATTAGAGCAATTTTCCTGTGTGATTCCTGCTTCATGAGAATCAGTAGCACTACTGAAATTACAGTGAATATCCATACCATGATAAAATTGTACTCCACAGTCTTCAATCCCGTGTCCCTAAGCTGAACAATCAATGCCCAAGCCTCAAATGCCAATATAACAAGGGCGGTAAATGGATAAATCCTCTTGAAGAAGTTCACAAGGCCTTTATCCTGTCTGGTCACCATGATGTGTAACCAGATTCCTCCAAGAGCGTAGCTTGCCGCTATCCCTGAAAGCCTCACGAATGAAGATTCAATTCCCGAAAGAACTGTCCGTACAGTCCACAGCAGCAATACAAGTGTCAATGCCAGCAAAATGGGAACTAGAATATATCCTAGCATTACCTGTACAAATTTGGGCTGTTCCTGAAGCTCCTGCCTTCTTGGATCCTGGACGTCCTTCCTGAAATCCGGAAAGTAGCCAATAAATATACTGAAGGTCATAAACCCTACAATTACCCCTATATATTGAAATACCTTATTGCTCATATCGTTATATAGCAGGGCCTGGATGGCACCAGCCACTCCGGATGTACCCATCATGAGGACTATCCCATAAAGGGCAGCCACAAAGAATGCCTTGTGGGTCATTAGAAAAGCCCTTGAGAAATCTGATTCCTCCCTTGGGAAAGATGCCAGATAAACAAACACCACAATACCTATTGCAATGGCTACCGAGGTTCTCGACTGGGCTATGGATGAAAGATATCTGTATTCCCTATCCAGTCCACTTTCCCCAAATAGAAAAAGCAGTATGAAGGTAACCAAAGTTGCTGAAAATCCAAATAAATTCGCACCCGTAAATGCTTTCCTTGTATTGTACCTGCTATTTGCACCAGTAATGGCAGTAAGACTCCATACAGCGCCCACTGCCATTGCCCACTGCAGCGAGTTGAGTAAAATGCTGTATTCCTGTTGAACCTCCCAATCCATATGGATCTTTACAATTGATACTATGGCAAATAGGAGCGCGTTACCCATTGCAGCAGGATAGTTCTGAAATGCCTCTGCCGCTCTTTTGAATACTCCTGAAATTGCAGATTTGAAATTATCCATTTCCAATACCTCCAGACCTGGTCTGTAATCCTTGTACTGTATTTATACCCATCCTGAATCATGGCTGAAGCCAACCGAAACAAAAAGGCAGGTTATCATCACTGCCTCAATGGTTTACTAGAAGCTATATGGTCCATACCATGTGATGTATACTCCTGAGTTGTTAGCAACGTTTATCAATGGATATTCAGCTTCCCAGAGCCCCACAAACTGGTCTCTTTCAATTCCATCCGGGTTAATATAATTGTCCTCAAGAAAATGGGGGTATTCGTCATATAGCCCAAGGTATAGTACAGTAAGCTCCACATCGGTCTCAATAAGCTCCGCATACCTTTCGCTAACGGCTTTTAGCCTGGTAGCAATTCCCCTGATGACATCAGAATCAGCTCCCAGCATCTTCTCAAATCCATCTTCGTTTACATATGCATATATTCTGGTTATTCTATTATCGCTCGTTCTCTGTACATCATATCCTTCGAAATTTATCAGGGTTCCTTCAGCACTGATTGATGGCAGATTCTGTATCAGATCATCAAAAACCTCACCCTCGGACATACCCTTGAATAGGGACAGGTAGTTTGAATGGTTTCTCTCAGAAACCACCCCATCCTTCACAGTTGACACCGAAAACATGATTCTTGCACCTTCCTCATATTCTCCCAGTGGAACAATCACTTCATTGCTGTATTCCCATCTATCAATTTCATTTTCATCAAGAACCTTCTGGAAGCTTTCTCCACCATCAACTGATTTATATATAAGAAAATGATCTGCATCCATCCAATCCCAGCTCAGTGAGACCTCCTGGGAGTTCTTTTGTCTAGCCGTGATGTTTATTGGTGGATTTAGGATCTGTTCAGCCTCGTTGAACTCCTCTATGGTCATGTTCCTATTGACCGCCATTGACTTGAGACTGTTTATTGGCTTTGCGAATCCCAGGCTTTCAACCCCATACATCCTTGCAAAGACAACACCAACAGCCCTTCCATATTCATCTATCAGCATCCCGCCACTGCTTCCTTCGCTAAGTGGTATGGTAACCTGGATTTCATCGTTGGTAACGCCACTCACTATACCCTCTGTTAGGATATTTCTGTATCCAATGGGGCTGCTGATTGAGTAGACCTTTTGTCCCTTGACCAGGTTTGATGAGTCTCCCAGGACCATAGGCTCGGTAGCAGTGTCATCAACTGACAGAACAGCAAGGTCAAGACCACTTTCAAAGCCTGCAATTTTAACGTCTCCTGCATAAGCCGTCCCATCATCATATTCAATTGTAATCTCCTGAGCGCCTTCAATCACATGGTAGTTGGTTGCAATTTTCCCCGATGCAATGTAGAATCCGCTTCCATATCCAAAATCTCCGTTGTCATATTGGGTGAAAATTTGAACTGCTCTTTCTGAAAGTAGACCTATCTCTTCTGCATTGAGTTTTTCCTCTCTTCCATATTGTTCAAAGAGCCTGACTACAAGAGCAATTGCCTGCTCTCTTGTGGTTTCAAGCTTTGGAGCAAATGTATTGGAACCAATCCCGTTTATTATTCCGTTCTTGCTCATAAAGCCAACTTCATTTCTAAACCACAGGCTAATCTGTGCTCTGTCTGAAAAGCCAATTGTATAGGTTCCCTGGGTTATTGCAGGATCAACCTTTTCAAGCGTCCTAAAGAGCAGAGCTGCTATCTCTTCCCTGGTGATAGTTCTACTGGGTCTGAATGTTCCATCGCCAAATCCCTTGACAATCCCAAGATCATAGGCCTTTAAAACCTCTGGATTTGAAGTATCATTAAATGGATTCGCAGACTGATTTCTTGCGACCTCCCCTGAGAGTTCTTCATAAAGCATTACTGCCATTTCGGAGAATTCTTCCCTGGTGATCTTGTTCTGGTAGTCACCCAGTAAATTTGACGGAATCAGGTTGTTCTCCATGGCCTTTTCTACTTCACCTACAGCCCATTCGCTTGGCGCTGCTAAAGCTTGTCCAGAACCGATGACAATTGTAAATATCAATGCTAATAATAATAGCTTCCGCATTTTTACACCTCTTTATCTTTTAGTCCACTATGAGGATACCCATACTGGAACGAATCCACCCAAAAATGGAGCACATGGGATTTCATCATCTATTCCCATTATACTCCATTATCACACTGAATATTCAAATTTACACAAACTTTAACCACATTGTAATCTTTATCAGATTCCGAATCATTCATCTGAATAGTCTCTTAAATATTTTGCGTTCATCAATATTGAAAGATAACTAAATCACCTTGCCCTGCTTCCTAGCCAAAGCATCCTTAGATGTACCAATAAGCAAGCCAATGGACATGCCTATGGGTATACCAAGTGCAAGGTTGTCAAAGGTGGTAAGCCCCAGTACAACTCCAATGCTAACTCCCAAGGACACCCACAATCCTGTGTTCTGACCCATCTGTATAAGATCATGGGTTCTGTTCAAATGGGCAACGTACTTGCTCTTTCTCTTGAAATGATCTTTGAGAGTATCCCTGTCAAAATCAGTGTTCTTTTCATTCAATTTTCTAAGGTAGGAATCCATGTCCTTCAACAGGGTTTTGCAATCCTTGCAATCGTCGGAAAATTCATTGAACCTGAAGGCTATCCATCTAAGAAGCTTCGTGTCAAGCAATCTAACGGTTTTCTTGTTCTGGGTTCTTTCCAGTGTATCAATTGATTCATTTATCCTTTCAATAATTGACATTCCTTACTCCTCTTTTCTCTTTAGGTGAGAGCTCAAATGAAATTACACCCTATATTCTACTTCTTTTTTTCATTATATAGTTTTCGACCAAAAGACCTATGAGGTATCCAACTGCTCCTCCGGCAACAGTATAATATAGAAGTTTACTGTTTATCAGCCCCAGTGTTACACCTATAGCAATTCCCAATGGAACATAAATGCCCATAAAATGACCTATTCTGTATAGCCCGTGACCCTTTCTTAAATGTTTAAGCATGCTCTCCCTAAGCTTTTCATGCCTTTTCCTAATGGCCCTGTCCATCTTCCCCTTGTTTTCAACGAGTTCCTTGAAGTGAGGCTGGGCTTCCTCCAGTAAG
>JANKMX010000054.1:0-1959 GCA_024649995.1 Gudongella sp. | reverse complement strand
TAAGCTTTTACACTCCCGACACCTTGCTGAGAGGTAATCAAACCTGATAATCATTTTTTCAAATAGCTCCAGATCCAGAGCCACACTGTCCTTCTCCTTCAATGAACTGTTTAGCCTGGAAATGCTATTCTGTATGTCTTTTGTCACTTTCATCAACTCTACCTCCATAATTTTAATAATCAACCATTAATTCTTGAAAATTGCATTTTGAGGAAGTATCTTAAGTATATAATTTCCCAGTTCTTCCTCGACTTCTCTGTATATTTCAGTATTTTCCCTTAATTCTTCCTTTTTTTCATTCAACCAATGCTTGTTCTTAAGAAGGTCAATCATATCAAATGGAAAATTGGAACTCATTTCTTCGATTTCAGCCTCAACCCTTATAAATGTCTCCTGAAGGTCTTCAACCCTATCCTCCAGCTTATAGAAACCGGCTTCCTTGAGATCATACGATGGGCTGCCTTCCTCAAGAACTTTTTTTAGGGACCTCATGGTTTCAAGGTCTGATGTTTCGTATGTCCAAAGGATTTTTTCCCAATCCAGGCCCTGCTCAGATGAGACCTCTGCATTTATTTCCGGATGCAGTTCCAAAATCATCTTCTCATATATCCTATCCAAATCTCTTGCATCCTTCAATGAAAGCCTTTTATCTGCCTTGAGTATTTTTGCTATTTCGATGTCCCTTTCCATATTCTTAAGCTTAAAATCATTTTCTTCAAACTCCCTATCTAGGATGTGCTCTATTAGAGATATGTCAATTTTTTCATCATTGTCAATAAGGCTATGGATGAATTCAATCTTTCTTCGCATTTTCAACAAGCTGTTCTCAACCTTAAGAAATTCGTATTCCAAGGCTCCAATTTCCATTACATACCTTGTCTTGTAGTCAACATAGGTATGATAGCTCATGCGGTCTCTTTTCTTGATAAGCTTTGCTGTCTGTCTCCTCAACCTGTCATACTTCTCCAAAAGCTTTTCCATATTTCTTTGCTCCTTGGCACCAGACATATCCTCACCTTCCTTCGTGGCAATAAGCTGCTTCAATTATACCACATGATTTGGGACTAATCACTCATGAGCTTTATGGATTTGCATATATTAATATTCTAAGGGTATAAATTTTTTGAGTGGTAGTAGTGAGCTAAGGGAGGGATATATAAATGAAAAAATATATGATTATTGTTGGATTAATTCTGGTGCTTTCCTTGTCATTTGTTGGCTGCAGCCAGGAAGCCCCGATGGAATCTGAACCTGAAGCTGTAGAACCAGAGAATCCTGAGCCATCTGAAAATGAATCTCAGATTGATGAAGAAGCACAGATTGATGAAGAACCTCAGGAGGAGCCAGAGGAAAATCTACTTTCAGAAGCTTATGCAGAAATTATGATGGGAAACAGATATACAATGAAATACCGGACTATAACCACTATTGAGGGTCAGGAATATGAAGCTACTATAACAACCGCAGTGGACGGGGATAATTTTGCAACTGTATTTGACTCTGATCTGGCCAACAGTACAACCATCCAGAAGGACGGAATGCTCTATATGGTCATGCATGACCAAAAGATGGTAATGGTATTTCCTGAAGATACAGACCAGGCTGCTGAATTTGATATGAATGAAAATGAGGTTCTGGAAACAGATGGAATGGAATACAGTCAAAGCGGTAGCTCAGAATTTATGGGTGAAACAAGAAGGTTTGAGGAGTACAAGGTTGAAGGCGGGACAATAAGATATTATTTTGATGATGCAGATTTAATTGGAATGGAGATGACAGGACCTGATTACGAGTCAACCTGGCACATTGAAGAGTTCAGCGATTCGGTTGATATGAGCCTCTTTGATATTCCGGAAGACTACACTACCTTTGAACCCTAAAATAAATACCACAAAAGCAGATCCGGTAGTGTAAAATAGTTTGTGTTTTTATCCTCTGAATTGGGATAATCGTAGGTTG
>JANKMX010000053.1 GCA_024649995.1 Gudongella sp. | reverse complement strand
CCAGAGATAGACTTTTTTCAAGCCATCTCTGATATTTAAAACCTTCTCCTTCGAGATGATGAAGGAATCTTCAACTCATCTCTATACTTAGCCACGGTCCTCCTGGAAACCTCCATACCTCTTTCCTTGAGGATATTGGAAATTACCTGGTCGCTAAGGGGTTTCTTTTGGTCTTCACCATCTACTATACCCTTTATTATGGATTTTACACTGGTTGCTGAAACTTCTCCTGATTTTCCGGATAAACCTGTTGTGAAGAAGTATTTTAACTCAAATACACCTCTTGGAGTTTGAACATATTTGCCGCTTGTTGCTCTTGAGATTGTTGACTCATGCATTTCAATGTCTTCAGCAACATCCTTCAGTGTGAGGGGTACAAGCCTTTTTTCACCGTGAATCAGAAACTCCTTCTGATACTTGAGAATTGATTCCACAACCTTGTAAAGGGTCTGTCTTCTCTGTTCAATGCTTTTGATCAGCCACATTGCTGAATTTAGCTTCTCTTGTAGAAATTCAGTGGTCTCCACATCTCCTCCATCCTTCAAGAGGCTTTTGTAGTACTGGTTTATATTCAATCTGGGACCTGTCACATCATTTATGAATATTACATACTCCCCATCAATTTCCTCTATTGATGCATCTGGAGTGATATACCTGGTGTCGTCTCCATCACCTCTAAAGGTTCTTCCTGGCTTTGGTTCCAGACACTTAATA
This sequence comes from Gudongella sp., assembly GCA_024649995.1. Classification (GTDB taxonomy): domain Bacteria; phylum Bacillota; class Clostridia; order Tissierellales; family Tissierellaceae; genus Gudongella. Next base: position 18,819 of record JANKMX010000053.1, on the reverse strand, counting down.
AAATCCACATATTCCTGAGCTTTCTGGATTGATATGTCCAGCTCCTTGGCTATGGAGGCGATTTTATTTGAAGCAATGTCCTCAAGATGATCATTTATAACTCTTTTTATAAGGAAATCCTTTTCATCCCTTACCTGAATCAGCAGACATTCCTTAAGGCTTCTAGCACCAACACCATACGGTTCAAATGATTGTATCACAGTCAAGACAGCCTCCACTTCCTCCTCTGAAGCATGTAGCTGGGATGAGATTTCAACAACAGTTGAATCAAGGTATCCATTGGAGTTGATGTTTTGGATGATGTAATCAGCAATCCGATATTCCGCAGCATCAAGACTTATCATATTTAGTTGCTCTATAAGATAATCCTTCAAAGAAGGTGTATAGGACACAAAATTTTCAAAGGAATACTCCTTGCGATTTCTATCAACCTCTGACCTGTAACTTATGTCATCATAGCTTTCCAGAAATTCCTTCCAGTCAATATCCTTTTCATCCTTGAGTGTTTCCATGCTCTGATTATCTTCGGAGGTTCCTTCCAGTTCAAGAAGTGGATTCTCCTCCATTTCCCTTTTTAAATAGCTGTTCAGTTCAAGACTCGTATACTGGAGTAGTTGTATGGCCTGTCTGAGTTCAGGTGTCATAATGAGCTTCTGGCTTTGTTCAAGTGTCAGGTCATAATTCAACCTCACATGTCCCACCTCCTTTCATCTACTTTTGATTATATCAGAATTGTCGGTCATTAACAATTCACTGCTTATTATTGTAACAACTACAAAATAACGCAACGGTTCCGGTTCTTATTGCGTTATTTTAAAACCCCGGAGAATATTCTCCGGGGTTTTATCACTAACAGGGATCTGCCTCTCCAACATCGTAGCCTGCCCCAGCCAATACAACCAAAGCCTCATTTAGCTTGGTCTCATTGACCATTACGATTGGTCCAGTACAGCCCATACCTGATTCAGCGTATATCTTGTTCTTCCAAAGAACCTCAACAGCGTCATCAAGCTCCATTATATCTATTCCATCGATTGTGCCGGTAACAGGCTCCTTTTCAGGCGCCTCAACCTTTTCATCGCTGGCTTCCTTCTTTGTTTCCTTTGTCAGTGAAGCAAGGACTTCCTTGAATCCAGCCTTGTTCACAGCTTCAAACTCCTTCTTGGCAACAGCATGCACTTCACCCTTAACAAGATCAGCTGCATAGCTTATTGCATTGGCAACCACAGGTGACCCTGAGGCTCTTGAAAGTATCAGTACCAGTCTGTCGTAGCCTTCTCCGATTCCTGGTCCATAGCCAAATCCCTGGGACTCATAGCTTCCTCCTGTCGTAAATGAAGAGAACATCTTCATAAGGATGTTTCCTGTAAGAGTATCGGTTACCATTACATCAGGTGTGCCTGCAAGGAGGTCATTTCCTCTCATTACAGCTCCTCCGTCAGCTCTGGCCGATTCAGTGAAATTCAAGTCATAGCCATTTGCAATAAGCTCCTTGAATGCTCTCTCCACCTGTCTTGCACCATCCACATTTAGAATCCCAAGTGTCGGATTCACAACTCCCATGGCCTTGGCGGAAATGATACCATAGACTCCGTTCTTTACCATTGCTTCAACTCTATGTGAAGATGATGTTCCTGTTGTGGTTGCAACAAACATTTCCTTTCCTCTACCAGGAGTAACAACCCTTCCTACTGTTGAAACGCCTATGGGGAAGCTGTAGTGAAGGGTCACACATCCTCCAATATCACCCGCATCGAGCATTTCCTCCATCTTCTTGTAGCCTTCTTCTTCTGTATCAACGACTACCTGGGTAAGGTCAGATTCAACCTTTGGTCCAATAAGCACAACCTCCACAGAGCTGTCTCTCTTTTGGGCAAGCTCCGCACCCTTTACCATGTTTTCTACACCCAGTTCACTACCTAGGGTCGTTATTCCCACTCTGACCCTTTGTCCGAACTGGCCGGTTTCCATGGCGTCGGCAATGTCGTTGAATACCTTGCCAATCATGGCTTTTACATTGTTTTCAGACATCATATCACCTCTAACCTTGAAGGAGATGTGAAGCAAAATCTCTCATAGCCTCAGCTACAAGACCTCTGACTTCTTGTTCAGATACGCCTTTGCTTTCCTCCACTACTCCAGGATTTTTCTCCATAACTATTGAAACTCCATCGAACTGGTTTGTCATTCTACCAAGGAAAAGACTTCCCTTACCAACTATCATTGATCTTGTTATTTTTCCTGCTTCAATATCCTCTTTAGCAAAGCCCACATAGGGAACTCCTGAAGGAATGTGACCCTGGGTAGGTGCCCATCCTTCCATTCCATGCTCTACAATGAAGTCATTAAGTGCAGTTCTTTCAATTTCCCCTCTTTTTACTCCAAGGGCTGCGATCATCTTGTAGTTTGCATTTGGTACATCTCCTGCTCCTGCTGGTTTTGTAACATCTGGATTCTGCATCTCAACTGAGTACTTGTCAATATCTGTTATTTTAAGTCCACCTCTGTCAAGAGGCTCCGTTACTAGTGAAGTTATAACTGCCTGTGGTGACGAGCCTGTACCTACAGTATGTCTTCCCACAAGATCTGTTCTTAGAACGGGGCTGGTTCCATCGTTTTCGCTTACAAGTACGGCAAATCCTCCTATTACATCCTCAAGGATTGGCAGCTCTTTCTTGACGTGGTCCTTTCCATTCATTCCAAGCTTAGCAGTTGATCCACCTGATACAATAAGGACATTCTTGAAGGTTCCTGCCTTGACCAATGATGCAGCTGATATCATTGCATGTGTCGGCGCAGCACAGAAGCCTCTTACATCAGATCCTGAAGCCTTTGAAAGTCCAGCAACCTCAGCAATTGCCTTTGCAAAGTTGCCTCCGCCTCTCTGGTTCATATCACCACAGGCTTCCTCTGAACACTCAAGAACGTATTCAATATCCTCTGCATTGATATCCGACTTGTCAAGCAGATGAAGTGCAGCAAGAACACCTGATGCCTTTGATACCAGGTTCTCAAATATTACGTGTGCATTAAGATTAACATCAACATCATGAGCTCTCTTGATACATCCAATTACTTCATTGTTCATATATACAGGCTCTGCTCCCTGCTCTTCAATGAGCTTTTGAATGTCGGCCATTTCCTCGCCTTCCTTAAGCTTGGCAACCAATTCATCCTTAACCAGTGGATGATCGTTTAGCTTTTTCTTCACATCTGCAGTGAACTCCTTATTAAGCTTTACAAGCTCAAATGCATCCACAATCTTGATAAGTCCAATGAACTCATCCTGTGGCATTATCTCGCCAAGCTTACCGTGCCTTGATGCTCCTTCAACATTTTTCCCAACCCAAGGCTGTGGATCTTTTCTTAGGTCTGCAGGCTTGTTGTTGCCAATATAAACCTGATTTGGAAGATAGTTTACCGCCTCATCAAAGCTCCTTAGACTATTTGGCAAGTTCTTTAGATATTCTGAATTTGGATTCAAATGCTTCTCAGTTGTCTGTGTTGTACCATTATGCAGTACCATGTCTGGTGCATGCACAAGTACATAGCTTGTTCCTTTTACTACTGAATAACTCAAACGAGTCACCTCCATTGAAAATAGTTGTGCAAATGGGTGTAGTATTTACTATCACCCATTTGAAGTCAATTTTTATTTATCAAATACTGTTTGCTCAGTAACCTCTGTTTCAAGTGCTACCAGAGATTTCTCCACGATTTTTCTTCTTAGTGCTTTTTCCTCAGCCTTATCCAATGAAGGATTTCCAAGTGGGTGAGGGATTGCAATTGCAGGAACTATTCTGTTCGCTCCTACAGTAAGGGATATTGGAACCACTGTACAAATATGAACTACAGGGATACCTGCTCTTTCAATTTCCTTAACCATCGTTGCACCGCAACGTGTACAGGTGCCTCAGGTTGAGGTAAGAATAACTGCGTCAACCCCGTCAGCAATAAGCTCCTTGCTGAACTCTTCAGCAAATTTCTTTGAGCTTCCAACCGCCGTACCGTTACCGGTTGTTGAGTAGAAGTATCTGTGAAGCTCTCCGATTCTTCCCTCTTTTTCAAGATCTCTGAGAACATCAACCGGAAGTACCCTATCTGAATCTTCATTACAGTAAACAGGATCAAATCCGCCATGTGCTGTTTCGTGTGACTCAGAAGTAAGATCAAATACTCCATCGATATCGTACTTTCCATATTTTGATGCAGATGAAGATTCAATATGGTCTGGATTACCCTTAGGCACAATTCCGCCAGATGTTACAAGCGCAATCTTCGCCTTTGAAAGATCCTTAACTGCTGGATTTGGGTCTACCCTATCAAAATCTGGCATTGGATACTCAGTTGTGAACTCCTCACCTTTAAGTTTCTTTACCAGCATATCAACAGCTCTCTGGGATCCCCTCTTCTCAGTGAAGTAGTTCTTTCTGATACCTCTTTCAATGTAGCCTTCCTCTGATGGTGCACCAATTTCCTCGCCACTCAGAAGCTTCTTTGCAAGTGGAACCATTTTTGCAACTGCATCCTTCATACCAGCTGCGCTGTTCTTCGTCTCAACAACATATACAGCTTTCTTGTACATATCTGCTCCAGGATTTTCAATATACATACCTGTAAGAGCAGGAACATTCAATTCGTTTTGCACAGCTTCAGTGATTGTTCCACATGCAACACCATATCTTCCAGCGTTGAAGGCCGGTCCTGCTATGAATAGGTCAGGGCTATATCCCTTAATCATTTGGAGAACCTCTTCTTTTGCAGCTTCGATATTTTCACCAAAATAGCTGTCTCCACATATTACAGTAGCTACAATCTCAGCTTCTCCGCCAAATCCAGCCTGTATTGCCATTCCAGGGCCTACAGCGCCTTCCCTGACTTCTGGCTTGATGTCAGCCTTTTCTTCACCACCGATACCAGCGAAGAATTGGTTAATATAGTGTACAATTCTAATTTTCGCCATAATATTCCCTCCTCTCCTTTATTCTCTAGGAGTTTAGTATTTTCCGTGTTCTTTTCTCATTGATGCAACTTCTTCGATTATAGCATCCACATCAAGCACCATTTCCATCATGCCGATCTGGTCATCATATACATCTGCGTCAACTGATTCCTTAAATTCTGGCTCTACTGCGTGGTATACTTTAAGTCCCAACGGAACTCCTGCCAATGGTCCTGCGAATGTAGGGTCTCCTGCTGTTACTGTCTCTGCAGCCAATCCTGCTGATTCAGCCTCTGCTCCACCGATCAATACTACTACGTTCTCCGCTCCGTATTTCTCAGTTAGGTCCTTTACCCTCTTTTGATTCTCAAGATCCATTGCTCCTGCAGCCGTTCAGACAAAACATTCTGTCGCTGAAAATACTACCTCTGCAGGTGTGGTCTTTATGCATTCTTCCATGGCTGGGCCTGGAATACCGTCTCTATCGCCAATTACGATTACTTTTGAGCTCTCGTTAAATATTGACATCTTGCCACATCCTTTCCTTTATTTTATTATTCTACAAATCTTTTATTTCCTAAAATCCTTTTGCTGACATCTTATTGAAGCCCATTTCGTTTGTAGCACCTGTTATGGCCTGAATCTCAACTGTGATTGTACCATCATCAGCCAAACTTCCATCAAAACCACCTGCAATGATGTCAGTGTATGCAAGTGTTCCTATAACCTTGTCCATCTTTGGAAGAGTTATTACTTCGTTTGCATTTCCTCCTGTAACAACCGCATCCGCTGACTTGTCCGCATCGGCCAGTGACTGGCTTGCGCCGTCTCTTCCGGCATACTCATCAGTGATTATTACAGTCTTGATGTCCTTTGCTTCGATTTTCTTACAGTTCATGATAAGGTCAGTATCTGGATTGCCAAAGCCTTCCTGTGATATTACCACTCCATCAAGGTTAAGGTATTCAGCCAATTTGGCCGTCCAGTTTGATGATCTTTCCTTGTCAGCAAGATATACGTTTTCGTTTGTGATTATATTTCCAACGTAATTGATTTCTTTGCCGTGCGCTGCCATCAGGTCATGAACAACAGGATTGTTCAGGTGATGGTAGGTTGTATTCTTGTCACATGCTGAAACGCAATTTCCACTAACAATTGCTCCGTCCATGATTTCTGTAGGATAAAGTATTGTAGGTACAATCTGCTTTGCATCTACGCCATATACATAAGTGTCATGTAGTAGACCTTGTGTCTGAAGCATGTGTACATATCCTACCTTTGGAAGGTCAGGATATTTTTTCATCCCATCCACAAAAGTATCAGTTTCAAAAACCTCAACTTCGTCAGGTGTCAATGACTTTGCAGTTTCAGCGATGTATGCTGCCGATTTGAAGCCTGCAAATCTCACTGCCTTTTCGTGGTCATGCTGCTTCAAACCATCAACCGGCTCACAATTAACAACGATGTTGATCAGCTTTGAAAATGGCGTGTACTCAGCACCAGGTCCGCACATGTCCACGATACCTTCCTGGAATCCAACAATCTTTCCGGTTGTCATTACAGAACAACCCTTCAGTACATTGGTCTTTCCAGAGCCCACAACATCAACCTTTGAAAGCACTCCTGGGAATACCCCTCCAGGTCCTTCAACTTTGACCCTTGGCTCAACTACATCCTTAACAGGTGTGATTCTTACACTTTCACCTGGTTTGGCGATATCAACATCAACTGATTTAATATGCTCGTCCTCCATAACAAGTTCAATCAATTCTGACTTGTTTATTGTAAGAACTCCATTCTCAAGCTGAGTTGAATCACCGAATACTACATCTTTAATTAGTATCTTTCCTAACTCAAGACGCATTTGCTTCACCTCCTCAAAATATTGGTTGCTATCCTAATAAAAGCCTACATCCAGTTATAACTAGCTATATTTTTCCACAAGCGCTTTAACGGATTTTGTTGTAGCCTCATCACCAACAACCCCATCCACTCTTTCACCATTCTGATAAATCGCGATTACTGGAAGTCCCAGCACCTTTTGTCCTATGGCAACTCTTCTTGCCTTGGTTATGTCCAATGAAGCAAATTTAATCTTCTCTCCAAAAGCCTCTTCCAGTTCGTGTACATGTGGCATAAGTGCCTTGCATGGTTCACATGAAGGACTCCAGAAATCTACAAGAACAGTTCCCTCTGCCTTTAGTACCTCTTCCTCAAAATTCTCTTTGTTTAATTCGATCATAGCTTTCCCTCCTATTATTCCATGTTATTCTCAATATACTTCTCTGCCTGTGTTGCCGCAATGGCACCATCTGCCGTTGCAGTTACAACCTGTCTCAATGACTTGACCCTGTTGTCTCCTGCAGCAAATACTCCAGGAATGTTTGTTGCCATGTTGTCATCGGTAATTATATACCCATTTTCCATTTCAACAAGGCCTTCGAAAAGTTTGTTAGCAGGATCATATCCAATAAAGACAAATACTCCAAAGGTTCCATCATCCTCATCTGCAAAGATTTCCTTTTCCTCGCCTGTCTTCACGTTCTTGACAATCATGGATTCAAGTAGTCCATCTCCCTTAAGCTCAGTTATTACAGAGTCCCAAAGGTACTCAATCTTTTCGTTCTTGAATGCCTTTTCCTGAATGGATTTGGCAGCTCTTAACTGATCTCTTCTGTGGACAATTGTAACCTTTCTTGCAAACTTTGTGAGGTACATTGCCTCTTCCACAGCTGAGTCGCCTCCACCAACAACGAATACTTCTAGATCTTCAAAGAAAGCTCCATCACAGGTTGCACAATATGAAACGCCCCTGCCTGTAAGTTCCTTTTCCCCTTTGCATCCGATGTGCTTGGGTACAGCTCCTGCTGCTACAATAACTGTTTTTGCCTGATACTCTTCCTTCTCACCCTTTAGGATTTTGATTTTACCAGTTACGTCCACATCTTCAATTGTATCTGTAACTCTTTTTGCACCAAATCCTTCAGCCTGCTCAACCATTCTGGCAACCAATGAAGGCCCCGTAGCATCTTCAATTGATCCAGGGTAGTTGGCAACCTCGTCAGTGGTGGCAATCTGCCCACCAGCTGCTTCCTTTTCGATTATCAGTGTGCTCATCCTTGCTCTTGCAGCGTACAAGCCTGCTGAAAGTCCAGCTGGACCAGCTCCAATAATCACTACATCATAAATCATCCATTTCCCTCCTTCTACAAAATATCCTTAGGTCTTATACCATCTCCACAATTCTGCTAAAAAAAAAACAGAATAAATAGACCTTGCCTACTTACTCTGTTTATTGACCTGAGAGATTCTTTCATTGCCAAGCATGAAATTGCTCCTTCGGTGTAAACGACGCTTTCCAGAGTTCTGTCCTGAAGCGGTCCTGTTGCCTGAGAGATTCGCAACAGAGGGGCTAGCTCTGTTAATTACTCCTTCGGCGCCACAATTGTGGTCTCTCCCGCTACTATCATCCAGAAATGTTCAGAATTTTCCCAAATATTTTGTTACGTTTTTAACAACCTTGACATGCTCATTATACTGTATTTAATTGTACTAATCAATAGTTAATTTCCATTTTTTTAATAAACATTATTCCTTAAATTTATCAAGTACATACATGGCTATATTCCTTGAGTGATCTGAAATTCTTTCAAGGTTGCTGATTCCATCCAGGAACACAATACCCGCTCCAGTACTGCACATCATCTTGTTCAGTCTATCTATGTGGTTGGTTCTATTCTGTCTTTCAAGTCTGTCAACTTCATCCTCAAGAATGAGAACCTGTCTTGCCAAAGCTTCATCTGTATCCTTGTAGGATGTTAGGGCTGACTGGAAGACTTCTGTACAAAGGTCGTACATCTCTCCCATTTCATCCACAGCTTGAGGAGTAAAGTAAAGATTGTTGTCAGATTTATACTGGGCCAGCTCACTCATGTTTTCAATGTGGTCCCCAACCCTTTCAATGTCTCCAATTATATATAGCAAAGCATTTACATCTGCATGCTGTTCATCTGAAAGAGATGCATTGGAAAGTCTAACAAGATAGTCAGTAATTTCTCTTTGAATCCTATTTATGACCCTCTCCCTTTCAAGGATTGAGTCTATCAGCTCGATCTTGTCCTCAAGCATCGCAGTTCTTGCAGCTGCCAGATTCTCCAGAACCATATCACCCATTCTAAGTGCCTCCCGTGTTGCCTGACCAAGAGCTATTGATGGAGTCTCGATTATACGCTTATCAAGATATTTGGACTCTGTGATCTCTTCTGTATCCTCTCCTGGAACAAGCTTTTCTGCAGCTTTAACCAAAAGAAGGGCAAATGGAAACTGAATCACAAGGTTGATAAGATTGAATGATGTGTGGGCATTTGCAATCTGTCTCTGGACATCACCTGGCGAAATATAGGTAACCAGCCACTCTATTGGATATCTGAATATTGTCATGAACATGATGGTACCAACTAAATTGAATAAAAAGTGAATTATAGCTGCCCTTTTCGCGGTCTTGTTCGCTCCGATACTTGATATCATGGCTGTTGTTGTAGTTCCGATATTCTCACCAAAAAGAATCGGAAATGCAAGGTTCATTGAAATAAGGCCTTCTCCTGCCAAGGCTTGCAAGAGTCCTATGGATGCGGAACTACTCTGTACAATTGTGGTAAGTCCAAGACCAACAAGCATTCCAAGGAATGGGTTGTTAAGGCTTGTCATTACATTTGTGAATGCTGGAAGCTGAGCCAATGGCTTTAATCCATCACCCATCATATCCATTCCGATAAACAATATACCAAAGCCAATAAGTATTTCAGAGTAGGTCTTTGCCTTCTTGTTTTTTGCACCTATCCAGATTGCAACTCCTATTGCTACCGCCAGTGGAGCAACCTCCGTCAGTTTAAATGCAACTAGCTGTGCTGTGACCGTAGTACCAAGATTTGCACCCATAATTATCCCTACAGCCTGTGGAAGGGTCATAAGTCCAGCATTGACAAAACCTATAACCATTACAGTAGTGGCACTACTACTTTGCACCGCAATTGTTACCACAATACCTACCAATACTGCCATAAGTCGATTTCTGGTAAGGCGTTCTATCATCTTTTTAAGCTTGTTCCCTGCAGCCTTTTCAAGACCGTCACCCATGGTGTTCATTCCAAAAAGAAACAACCCCAAGCCACCTAATACCGGAAGAGCCGTATCCATTTCTGTTTCCCCCTTTGTCTTCTAAATTTTAAGAACTAGAAATTAATGATTGCACAACCTAAAAAATATATCATTTAAGCTCTGGAAAGTCCAGCTGTCTTAATGCTTCAAAAATAATAATATTTGCTGAGTTTGATAGATTAAGTGATCTTGCTATGTTTTTCTTCATGGGTATCCGAATTGCAGTCTCGAGATTTTCATTGATCAGACTCTCAGGAAGACCTTTTGTCTCCTTTCCAAAAACAAAAAAGGAGTTATCCCCGTATTTGAATTGTGAATAATTCTTTTCGGCCTTTGTAGTTGCAAAATAAAAATCCCCGTCAGGGTTGTTATCCAAGACCTCCTGAAAGCTGTCATAGTACTTCAGCTCAACCAGTGGCCAATAATCAAGTCCTGCCCTCTTGAGATGCTTGTCAGTTATTGAAAACCCAAGTGGTCTTACAAGATGAAGAACTGTCCCCGTCAAAGCACAGGTCCTGGCAATGCTACCAGTGTTGTGTGGAATCTCGGGCTCCACCAGAACAATGTTTAAAGCCATTTTCTACCTCCAATTTATATGCTTAAAGCACAAACCTTTCAATAGCCCTGGCAACTCCATCATGATCATTGTCTTCTGTGACATAATCAACATTTTCCAAGACTGCTTTGGCACCATTTCCCATCCCTACACTGAGACCTGCCAGTGAAAGCATGGACAGATCATTCTCGTTGTCACCAATGGCCATTGTGTTTTCCAGAGAAATGTTCATCAGCTGGCATAGGTGTTCCAAACTTCTGCCTTTGGATATTCCTTCCTCCATAACCTCCAGATTGTTTGCCCAGCTCTTTGATATGGAAATCCCCTCTACAAGGTTGAGGTTTTCCCTAAGCTGCTCCAATTTGTCAGGATTGTTGTCAATAAAAAGAAACTTAAACACATCAAGGTCTGTTCTACTTGATATATCCTCCATTTTCTCATAAATATCAACATCTATGGATTGTCCTGTGAATTTTCCATTGGATGACGAATAATATTCTACTATTTCCTTTACATAGGTCTTGGTGAAAAAGGTGTCTTCGTTGTAGAAATGAAAATACACTGACATATTATGCCCTATTTCCATAATCTTTTCAAGCTTTTTCTTGTCTATTGGTTTTCTGAAAATATCCCTACCTTTGTTGTCAACAACAATAGCTCCATTACACGCCGCAATGTAGCTGTCCAGCTTAAGCATGTCTGAATAGTACAAGGCTGATTTCAAAACTCTTCCTGTGGCAATTACCACTTCAATGTTCTTTTTCTTGGCCATATCTATTGCTTTTCTGGTTCTTTCGGTCAACCTGTTGCTACTGTCAAGCAGGGTCCCATCCATATCTATTGCGATTAGCTTTATATCCATTTGATTCCTCCTGTCACAAATAATATACCATACAGATTGAGAAAATAAAAGAACAAAGGGCCGGAGAGAACATCCCCGACCCTTGTCCCACTTATGAAATTGCCCTTAGCAGCTGCTCCATTGAATCAACAACAATCAGCCCATTTTCAATCATCCGTTCCAAGAGTGCGGTTGCCTCCCCTCCTGTATAGTCGAACTCGTCATAATCTCTGTCCTCCAGGTAGTATACCTTCTTGCCATTTTCCAAAGACTCCCATGCCATTTTCAGATTCCGGAGATTGCCGCCTCCAATTGGTACATTGGTCATTATCACAAGATCTGCTACAGCAAGCATCTCCCTGTTTTTCTTGGCCGCCCTGTCAGAAATAGCCGAAAATGGCTTTTCCTCAGATAGTGGAATCTTGAGACTCCTGGCATATTGCCAATCCGTATCCCCTGCATTTAGTACACCCAGGCTCAGCTGGTAACCTCTGTGGTAAAGTACATTGATCAGATCCTGACCCGAGCCACCTCCAGATATCACATGAACCTTTATGTTCAGTTCGCTACGGATACGCTTGTTCACCTCAAGGGGTATAACAGATATATGCCCGGTGTACCTGTTTCTCTCCACAGCAGCCCTCATTCCATAGGCGTTGAGAATGTTCTCAGTAGTTATTACATCCTCTGGAGTTCCCTGACTGATGATGCTCCCCTTCTTTAGAAGCAAAATCCTGTCAGAAAACCTTGTTGCAAGATTAATGTCGTGTATGACAAGTATTATGGTAATACCCTTTTCCTGGTTCATCCTTCTCAAAAGATTAAGGATATCGATCTGATGGTTAATGTCCAGATGTGATGTGGGTTCATCCAGGAGAATTATTTCCGTATTCTGTGCCAAAGCCTTTGCTATGTACACTCTTTGTCGTTCTCCTCCTGAAATTTCTGTTATAAGCCTATCCCTTATATCAAAGGTATTTGTCATTTCCATGGCTTCATAGATAAGCTTTCGATCCCTTTCATCCTCTTTTTCAAATCTTCCCTTGAATGGGTGCCTTCCCATGGTTACTACCTCTTCAACTGTAAACTCAAACTGTAGGCTTGTATCCTGGGGTACAAGGGAGATCCTTCTAGCTATATCCCTTCTCTTGTATCTTTCGATATTCTCGCCCATCAGCTCAATCCTTCCAGATGAAGGTATGTAAAGGCCGTTGATGGTTTTCAACAGGGTGGATTTTCCAGATCCATTGGGTCCTAGTATACTTATGAATTCACCCTTGTCCACCTGGAAGCTGACATCCCTGATGACAGGGGTTGAAGAGTATCCAAAAACTAGGTTTTTTGCACTTACTGACATCATAATATCACTACCTTATCAATTAGAGAGCCTTCTTCTTGCTTCTCAGAAGGTAAATAAAGAATGGTCCTCCAAATATTGCCGTTATTATGCCCACCGGAATTTCCATTGGGGAGATAACAGTTCTTGCTATTGTATCTGTAAAAACCATAAATATGCTTCCTACAATTGCAGATGCCGGTAGAAGTATCCTATGGTCAGGTCCAACAATCAGTCGAACTATATGTGGAATTATTAGACCTACAAAACCGATTATTCCACTTACGGAAACTGCCATGGAAGTTATGAAGGTTCCAAGAAGAAGTATATAGACCTTTATCCTCTCAACATTTACCCCAAGACTCTTTGCAGATTCCTCACCAGTCAGCATTATATTTATATCCCTTGAAAAAAACAAAAGGATCACCATTGCAGCTATTATGGGTATTGACATTGTAGTGATTGGATTCCATCCCTTCCCAGCCAAACTACCCAATGTCCAATATATTATTTTCGTCATGTCCCTATTATACATAACCATCAAAAGGGATGTTATGGCAGTCAGAAACTGACCAACTGCGACCCCTGCCAATAGAAGCGTGGTCACTGGCACCTGACTTCTAATCCTACCGATATTGTAAACCAGTGTCACAGCAATCAGTGCGCCGACAAATGCCATTATTGAAATCCCCGAAAATCCAATGAAGGCGGTCTCAAGCTTCAATATAATTGCGATAGCAGCACCAAGGGCAGCACCTGAGGAGATTCCCAGAATATATGGGTCAGCCATGGGATTCTTTAGAAGTCCCTGAAAGGATGCTCCGGATATGGAAAGTCCTGCTCCCACGATTACTCCAAGCAATACCCTTGGAAGTCTAACACTCCATATGATTGAATGCTGTGCCGGAGTTATGGTATCTGTACCAAGAACATCACCTATCAAAGGTACCTTTGATAGGACCACCTTATATACATCAATTGGACTTATGCTTGCCGATCCAATGGTTGAGGTTATTCCAATCATCAATATCAACAAAACGAACAATACCAGCATGGTGAATCCGTATGACTTTATCCGGATCTTACCCTTCATATCAATCACAGCCTTAGTTTTTTACTTCTGGATGAATAGCCTCTATAATCATTTCCAGAGCCTGAATTATTCTTGGTCCTGGTCTTGAAATAACGTTACCGTCTATTAGGTAAACCCTGTCGTTCTTAATGGCATCAATCTCACTGTATCCCGGTCTTTCCTTTATGGACTCAACGGTTTTCTCTGGAAGGTCATTTGCGGTTAGATAAACCTCTGGATTTCTTTCGATAAGCTGCTCCAAGTCAAACTGGGGGTAGTCTCCCTCAGCATCCCCTGCGATATTTTCTCCTCCGGCAATTACTATCAGTTCATCGACAAATGAGCCAGGTCCTGCTGCCATTAGAGGCTCATGCCAGATTTCGTAGAAAACCGTCTTATTTTCCAGGCCCTCAATCTTGGCTAAAAGCTCAGCTTCCTTTGAATTCATTTCATCCACAATATCCAAAGCCTCCTGCTTGTGCCCCGTGATCTCTCCAATCCTAAGAATTGTATCGGTTATTTCCTCAATGCTCTCAGGTTCAAATCCAGCAATCTGTATTCCTGCCTCAAGAAGCCTTTCATTCTCTTCTGTTACTCCATCGCCATAGTTTATTACAAGATCCGGCTCAAGCTCAATTATTCTCTCCAGATTTATACCATTGAAGTCACCAATTTTTTCGATATCAAGTACCTCTTCAGGATAGTCATCATAGGTTGTTACACCTACAACCTTGTCTCCTGCACCTATGGCAAACAGTATTTCCGTGTTGCTGGGTGCAAGGGAGATAATCCTCTCTGGAGGATTCTCAAAGATTATTGCATTCCCAAAATCATCCATTGTTTCCTCAAGGTTTTCTTCTTGAGCCTCAGGCTGCTCCTCTGGTTGAACCGTCTCCGGCTCAGTGCTGCAGCCGGCCAGAAGCCCGATTGCAAGCATCATAACAAGTAATAATAAAAATCCTTTTTTCACGATACATCTCTCCTTTTTTACAATAAATAAAGCCCATCAGGAGATGGGCTATATTGGCAGAACAAATACATCCCTCCCTCCGAGGCAAAGCACTAATAAATTGTCACAGGCAGATATCCTGACTTACGGTTCATCCTCGGTTCAGCGCCTTCCCGGTTCACCAGTGGCTTTTTGCTGACTTCGTTCCCGTTTACAGTAGCGGGGGCTGTAGTGGATTTGCACCACTTTCCCTATTAAATCTCAAATGTGAGATACCTGTTACAGATATTATTTGATTGTCTTTCTACATGATATCAGAATCAAATGACTAAATCAACCTTGATCCTCAGTTGATGTATCCTGTTCAACATCCTCCTTGGAATCTGTGTCCTCCACTTCCTCCTGCTGAGATGGATAGACTACTATACCAGAATCTTCACTATCATCCACGCTCTCCTGGTCCTGAGGCTCTTGGGTATCCTCTATAGGTGATGTAACCTCAGGGATTTTCATCTCCACAACCGGCTCCGGACCAATCTTATAGATGAAGTCCCTCTCCCTGTAGTAGTCATGTGACAACTGCTCAGTGCTTACTATTTCTCCATTTTTCACTATGGACTTGAAGGAATTCACCTTGTAGCCGTTTCTTCCCTCTTGAACAAGCTCCCTTGTGCCAGGTGTCAAGGCACCATCCAAATTCTCATGCACCTTATATGGTATGGTGGAAATATGGCTTGTGGTAATCCTAACAGAATAATCCCTGTTCTCCCTGTCACCATAAATATAAAAATAAACCCGTGTTCCTTCAACCCTGCTGTCAATCAGCACAGGGTAATCAAAATCATTTCTGAATATCAAATCTAGATAACCTGTTGCCACGGCTGCATCTGTACCTCTAGGTACATAAGCCGGTGGTATTGAGTGAGGACTTCTCTCCACAATTGTCATGTCTGCCAGCAGTAGAGCGTTGTAGAGTGTTGTTGAAGTCTGACATACTCCACCGCCCATCCCCGGAATCAATTCTCCATTCTGGATTACAGGTGCTTCCCTGTATCCTAGACTTGCCTGTCTGGGACCCGTTGTTTTATTGTAGGAAACCTCCTGTCCAGGCATTACAAGCATTCCATCAAAAGATTCCGCTGAAAGTCTGATATTGTGGCTCCTCCCAGCTGAGCTTCCTGCAAAGCTGGTTGAAAATTCTCCAATAATACCGTTGATCCTTGAGTAATATTCTTCCTCCACCTCCGGTTGTATTTTTTTCAATGGAACATAAAGGGTATCCGCTTCTAGAATATCATCTCCCATATTTGACACTTCTGTCATGAAGGCTTCCCGATCAAGCATTATGCCCTCAGCAGCTTCAAGGATCTCCATCTCGCCGTCATTGAAGGTGAATTTAGCATCAATAGGCTTCTTTTCAACCTTGGCAGCCATTTCATCCACCATGGTCTCCAGATTGTCCAGCTTTAAGCTACGTTCAAGATTGAAGCTGACAGGGTTTTCTTCCATATTTCTAATTTCAGTGTATCTCTCCAGGATATTTCCCCTTCTCCCTAACTGGAATGCCTCTGTTGCAACTTCCTGTATATTGTACTCCAGCTGGAGATTGCCTAGTGAAATTGTGCTTGAGTACGCAGCTTCACCATCTACTTCTATCTTTATAGTCCTTTCCAGCTCCTCCTCCTTTGATTCCTGGAGTTGACGGATTCCCTCCTCAAGTGTCAAACCTCCCATTGGATGTCCATCAATTAGTATGCCTTCATAGAATGTATCACCTGCCATGTAGTTATCAAGATAATAGTAGCCTCCCATTCCGGTGATAGCCAAAAGAAGTACTACGGCTACTGTAATTATGCTTCCTTTTTTCATTTTCCCACCCCGTTTATATAATAAAGACAAAGAACGCTGACAAGGCAATCCTCGCAAAGAGGACTTCTTGCCTTGCATACTCTTCTACCGTGAAAAATCATCTGATGATGGGCTTTGGTCCATCGATCCCTTGGTATGGCCTTCATGAGATCCTTTTCCGTCCCTTCCACATTCTTTGAAGATGCCAAGCCGATACGATTTGAAACTCTAAATACATGGGTATCAACTGCAATGGCTGGTATTCCAAAGGCATTGCTGGCAACCACATTGGCTGTCTTCCTTCCAACTCCTGGAAGTTCCATAAGCTCCTCTATTGTCTCAGGAACCCTGCCATCATATTTGGACAACATTTTTTCGCAGGCTCCGATTATGTTCCTGCTCTTTGACTTTGAAAGCCCACAGCTCCTTATTTTATTCTCCAAGGCTTCCTCACCCAAATCAATATAATCCATGGGAACCTTCAGCTCCAAAAACATTTCTTCGGTAACCTTGTTTACCCTTACATCCGTACATTGTGCTGACAGGATTGTGGCTATCAATAGCTCAAAGGGATTTCGAAAGTTAAGTTCCGCTCTGGCATTTGGGTAAAGCTCATCAAGAATATCAAGAACCTGATGCTTCTCATTTTTTGTCAATCTCTTTCTCATTTTGATCACCTACAATATCTCAATCTCATGATTTGTTATTTCTACTCTTCCATCAGCATCCACAAAGTTCATAACATTGCTTATGATGCTTCTCACATGCTTTGTTTCATTTGATACGCATGCAAAGCCTATTGTTGCCGACTGCCATACGTCGAACTTATCAACTTCAGCAACGGAAATATTGTACCGTGACTGAAGCCTTCCAAGCAAGCTTTTTATAACATGTCTTTTCTCCTTGAGGGAATAGACCTCAAATATATGAAGTTCAAGTGAGCATGCACCAATTATCATATTTACACCCCTTGATGTTTGTTATTTCCATATTATACTATTTTCGGCATAAAGAAAAGAGGGGTTACCCCCTCTTCAAGCTTAAACTATAATATTCCCATCTCTTCTCCAACCTGCTTGAAGGCTTTTACCGCCTGATCAAGCTGTTCCCTTGAGTGGGCTGCAGTTACCATGCATCTCAATCTTCCCGTTCCCTTGGGAACCGTTGGGAATACGATGCCTGATACAAAGACTCCCTTATCAAGAAGTCTTTTGCTAAACTCCATTGTCTTTGCCTCATCTCCTATGATAACTGGCGTTATTGGAGTTTCACTATGTCCGGTGTCAAATCCAAGAGAACCCATCTTCTCCTTGAAATAAGCTGCATTATCCCACAGCTTATCGGTGTACTCGGTGGATTCCATAAGCATATGAAGAGCCTCAGTGATTGCGCCTACTGCGGCTGGTGGCAGGGATGTTGAGAATAGAACTGGTCTTGCTCTGTGGCTCAACCATTCGTACATGGTCTTTGAGCCAGCAACATAGCCTCCTATTACTCCTATTGCCTTGGAAAGTGTTCCGATAGTAAAGTCAATTCTACCGTGAAGTCCAAAATGGTCTACCGTACCTCTTCCACTTTCTCCCAGTACCCCTGATCCATGTGCATCGTCAACATAGGTCATTGCACCGTACTTTTCAGCCAATTCGACTATCTCAGGAAGCTTGGCAATATCCCCATCCATGCTGAAAACTCCGTCGGTTATAATCAGCATATTTCTATATTTGTCCTTGTTTTCCTTAAGAATGGACTCCAGGCTTTCCATATCTGAGTGCTTGTAGATTGTTTTTGCAGCCTTGGAAAGTTTTGCACCGTCAATTATTGAGGCATGATTGAGTTCATCCGAAATTATCAGGTCACCGGCCTCGGTAATTGCCTGTATTGTACCCGCATTGCAGTTAAATCCTGATTGATAGATAAAGGCTGCCTCTTCCCTCTTGAATTTTGCAAGGGTTTCCTCAAGCTTCTCGTGAATATCCATGTTACCGATAATTGTACGAACTGCACCTGACCCTACTCCATATTTTTCTACCGCTTCAATTGCGGCCTTCTTCATTCTAGGGTTGTTGGCAAATCCCAGATAGTTGTTTGACGAAAGGTTGATTACCTTCCTGCCATTAA
>JANKMX010000052.1 GCA_024649995.1 Gudongella sp. | reverse complement strand
GGATGTAGTCTGATATGGCAGCAAGCTCAAGGGATGCCATGGCAATTCTGTAGCCCATCTCAGGATGCTTTCTGATTATCTCCCATTCCTCCTTGGTGAGCGGCTCCTCCTTGTTTAGAAGCTCGGTATCGATAGTGATCTTACCGATGTCATGTATTGATACAAGGGTTTGGAGCTTATCAAGCATCTCTTCATTGAATCCGATTCTCTTGCCCATCTTCATGGCCACAATCTCCATATTTGTAAGATTCTCCTCGCTTTCCTCTCCACGGCGGAGAAGAGAGTTCCTGATTGATTTTATGATTGTACCATGGGTGCTCTTATGGTCAAAGAGCTTGTTCTTGTACATATGGTCCTCGGCCAGCTTTATTGTTTCAGAAAGCTTCTCCTCCATGGTCTCCCTTGTTGCATAGCCAAGAGAAATGCTGATCTGCACCGGGGAATCCATGTTCAGCTGGTTAATTAAATCACCTTCCTGACCAATCCTCTTCACTATAATTCTGGCAATGTCAATGGGGGTATTAGGAAGCATTATGACAAATTCATCCCCACCGGTTCTAGCCAGTACGTCCGTGCTTCTTATTGAATCCTTAAGAAGCTCCGCCGTTTTTATTATCAGCTGGTCTCCATATTCATGTCCGAAGGCGTCGTTTATGAGCTTTAGTCCATTTATGTCACCTACAATTACGGACAGTGGAAGGGATTCCTCCCTGTTCAGCTCATCCACGGTGTAATTGTAGTACCTTCTGTTGTATACTCCTGTCATTGCATCATAATAGGTCAGGAAGTTTATCCTTTCCTCCCTTTCCTTCTGCTGGGTGATATCAACAATCATACCCTCAAGGATGACAAGATTTCCTTCCTTGTCAAAAACAGGCTGCCCCTGCTCATAAACCCATTTTTTCTCACCTGAGGCTGTGATGATTTCGTATTCGCTTCTTACCATCCTACCTTCCGTCACCGCATCCTCCCACTGGCTCCACAATTTATTCCTGTACTTCTCATCTATTATTTCATTGTAGGATATTTCATTGTTGTCAATCAGGCTGTCCACATCATAGCCCGTCAGATCTCTGCAGCCCTCTGACACGTATTCCATTGTCCAGTGCTGGTCAAACTTGCAGCGGTATACCATCCCCGGCAGGCTCTCGAGAAGGTTCAGCTTGGCCTTTTCGGATTTCCTGAAATTATCCAGGTAACCTGCCCTTTCACAAAAGGTTATACCCACCACCCCATCTCCGAGGTCAACCCCCTTGATGTTAAAATAGTATGAGTTGCTGAATATTACCCCTTCCACTTCACCTTCAACCTTGACTGAGGATATGACCTCCCCAAGCTGCTGGGATATTCCTTCCTCCAGTATATCAACTATTTTCATACCTGCTATTCCATCCTCCAGGTGGAGATATTCTAGAAAAAGGCCATTGAAATCAAGCACAACCATATCCTCAAAGGGGTCTTGTCCTTCAAGTAACAGGAAGCCTATTGGGGCTTTGCTTAGCAATTTTTCGTATATGCTTTTCATAGGGCACCTCTTCCTTCCATTTCCGTTGTTGTCTTTATACCCCTTAAAGGAGACAAGTATTACAGGGTTATGTTAAATATGTGTTTATTACATGATTATTTTCAGGCATGTCCTTTTCACAGGATTTTCACCTGAGTGTAACAATTTTGCAATGAATTGGATAATATTTTGTGGTATACTTACATAGATACTTAAAAGGAGGAGACTTAAATGAATCTATCAAAGGGAAAAAACGGAAGGAAAATAATATTACTGATGCTTGTACTGGTCCTTGGGGTGTTTGCAGGAGCCTGTGAGAAGGCTGAGGAGCCAGGCGAGGTTGAGGTTGTAGCTAAAATCAACGACGTTGAGATAACAAGGGACGAATTTTATGACTACCTGCTTCAACAGAATGGACCTGAGGTTCTTGAGGCATTGATTCTTGAAAAGATGGTTATGATGGAGGTTGAGGCCAACGATGTGGATATCTCGGAGGAAGCCATCCAGGAGGAGCTTGCGGAGATGAAGAACTCCTACGGTGGAGATGATGCCTTTGAGGAGGCACTTGTCTACTACGGCTTTTCGGAGGAATCCGTAATGAACAACATCAAGCTAAACCTTGGAATAGAGGCACTGATGGAGCCATATATCGAGATAACCGAGGATGAGGTTCTTCAGTACTTCATCGCCAACAAGGATGAGTTTGATACCACAGAGCAGGTGAACGCAAGCCACATTCTTGTTGATACGGAAGAGGAGGCAAATGACATCAAGCAGCAGCTGGATAATGGTGGAGATTTTGCCGAGCTGGCAGCGGAACACTCAAAGGACCCTTCAAATGCAGGCCAGGGCGGGGCTCTTGGTTTCTTTGGAAAGGGCCAGATGGTCGCACCATTTGAAGAGGCTGCCTTCAGCATGGAGCCAGGTGAAATCAGCGAACCGGTCCAAACTAACTTCGGATACCATATCATAAGGGTTGAGGAAAAAACTGAAGGTCAGGAAGCCAAGCTTGAGGATGTTTCAGATGAAATCAGGGAAATCCTTAAGGGTGAAAAAATGAACTCAGCTTACTCTGTGTGGTATGAGGACGTTCAGGAGAAGTACGAGGTTGAAAACTTCATTGTAAACAACTAAAAACAAAAAATCTGGATGCTCGGCATCCAGATTTTTTTGTTGTTATTTATCTTTGTTTCTCTCCAGGAATCCTGCAAGGTCAAGCTCCATATTGAATCTATCCTCTCCCTTGCCATACTCATCCTTTGAATAAAGAATTGACTTGAATCCTATCTTGTCCCTGTACAACCTGATTGCAGGCTCATTGTCAACATCCACCGTAAGGCTCATCTTGTCAAATCCCTGATCCAGCAGGTCCTCAGCAATTATCTTAAGGAACTCAAAGCCAAGACCCATGCTCTGATAGTCCTCTGAAATTGCATAATCAAACAGGTAGGCCTTGTAGAAGTCCTCCCAGTCTCGCATAAGTATTGCCAAACCAACAATTTGGTGCTTTCCTTCCTCGGTTAGAATATAAACGTTTCCGTGCCTAATCTGAGGGACTAGACCCCACTGGTCCATTCCAAGGTCACCAAATATATCAAGTCCAAACTCGACCATGTTTCTCAACAGCTTAAGGTTGAAGTCCTGTACCAGATATACCTTCAGGTTATCCACGCCTTCAATATTCTTTACCACCTTATGGGGTAGTCCTTTTACCTCTTCTAATTGCATAGTCCATCTCCTTTACTTTTTTATGTAAACATTATACCCAAAAACCTCACTTTTCAACGACTTTTTTTGAAATCCACCAACTCATCCATATTGTCCTATCACTATATTGCACAAAAGCCATCAAAAGTATATAATTACAAAAGAAACCTATAAGGAGAGTGAAAATGGAATTCAAGGATAAGATAACTAGAATGATGCAGATATTGAAAATCACGAATTCACAGCTGGCCCAGCGACTGGACGTGGATATGTCACTGGTTAGCAGATGGAGAACAGGAAATCGACTACCCTCCCAAAGAGGCGACCATATGGAGCAGATAGCTGATTATCTTATGGAATGCGCCTTCAAAAAGGATCTCTTGGACGAATTCACGGAGCTGCTGGGACTTTCAGCGGATGCCCATAGAAGTGACCAGGTCTATCTGAGGTCTCATTTGCTGAATTGGCTCCAGGATGACAAGTACCAGGACAATTCCCCCTATGTCAGGGATTTTATAGACAAGGTGGAATTCTTCATAGAAAGCACTAAATTCGGTTCGGCAAATCATAGAATACATAAGACACCTGAATATTCCATCAGGGATATATATGTTGGTACAGACGGCAAGCGAGAGGCGATGAAAAGATTCCTTCATCAGGTATCCCTATCTGAAGACATCCTGGATATCTACTTCTATAGCGATGAAGCCCAGGAATGGATCACAGATGACATTGAATTCTATTTTGTCTTTAACGAGATGCTTTCGGAAATACTTGCCAAGGGACACCGGCTCAATATAATCCAGCCCTACTACAAAAGCTTCAGAAGTATGATGGAATCAATTGAGAGGTGGCTTCCAGTCTATATTTCAGGTCAGATCCAGACATATTACTACCCTGAGGAGATGAAGAGCATCTTCGGAAATACTGTTGCCGTAGCCGGAGACATTGCTGCCTTGAAATCAGCATCAATCATGGCCAATCCCCACAACAGCATAAACTTCTATGTGGTGGATGAAAATATAGTTCAGGCAATGAAGGAAAACCTGTTGAGCTTCATCAATGAGTGCGAATCCCTGATGAATATCTTTGGATTCCATAATCTTAAGGAGCTTATTGACTATCTGCTTAAGCAGGGAGACAATCCCGGGGACCTTGTAGCCCTTCACCAGACCTTAAGCACAATGACAATTCCCATGGATTTCCTGCAAATGGTTACAGATTCCAAGGACATCCATCAGGCTCATTTGAAAAGAACCGGCTTGCTCAAGGATAATCTGAAAGAGTATAAATACATTGAGATCTTCGCCCTGCCTAGAC
The DNA here is from genome assembly GCA_024649995.1 of Gudongella sp. Lineage (GTDB taxonomy): Bacteria > Bacillota > Clostridia > Tissierellales > Tissierellaceae > Gudongella. The sequence goes on along the minus strand of JANKMX010000052.1, from coordinate 15,268 downwards.
TGGAGGACCTGGACGAGGGTAGCTTGCAGGTTGTTTTGTCAAACCACCTTCCATCTGAGCCCGTCTATTACAATAGGGAGACTTTCAAGCTGCACTTGCAGAATGTGATTCACTGGCTGGAAGCCTACCCCAACTATAATGTAATTGTACTGGACAAGCTCTTCCTTAAGGATGTTCGAATTACGGTCAAGAAGGATAGGACTGCAATCCTCTATAAGCTGACCCCTGACCCCATTGCTCTTGCCTTTGACAACAAGGACATCATAGAGGCCTTCTATTCATACATCGTCTCAGTAATCAATGAATCAGACCAGAAGACACTTGACAGAGAACTTTCCATTGAAAGATTAAAGGAATACCTGCAAAAGCTATAAGTATTGGAAGCCTGCGCCGCATCTTGGAGTTGAAACATTTCATGATGCCGAATGCAGGCTTTTTATTTTTGAGAAGATGAAACTGTTTTTTGGGACGGTACTTGACATTGTATACCCCCCTAGTGTATAATTGCCTTTGGAGGTCGAAACAGATGCCAAGACAAGCCCGTATTAAAGACAACTACGGTATTTACTACATTTATCAGACTAGAGGTCCTGGTAGACCTATTTTTCAGTCTGATGATGACAGAGAGAAGTTTTTAAGCATACTGGATACTGTCAGGAACAAGTTCAACGTTATTGTTTATGCCTATTGCATTGCACATGATGACGAGTATCATCTCATAGTGAATGCAAACGGGTCGGATATTTCAAATGTCATGAAGGCAATAAACATATCCTACGCAATTTATGTTGATTTCCCGGAAAAGCTCTTCAAGGACAGGTATGCAAGTAGAATCATTGAGGATCATGGAGCTTTGATGGAGTCCATATACAGTATTCACAGCAGGAAGGAAAACTCCCCGGAGCTTTTTAACAGTACATGCTTCTACAATGAAGAGGGTCTTTTTAAGACGGGTATGCTAAAGAAGGAGGATATCCGGGTCCTGAAGAACCACTCAATCTTCAGCGCTGGCTTGAGGGAGTGTACAAATTGTATAACCACCATTGAGGAGGCTTATCTTAGAATTGATGAGATCCTTAAGAGTAAGGGGATAGCACGTGAGGAGCTTCTTAAGGATAAGGATGAGAGAAACAGGATGATACTTCAGCTAAGAAGGGAATCGACTTTGTCATTGAAGCAGATTGGAGGTCTAATGGGAGGACTTTCGGAATCAACTGTATCAAAGATAATAAGCAATCATTGATTTTTAATCAACTATTCAAGAAGAGTCCAAAAAAATAATCGGAGGTGCACCAATCATGGATGTGAATCTAAATTTAGGAAACAATCCTGGGAAGGAAAAGCAAAAATTGGACCCGGAAACAGTCTACGACCTGATTGTTGTAGGTGGAGGTCCGGCAGGCCTGAACACGGCACTCTATGCAAAAAGGAAGGGCCTACAGGTGGGAATAATAGCAAGGGATATCGGTGGACAGGTCATGGACACGTCCTCAGTTGAAAACTATCTGGGCTTCACTTCCCTATCAGGTGAAGAGCTGATGAAGAAGTTCATCAACCACGTAAATGAATTGAATGTTCCCATCCTTGAATATGAGGAATTGGAAGCAGTGAATGTTAGGGACGGCTCGAGCATACGAGAGGTTGTCCTAAAAGGCGGTCAGAGGTTCAATACTTATTCCGTTGTTATCGCAACGGGAAGTAAGCCTAGAAGGCTTGGAGTTCCTGGTGAGAAGGAATATGCAGGCAAGGGTGTTTGCTACTGTGCAATATGTGACGGTCCCCTTTTCGCAGGCGAGGAGGTAATTGTGGCGGGGGGTGGAAACTCAGCTGTAGAGGCTGCAATAGACCTGGCCAAAATTGTCAAGAAGGTTACCATAGTTCACAGGTCCCGGTTCAGGGCTGACCAGATACTCATAGACCAGCTATCCAAGCTGGATAATGTTGAGGTCAAGCTTCAGACCCAGATCCTTGAAGTTCAGGGTGAAAAGTTCATGACCGGCATCAAGGTCAAGGACAAGGAAACGGGTGAGGAATTCGTTGTCGAGGGTGCAGGTCTCTTTGTTGAAATAGGCTACCTTCCAAACAGCGAAATATTCTCCGATCTGTTGGAGCTTAATGAAAGAAATGAAATTGTCGTGGACAGATATGGCAAGACCAGTGTTGAAGGAATCTATGCTGCTGGTGACGTGACAGACACCCCCTACAAGCAGATAATCATGTCTGCCGGAGATGGAGCAAAATGTGCACTTGCAGTAAACGACTATTTGAACACTGTAAACAAGTAAACAACGGGAGGTAATTATGAAATTTTTGAATGAAGAAGTAGCAAAGCAGCTTGAGGGAATATTTGGCGGTATGAAGGATGATGTGACGGTGGCCCTATTCACAAGAAAAGAGGATTGTGAAACCTGCACCGATACCAAGGACTTTCTTACAGAGCTTGCATCAGTTGCACCAAAGCTAAGCCTTGAAAACCTGGATCTTGAGAGGGATTCAGACAAGGCAGAGGAGTTCGGAGTTGAGATGGCACCAAGTCTTGTTCTCCTGGACAAGGACAAGAACTACAAAAGAATCAAGTTCAATGGCGTTCCTTCAGGACATGAGATAAACTCATTTATCAGCAGTGTAATGGAGGTATCGGGTAACTCACAGGACCTTCCAAAGGAAATTGTGGAGAGAATTGAAAAGATAGAAAAGCCGGTCAATATAAAGGTATTCGTAACCCTGGCATGTCCACACTGCCCAGGTGCAGTTGAGAAGGCACACAAGCTTGCCCTGGAGAATCCAAACATCCATGCGGATATGATCGAGGCTCAGACCTTCTACGATATGTCTGAAAAGTACAATGTATCAAGTGTACCAAAGATTGTAATAAACGATGAGTTCGAGTTTGTGGGAAATCAACCACTTGAGGTGTTCCTTGAAGAGATTGAAAAGACACAGGTAGCTTAGAGAGATTAAAAAAAATCATGTTTCCCGAACGGGAAACATGATTTTTTCATTTTTGTTATTATAGCTTCTTGGAGAATATCGCCAATACTGCTATTATTCCAAGACCAAAGAACATTAGTGGTTTCTGGGCTATTGATGTAATACCTGCAAAAGCAACTATTGCTATCGCTACTGGGATTACATATTTAACAAGGTTATACCAGATGTTGAACAGACCAAACTTGATTGTTCCACCGTTTGTAAGCTCATCCTCAAGCTCCTGCTTGTCCATGAACCAACCAACGAATACGGCCAACAGCAATCCTCCGATTGCAAGGAATATCTTGTCAGTAAGGATATCGAAGAAGTCGAATATTCCAACTCCAAGGATTGTGAAGCCCGACATAAGTCCCATTGAAAGTGATGAAAGTATACCAGTTACTGTCATGATTCCACCAGCAGTATAAACTGATTTCTTTCTTTCCCATCCTCTTTGGTCTATCAGGTAAGCAACAACTACCTCAAGTAGTGAAACTGATGAAGTAAGTGCCGCTACTGTAAGAGCTATAAAGAATATGGCTGAGAACAGGGTTCCGATTCCACCCATAGCTGCGAAGATTTGTGGAACTACAACAAATACAAGTCCGGCTCCTACTGCAGGCTCCATTCCGAATGCAAACAATGCAGGGAATATAGCTATACCAGCAAGTAAAGCAACTCCAGTATCAAGTACTGATACTATCAGCGCGTTCTGTGGCAGATTCTCCGACTTGTTCAAGTAAGAACCATAGGTAATCATACAGCCCATACCAAGTGAAAGTGAGAAGAATGCCTGCCCCAAGGCTGCAAGGAATGTTGCTCCGGTCACTACGCTGAAATCTGGCTTGAAGAGGAAGTCAAGTCCCGCTCCTGCTCCAGGAAGTGTAACGCTTCTAGCCGCAATAAGGATCAACAATACGAATAGGGTTGGCATCAATACCTTACCAGCTTTTTCGATACCGCCTGCTATACCCTTTGCAACGATAACAATGTTCATTGCAAGGAATATTAGCATCCATATAACTGGCTCTATGGAGCTGGTTATGAATGCTCCAAATGTGTCGCCTATTGCCGCCGCATCTGCAAGTAATCCAGTAACTGACTTAAGTACATATGCCAGTGCCCATCCTCCAACTACTGGGTAGAAACCCATTATGAAGAATGCACTAAGAACTCCAAGCACTCCGGCAAATGTCCAGTTCTTGTTGATTTTCTTGTAAGCTCCAACTGCCGCAAGCTCAGTTCTTCTACCTACTGCGAACTCGGAAATCATTATACTAAGTCCGATTACCAATACAAAGCCAAGATAAATTAAAATGAATGCACTACCTCCGTTTTCGCCTGCCAGGTACGGAAATCTCCAGATGTTACCAAGACCAACCGCTGATCCGGCAGCTGCCATGATGAATCCAATCCGGGACCCCCAATTTTCTCTTTGTTTCTTTTCCATCAAATATTCCCTCCTTTAGTACTGTAATGATGCAATAGTTTTACATCTTACTAATTATGATAATATAAAATAAGTAGTTTGTCTAGTTTGAATTTACAGATAATTAAGAAATATTAGTTAATTCTTTAACAATCTCCCCAATAAAAGGACACCTGTCAGTTGTGACGGGTGCCCATTCAAGACTCTTTTACATATTCCATTACTGTGCCAAACTGAGTGAAGCCAAGCTTTCTGTAGAGTCCACCAGCCTGAGGACTTTCATATTCAAGATAAATCGTCCTTCCTTCTGACTGAAGGATTCCAATCACATACTTCATAAGCCTTGTCCCATAGCCCATTCCCTGTTGGTTAAGCCTGGTTGCCACTCCAACTACAAGAGCGCTCCCCTCCTGCTCAAAATCCGTCTGAACCACTGAAACCAGCCTCCCACCTTGCCACAGACCAAAGGCTCTCCCCCTTCCGGTCAAAAGCTTTTCCTCCATTACCTCTTGGGAGGCAAAGGATTTGAAAACCTCAAGGTAGACCTCTACCACCTTCTCAAGTTCATCAGCCTCCAGCTGCCACATATCATCATTACCTGATGCTTCAAGCTCAATTGGATCATCCAGTCTGCATAGGTATGTGACGGGTTTACCCTTGCCTAGAATCCCCTCCAGCCTTTCAGTGGATGCAAAGGGTCCAATGAGCTTCCTGAAATTTAGCGTTGCCAGAAATTCAATAAGCTCGTCCACATCATAGTCTTCCCTTGAATAGAACTTGATGGTCCCTGACAGACGGTGAAACAGGTAGCTTAAGGTCCTGCCACTCCTATCCTTCTGAATGTAGATGTCCCTGTAAATGGGCTTCCTTGACAAAAGACCCAAAAGATTGAAGTAGTTTTCAACAGTATTGTCCATAAGCTCAGGAATTATATCATCCCAGCGGTTTCTTGCAAGCCTCTCTATCATATGACCACCCCTAAAACCTGAAAGTGTTCTTGACTGTATTTCTGGCAGCATTTGTGGCACCCTTGCTAAACGCCTTCAATATGGTCACCGTATTATCCTTAAGCACTGAACCAAGCATTGAGATGGCTTCAATGGTTGCACTTCTTCTCAAGCTCCTCTTGTCTGGCTTTGTAAGGGCGCTGAGATACCTTTGGGCTATACAGCCGACCCTTAGGGTCAATAGGGCATTCACAGAGCCCTCTGTTATTGAATTGACTATGATGTTTGTTACCGTTACAGCTCCTGGAACAAGGGTTGCCATTCCTCCGCCAAGCACGGAGGCCACCAGGGGTTCTATCTGCTCATCAAGCAGGTCAAGGTCCTCAACTCCCCTTGCCATAAGAACCGTAGCCGCCACATTTCCATAGAGGGCTATCATCCGGTTCAGAGAAGGTCTTGTTTCGTAAAGGGATGCAAGCTCCCAAACCATCTTGGTCAAGGCTCCCAGCACAAAAAAACCATCCAGTACTCCATTCTGGGAGATGGCTGTGGTCAAGAAGACTCCTGTAGCCTTTTCCTTTATGGAGGTCCTTGCCTTTTCATCAAGCAATCCATATGCCCTTACTACCTCATCCTTCAGATCCTTTTCTGGATCGAATTGAAAGTTTTCCTCCTTCAGGTACTTGTTCCTCAGCATGCTTCTCTGGGTTTGCTTGAGATAATCCCTAAACTCCTGTGAATCCTCATCCTCAGGAATTTCCATTCCCCTACCGAATCTGAGGAATCCAACAAGGGGCATCATCAGGAGGGATGCGAACAATACTATGAGGACCACGAGAGTAATCCTTCCAAGTGTTGGATTTATTGAGTTCATGAAATTGACTATCTGAACCGTCTGATTGAAGATAATGATCAGAAGCAGGACCAGAAGTCCAATTCCGATTTTTATACCTATTTTAGCTATTCCCTTTAAAAAATCCTGGTTATTGTCCATTTTCTATCTCCTGTTAGGTTTTCTTTCTCTTCTTGTAGCTTCTTTTGTGTTTCTGTTGATTCTTGTCGGATTTGTTTTCCTCACTGTCACCCTTTAGGGCCACCCACATGGCAGTGCCGCCTTCCTTGTCGGTTTCTATTTCTAGAAAATCCATCTTCTTGAGGAATTTGGATAGCTTTGTATCTCCGTAGTTCCTGACATCAAAGTCAGAGTATCTCTTTGCCAACCGGTTTCCAATTTCGCCCATGTTCATCCTCTGATCCTTGCCGTCTGCCTCGTTAAGCATCTTTTTGATGGCAAGCTTTATCACATTTATGTCAGTCATGCCCTTTTCAGTATCATCATAGTTGCCGTTCTGCTCCTTCTTCTTCTGTTGTCCATTGACCTTCTTGGCTATATTCTCTCCATCCTCCTGAATTCCCATTGTCTGCTTTTCCGATTCAGCCAGCACATCAAGGTACTTGAAGAGGTTGCATGATGAAATGAAGGGCTTTGGCGTCTTTCTTTCACCCATACCAATAACCATCATTCCCGACTCCCTGAGTCTTGAGGATAGCTTTGTGAAGTCGCTGTCGCTGGATACGATGCAATAGCCGTCAACATTCCCCGAATAAAGTATGTCCATGGCATCTATTATCATTGCTGCATCTGTGGCGTTTTTACCCACAGTGTAGCTGTATTGCTGGACCGGTGTGACCGAGTTTTCCAGAAGCACCTCTTTCCATGCGATTGTATTGGGCTTGGTCCAGTCCCCGTATATCCTCTTGTAGGTGGCTATTCCATAGTTGGCTGTCTCATCAAGTATGTACTTGATATATTTTGCTGAAACATTGTCAGCATCAATCAATACTGCAAATCTTTTTTCATCCATCGTTAAATCTCCTCTTCCTCTCCAATAGCCTCCGCTATCCTTATCCCGTCAACCGCTGCCGATATTATACCACCTGCATAGCCAGCCCCTTCCCCGGTTGGATATATTCCTCGGATATTTGACTGGTATCCATCATCTCTAAGGATTCTCACAGGTGATGAGCTTCTGGTTTCAACCCCGGTCATGATTGCATCCGGGTCTGCAAAGCCCTTTAGTTTCCTGTCGAATTCCACTAGGGCAAGCTTTAGGGTATCTGTCACATATCCAGGCAGACACCTGCGCAGATCAGTCATTCTTACCCCTGGTCTGTAGCTTGGCTTCACCTTTCCGATATCTTCAGACTCCTTGTCCTTCAGGAAATCACCCACCCTTTGAGCGGGAGCACGGTAGTCTCCCCCGCCTTCCACAAAGGCCTTTTCTTCCCAGCTTCTCTGAAAGTACATTCCTGCCAAAGGATGTTCATCACCGAAATCCTCCGGTCCCACATTCACAAGCAGGGCAGCATTTGCATTCTCCTTGTTTCTTGCATGCTCACTCATTCCGTTTGTCACCAGCATTCCTCTTTCCGATGCTGCAGCAACAACTGTTCCACCTGGGCACATGCAGAAGGTATAGGCTGACCGGCCATTCTCAAAGTGCCCTGCCAGCTTGTAATCTGCTGCTCCAAGTCTGGGATGTCCATGGCTTTTCCCGTATTGGGACATGTCAACCAGCTCCTGGGGATGCTCGATCCTTACGCCTATGGAAAAGCTCTTCTGTTGGATATTGAAGCCATTTTCATTGAGCATCTGGAAGGTATCCCTGGCACTGTGACCCAAAGCCAGTACCACCCTGTCTGTCTGGAGTCTCTCACTTTCGTTTATCATGACCGCCTTTACCCTGCCATCCACCATTTCAAAGCCAGTCACCCTTGAGTCGAACCGTACTTCTCCTCCAAGGGAAATTATCTTCTTTCTCATGTTAATCACTACTCTTCTGAGTATGTCCGTACCTATGTGAGGCTTGTTCACATAAAGGATATCACGGGGAGCACCTGCCTGGACGAAATACTCCAGGACCTTTCTTGATCTGGGGTCATTTGTCATGGTTGTTAGCTTTCCATCAGAAAAGGTGCCGGCTCCCCCTTCACCAAACTGAACATTTGATTCGGTGTTGAGCTTGCCGGTCTCCCAGAATTCCCTAACATCCTTTACCCTCTCCTCGATCCTTTTACCTCTCTCAAGGAGTATGGGTCTAAATCCCATCTCTGATAGCACGAGACCTGCAAAGAGTCCTGCAGGTCCGGTTCCAACAACCACAGGCCTTAAGCCCTTGATTGTATCCCTTCTCATGTATTCCCTTTTCTCCACAGTTGCTGGAGAAACACCCTTCCTGCTGAACTTATTCAGTATTGTCTTCTCGTCCTTAACCTGAAAATCCACCGTATATACAAAAGTGATATTGCTCTTTCTCCTGGCATCCACTGATTTTTTCCAGATATCCCAGGATATTATATCAGCTTCTCTCAATCTCAGTTTTTTTGATATTTCAGAGGGTATGGACCCTTCCTCCTGGTCCAGTCCCAGCCTTATCCCACTTATTCTAAGCATCTGATCCTATCCTCTCATGTAGCTTGTCTCTCATGTTCCTATTTTACAGCATGAACTGGCTTAAGTCCATAAAAAGCCCAGGAGAAGAAAACGCAACCAAGATAGATTGCGTCAGTTAAATCATACTATATGGATCATAACCCTTTTAATCCTCTTGTCCTCTATCTCCTGAATCTTGAACAATATTCCTTCAACCATTATTTCAGGTGCTTCATTATCGTCTGGAATGTATCCAAGCTGATGTATCAGTAAACCAGCCAGGGTATCGTAGTCCTCGCTTTCCTCATCAAGCTCAAGACCGGTTCTGCTGTTAAATTCCTTTATTGATACCGAGCCTCTGGCCAGATAGAGGTTTTCATCCATCACCTTCACATCAGGGTCATCAAGGTCGAATTCGTCATCTATGTCACCTACAATCTCCTCAATCAGATCCTCCATGGTGACAAGTCCTGAAAAACCGCCATACTCGTCTATAAGGATGGCCATGTGTTTTCTTGTTGCTTTAAGCTCCATGAAAAGGTCATTGATGTTCTTTCTTTCAGGAACGAAATATGCAGGCCTTATGATTTCACCAATATTGACATTTTCAAAGCCCTTGCTGTAGGCCTCCAAAAGGTAGTCCTTCAGGTAAAGTATTCCAATTATATTATCAACATCCTCCCTGAAAACAGGAACCCTGGAATGTTTAAGCTTTAGAAACTCCTCAATGTACTCCTCTGGTGGATCATCTATATCAATTGCAAAAACCTCGGTTCTTGCCGTCATTATTTCCTCTGCCAGCTTGTCGTCAAATTTGATTACACTACGAATCATCTCCCGCTCAACCGGGTTGATGAAACCCTGCTCGTGGCCAACCTCAACCATGGAGCCGATTTCCTCAAGTGTGACCTTGGCTTCAACCCCCTCCTGGCTTATACCGATTATCCTCATTACCGTATTGGTTGATACTGAAAGGAAGCTGACAAAGGGATGCATTATCTTCGCAACAATGCTTATGGGCTTAACTGCAAACATTGCAAACTTCTCAGCATATCTCAGTGCAATCCTCTTGGGAACAAGCTCACCAAACACAAGCATTATGTAGGATAAAACCAAGGTGATTCCAATAAATGCAACATCCTGTCCAAATGGAATCCCCAATCCATCAAGTGTGTCTCCCAGTCTTGCAGAGATACTGACGGCTGCTGATGCTGATGAAAAGAAGCCCGCAAAGGTTATTCCCACCTGGATGGTGGACAGGAATCTTGAGGGTTCCTTGAGTATGTTAACCAGCATCCTGGCCTTTTTGTCTCCTCCATCGGCCTTGGAGGACAGCTTTATCCTGTCAACTGATACCATAGCCATTTCAGATGCAGCAAAAAAAGCATTAACCAGAGTCAACACAAGGATCAAAATCAATTTTCCAGTTATACCGGCATCATTTCCCAATTCCATCTTCTCCCTTCCACTTATACGGGTTTGATACCCATCAGACACAGTAAATAAGCAATTTATCACCCAAAAAAACATGCCGGAGCATTTCCGGCATGTTTAAATCAATAAGTATTCAAATCCATCCTTCTCCGGTGTTGATACTAAAGACCCAATGATCTCAATGGACCAAAGTTCATTCTTTCCCTTACCTGCTGAAGATGCCTCTTCTCCTCCATTAGTATGACCTTCATTTCCTTGTTGGCTATGTCAGGATACATCTCCATCATCTGATGTACGAAAAGTATGCCGTCCTTTTCCATTCTTTCCGCAAGCTCCAGGGAATCAGCAAACTTCTTGTTCTTGTCAAACTCATGCTTTGCATTGATGTTTTCATCAATCAGTGACTTGGTGTACTCAATTTCCTCTTCTGAGAACTCTCTGTCCATTTCACCGCCGTGCTTCTCCAAAAGCTTGGAATACATCTTGTTATGCTTGTCCTCTTCCAGTGACAATCTTTCAAATAATGCCTTGGATTTCTCATCTGGTGCATTTTTTGCCATTTCATCATAATACTTTGCTACTTCTTCCTCCATCTTAACGAAGGTTGATAATATTTGCTTTCCATCAAAATTCATACAAGTCACTCCTTTCCCTTGATAACTCCTTAAACTAATAATACTCCTGAATCTACAAATTTACAAGTCCCTACACACTTTTTTTGACATTATCCTCCAATAATCCTTATTATGTCCTCCTTTTCCCTTTCCAGGGTCCTCAAATCATAGCTGGTGTAGATTTTCTCCAAAGCATTCCATATATGTTCAAGGTATCTTCCAATTGCCTTTCGGTTCTTATCAGATGCCTTTTCTGCTGCGAACCTTATGGATTTGAGCATGTTCTGCATAACAGAGACATCCTCCTTGCCATAGTGGAGAATCTGATGGTATGAGGACCTAAGCTCCTGTGAAAACTCAATTATCTCATAGGCAACCTTGGGATAATCCTCTTCTCCCTTATAGAGCATGTAGCCTCCTTCAATATGGGCAATCTTTCCCAGAAGCACTCCCATTATCCTCAGACAGTGGCTGGCGGTGTTTGGGTCGTTAATTCCGGGGGATATGGCCCTCAATGCTATTTCTGTAATCTTCTGCATGGAAAAATTGAAATCCTGGATTTCCGATTTCTGCTTTCCTATTGTTATTGAGTCAAGAAGCTCCCCAATCAAGTCCTCATCAATCTGTATTTCCTCATCGAAATATACAGAAAAAAGAATTGATTCATCAGTGACAAACTGTCCGTTTATCTTTCCCAGGACAACTGTCCCCTTTATGTCTTTGGAGGTCCTGTATATGCTGCTGTGGTCAATTAGCTGTATGTAGCCTTCCTTCCTGCTTCTGACCCTAAGTACAAGATCCTCCCTACCCCAGCTTGACTCGTCAATCAGGGTTCCTTTATCCAACAAGGAGACATAGTCACTTATTTTCTTTTCAGCCTCCTGATAGAGCCTGTCGATAAGGTTGTTTGTCTGTATGTAGGAGCCAACGTGGTGGATATACATGGTGAACTGGACCAGGCATACAATTGCATAGGCAATCCCAATGCCGGCGGATATCACCAGCTGATCCCCAAGACTGTTCTTCATGAAGAAGAGGGTGACTATGGCATAGACGAATCCTCCCATGAAGACGCCCAAGGCCTTCATCGTGTCGTCATCCGAAAGGAAGTTCTCCACTGTTCTAGGTGAAAATTGTGAAGAATAGGTGGTCAATACAACCATGGTGGTTGAAAATGTGAAGGTTGTCATCGTGATCAGGGAGCCAGCTATAACACCCAGGATATTCTTGGAAAGCTCCACACTTGTGAGAAAAAATTCAGGCACAAATCCAGGAAGGTTAAGGAAGCTGCCGGAATCAGCCATACCTACAAATACGGCTCCCACTAATGATATGAAGCTTATTATTGACGGATATATCCAGACGCTCTTCCTGAACTTAAGTATTATTCTCTGCAGCATGACATCCTCCCAAAGTTGTGTCTTCACCTTCTAATTGGTTATTTGTACCCAATGAAATTATCTGTCTTGATATTGCTCTTGTCCACTCCAAGTGAGGTCAGCTTGTCAGTGATTGCCTTGTTCATTCCAGGGGTACCGGAAATCAGATAATCTGCATTATTTCTCATTTCCTTTGCGAAGCCTTCTATTGCATCCATAAATTCATGCCTGTCGGAAATCAGCTTAAGGTCCAATCCGTCATATTTCCTGTTTATCCATTTCAGTACATCCTCATAGGCAAATTCCCCTCTGTCATCTGAATATAGAACCTTCAGATTACTTGGATTGATACAGTTGAAATCCATGTGCTTAAGGAGAGCCCTAATGGGGGTTATCCCTATCCCTCCAGCCATAAGGCATGTGGGTTTTTCAAAATCATCAATCTTGAATCTTCCCTGGGGATCCTCCACAGTCATCCTGTCACCAGGCTTCAGCTCAAGGAGCTTCCTCTTGCAATCGGTGGATTGATCGGTGATTCTTGTTGAAAACATTACAAAATCCTCTTCCATGATGGATGCCAGGCTGAATATCCTGTAGTTCTTATCCCCTTCAACCTTGCACTCCATATTCCTGAAAATCGCATGCTGTCCGGGCTTCCACTGAAGCTCCTCGGGCTTTTCAAAGACAAAGGAATATATCTCATCAGTTTCCTTTATCATCCTCTTGAAAACCATTTCATAAGTTTTGTTTAGATCCGACATCAAAAACACCTCCGTTATAACTTACCAGCCTCATCTTGTGTCCTAAGCATCTTCAATGTGTTTATACCCTTATTTCATGGATTATTAATTATTTATCATGGAAAAATCAAATTATTTCCATATTGAAACCAAAATTATTATGCAGCAGCATATATTTTACCGATTTTTGTCTAAACTGAACAAATTATTGTATAATTGAAATATCAGAAATAATCGGGAGTGATACCATGAGAATAGGAGAATTTGCAGCAAAAAACAATACCACAATTGATACCGTCAGGCATTATATGGACCTTTCCCTCCTAACTCCGGATAAGGAGGGCTCCTTCTATGATTTTGAGGAGAGTTGTCAAGAGGATTACAATACGATCATTTCCCTGAAAAACATAGGCTTTACACTATCCGAAATCCAGACACTCATGCTCTACGAAAGGATCGGTAGACACACTGAATACAGCAGGCAGAAGACCTACAGGGCCTTCTTCCATAATAAGGTGAAATGGATTGAAGCGGAGCTGCTACGTCTGGAGGAAATGAGGAATAAGCTTAAGCAGACCCTTGAGTTTATGCCAGTGGAATCGGAGAAGCCCCACCCGTCTTCTGGAGTTCCAATTAATGCCCTCCGCCTTGTCCATTGCAATGAATGCCAAAGCTCCTATGTACTTACTGAGGGTAGGGTGGAGAACGGACAGATAATATCCGGAAGATTGACCTGCACCTGCGGTGATGTGCTGGAAATAAGGGATGGGATCCTCTTCGGCAAAGGTTCTCTGGATCCAGATACATGTGATTCCATAGAGGAAACATTTATTGATGACTATGTCCAAACTACCCATGTGGACTACCTTAAGAATCTCCATATGAGCCTGCAGTGGGCAAGGAACAATTACGATTTCTCCAAGCACAGGAATAGGGTCATCCTTGAGCTTGGTTCAGGAAGAGGCTTTTTTCTGAGAAACGTAGTTGACAGGATATCTGAAGACTCCCTCTATATTGCTGTTGACCACAACCCAAGGGCAATGGCCTGGCTAAAGGAATCCCTGTCTGATGTGATTGTTGATAGGAACATTCTCTTCCTTTGCTGTGATTTCAAAAGAATACCTCTTAAGCCAGGATCTGTATCTGCAATGGTTGATGCAACAGGAAGCTCAAACTATGCCTTTGACCATGAGGACTTTCTTCTTGATTCCTTGATGCAGCTGCTGTCAAATGATTCAACCCTTTACGGTCATTATCTGGTCTTTGAAAGCTTTGCCTTCAATTCAATGGTTCCAGAAGGGAGCAGAAAATGGTTCAGAAAGGAAAGCATAAGGGACCGCCTAAACAAACTTGGCTTTTCTGAGCTGAAAGAGTATGAGACTTCACCAATTTCTGAAGGAGGCCCTCGGGAGGACTTCTTTGTAAAGGGCGAAAGTATCCACAATTATCTGTATATGGGAGAGCTTAAAGGCTAGACTTGGAGCATGGGGTGGACCCCATGCTCACTTGTTTTTTGTCTGATATTATTTGAAATACAGTATTGATATAGGGCTCACACCACATAATATACTCTAATCATAGAATCGGAAAGGAGAATTATTATGGGTGAACTGGTAACAAAATATGAAAAAAAGGGTGAATTCAGAAACATACTACTTTTCTCAGCAGGTAAGTCAGTATCGATGTTTGCTTCCTCAGTCTACAGCTTTGCAATTGGGCTTTATGTCCTTAGGCTTACAGGTTCAGCCCTCAATTATGCAACCACAATCATGCTTCATATTCTTCCCATGATCATTATGAGTCCAGTAGCAGGAGTCCTTGCAGACAGGATTTCAAAACGGACCCTGATTGTGGGTATGGATATTGCCAATGGCTTCCTCTTCCTTGCACTTTTTAGGATCAGCATGGCTGGTGGGCTGAATCTATATGCCATTTATCTGACAACCGTCCTTCTAAGCATATTTTCTAGCATATTCAATATTGCCCTTGAAGCTGCCAAGCCTAACCTGGTCAAGCCGGATAGTCGTCTTAGACTCAATTCAATCAGCAAGCTCATCGATTCCTCAACCTCCATACTTGGACCTGCACTTGGGGGAGTGATGTTTGCAATCATTGATATCCAATTGTTCATTCTGATAAATTGCTTGTCCTTCTTTGCTTCAGCCCTTTCAGAGCTGCTCATTGATTATGGATATAATCCTGACCGGGAGATGGAAGAAAATCCTCCCTTTATCCCACATTTGGCAAGGGGTCTCAGGTATATGCTAACTTCAAAGGTCCTGAAGAATGCATTCTTGATTTTTGTGATCCTTAACTTCCTCC
>JANKMX010000051.1:16048-19856 GCA_024649995.1 Gudongella sp. | reverse complement strand
AATACTAAGTGCGCTTCTATAGAACTCCATGGCCTCATCGTTTTTCCCCATGTCCTCACATATTACTCCTAGCTGATAGTATGCATCAACATATGATGGGTTGATATCTATGATCTTCTCATAGCATCTGATGGCTCCATCAATTTTACCAAGTTCAGTTAGAATCACACCGACGTTGAAAAGAAGCAGGCTGGTATCTTCCCTTGATCTGGAAAATCTTATGGCCTTTCTGTACATGAAAAGGGCTTTTGATACCTTACCCTCAAGATAGAACTCTTCAGCCATTACTCTATAGTTTCTCATTCTTCTACTCATTTTTCTCCCTCTTATTCTATCATAACCTGAGAAAAAAAGTAGAGGACTCCCCCTACTTTTTCAGTCTACAGTTCGTATTTCCCAATGAGCATGTAATTCTTACCCATTACTTCCAGTGGCTTCATATCAACAGTCCAAGCATGCTTAATACCCTGGGTTCTTGCCAATTCCTCAAAGTAGTACATTGCAATCCCAGCATCTGTATAGCAGAATTCTCCATTCAATTCCTCTAATGCAAGCTCCACGTTATTGTCGTGAATTATAAATCTCCAAGGCTGAAGGTTTTTGCTGGAAGGTGCAAATCTTACATAAAACATGATGTCGCCCAAGCCTCTTTCCTCAAGGAAATTCATGCTCGCTGGCTTGGCTAGGGTTTCGTGAAAAGCAATTTCCTCAACTCCAAGCCTCTCACTGAACTGCTCATGTATAAACGGATTCTTAGGTTTTGGATAACCGATGGCCAGAAGGTAATCATTCTCTCCTGTATCCTCTCCAAATATGGCCTTCATCCTTTCCATATCCAGATCGTTTATTGTAACCCAACAGGTCCCAAGACCCATTTCATTTAATCTTGTAACCATTTTTTCCATATGGTAGCCACTGCTAAGCTTCTCCTCTGGACCATGTGCCTTTAAATCCAACGCTATATAATGAGGACTCTCGATCATTACACCGGCATAACCTCCAACGCCTTTCAGGCTATCGTAGATCCTCTTTCCAAATTCATAAAGCTTGACCTCCATGTTACTGTCCTTGATCTCCTCATTGATCTTACCTATAAGCTCTCTGACACTGGACAGATCATTTTCTGTCAAATTCTTTCTCTTAAATTCCCTGGTTGATTTCCTGCTCTTCAAAAAACTTGTCATGTTCATTTCCCATTCCTCCTTGTTTGATCAGGTTATATTGTTAATTGCATTCCTTGTCAGTTGATACCAAGGAAAAAGGCAATTTTATCAACGGCTTCAATAAAATAAAAATGTATTACGAGACTTGCAAACACCCCAAGCAATATTCCTGCAGCCACATCCGTTGGATAATGTACTCCCAGATATATCCGGCTTATGCCTATGAGAAGGGCCAACATAAAAATGAATATTGTAAGTCTAGGCATATTCACGGCTATTGTAGTTGCCAGAGAAAAGCTTGCAGTTGTGTGTCCCGAGGGAAATGAGTAATCCCTTAGGTCAATCCCGAATGTATGGAGCTGTTCTATGATCTTATAGGGTCTTTCCCTGGACATGAGCTTTTTTAATGATTGTACAAATATCTGCCCGAAGAAAAGGGCCAGTATTGCTTCAAGACCAAGGAGTTTAGTGTTTCGTTCACCTAAAAGCACCAGTCCGGAAGCAAATATGGAGGTAAATACAGCCCCTCCAAGATCGGTTATCCTTAACATAAATCTATCCAGGTATGGATTCTTTATCCTGGAATTTAACAATTGTATAAAATGGTCATCAAACCTTTTGAATATATCCTTCATAGTATTCACCTCATTTAAGCTACCACAATTATATTACATTGTTACCCGATTATAAAGGGTCTAATATCAGTTTACTACATTATTCCTCATTTTTGTGTTAAAATTTAAGTTGCAACAACATAGGAGGAATAATATGAGACTAAGTGATACACAAATAGATGCCATTAACCACAATGAAGGCCCGGCTCTTATTCTGGCTGTTCCCGGCTCTGGAAAGACTACAGTAATCATTCACCGGGTGAACAGGCTTATAAACCAGCATGGGGTGAATCCGGAAAGGATCCTTTCTATAACATTCAGCAAGGCATCTGCACTGGATATGAGCAGGAGGTATTCAAAGACATTTCCATATGAAGGGGTCCGTCCTGTATTTTCAACAATCCATGCCTTCTGCTTTAGAATAATAAGGGACTACTCAAGAAAAAAGAAAATAACCTATCGTCTAATCGAGGATGAAGGGGAATCATTCAATAAGTATAGAATTTTAAAGGACATATACCAGTCCCTATATTCCTCAGTTATAACAGAGGAAAAAATGGAGGCATTCCTTAGCTATTACGGTTATTCCAAGAATATGATGCTTCCACCTGACACTTTGAATAAAACAAAGCGAATAGAAGCCTCTGAATTCACACAGATTTACAGAATGTACGAGGAGACAAAGCACAAGAACAGACTTCTTGACTTTGACGACCTTCTAACCATGAGTCATCAGCTTTTGGTGGACAATCCCAAGGCACTTGAATATTATAGAAGAAAATTTGATTATGTACTGCTTGATGAAGGTCAGGACACCTCAAGAATTCAGCTGGAGTTACTAAAGCTTTTGGCTGGACCAAGATACAATATTTTCATTGTTGCTGACGACGATCAATCAATATATGGCTTTAGGGGAGCCTATCCCCAAGGCTTGCTTGATTTCAAGGGAAGCTATCCTACAGGAAAGGTGTTCTACATGGAAAAAAACTACCGTTCTTCAAGGAATATCGTTAATCTTTCAAACAGCTTCATTAGGCAAAACAAGTCAAGATATGTAAAGGATGTTTCCACTGACAATCCCTACAGCAGAGCTGTTCAGGTTGTAAGGTTCAGAAATGTTGAGGACCAGTATAGCTATATACTTAAGAGCATCAGCAAATCTACCCATAGCAAGGTAGCAGTTCTATACAGGAACAATCTGTCAGCACTTGGTCTGATGAACTACCTTGAAAAAAACAACACACAATTTTATATGAGGGATGTGAAGCTCAAGTTCTTCAACCATTGGTTGGTCAAGGACATATATGCGTTTATGGAACTTGCATTGGATTGTTCAAACGTGGCGGTCTTTGAACAGGTTTTCTATAAGATGAAGGGATATATATCCAGAAAGATGGTGAATTGGCTTAAGGGTAGGAATATTGAGCGTAATGTTTTCAAGGAACTCTTGAAATACCCAGGTATGTCAGAGTTCTACAGAAAGCAGCTTCTGGAGTTGGAGCTTGACTTTAAAAAGCTGCAGAAAATGACACCGGCAAAAGCCCTCAGATATATACGAGCAAATTTGAATTATGATGGCTATATTCATGAAAACTCACTTAGATTCGGCTATACCTTCGAACAGTTGAAGGAAATGCTCTATCATATGGAGCTTATAGCAGCCCAAACTGGCAATTACTTCAACTTCAAGGAAAGAATGGATTCCTTGAGGGAGCTTATGATGGCATCATCAAAGAACTGGTGCAATCTAACCCTGTCAACTGTCCACTCAGCCAAAGGATTGGAGTTTGACAATGTATTCATTATAGACCTGGTTAACCGTTCCTTTCCCTCTGCTGCAAGTGTTGAGGCCATGGAGGAGGGTGACCATTCCCTTCTGGAGGAGGAAAGAAGACTCTTCTATGTAGGAATGACTAGAGCGAAGACATCTCTTGACCTATTGTTCTACGAAACAATGGATGACAGAAAAACAGACCCCTCAGGATTTCTGGAAGAACTTGAAGGAATCTCAGAAAAAGGATAGCTCCTGCT
>JANKMX010000051.1:0-16038 GCA_024649995.1 Gudongella sp. | reverse complement strand
TCTTCTATTCCTTCTATATCCACCTGAAAAGCCTCATTCTCTGAAGCTTTATAATGTCCTGATTCAAAGGGAACCCCTTCAATTGATATATAAACCTCGTCTGTATCGTAGAATTCTCCAAATGTGTTCACTATGCTTCTGATAAGCTCGTACTCCAATGATGACCCGGCATTCCAGCCTGGAATGAGCTCACTTGAAAAATCAACCTTCACTGTCCATGTCCCTTTATCGAGGAATATGCTGTTTATCATTGTATCTTCGGAAATCACCCTGCTTAATCCAGCTTCAACCGGATTCTTGAAAAAATCACCAAATATATTCTCAAGATGGTCATTTGTACTGAAGTCAAATTTATACTCCACATAGCTTGTCCCTATGTCATTTTCACTTTCAACTGGATAAAACAGTCTTGCCTCTTTTTCGTAGGGCCCTTTCACAATATCGCTCAAGAGACTTCTGATGGTTGTTTCTCCGTCCTCATAGACAATCCCCACCAAGCCAACATCCTTGGCATAATAATCCCTTTGGATCCTGTCCTGTTCAAGATGTGTTGTTACCTCGAGGGTTTTGAAGCTACCAAAAGGTGTCTGAAAATCAACATCAATTCCCGTGATTTCTCTCATGTTTCCATTTTCGAGCTCCCATTCATTACCTATTTGAATTGGCTCTTTGACAAGAACATTATTCTTTACAGCTGCAGTTGCTATAACATTTTCTGTATGGTAGAATTCTCCCTCCAAATATATCTCCCTAATTGAATCTGCAGTCCGCTCAATTATTTTTACTGCCTCAGTCCCTGGATTTATTATCCTGTATTGTGCTCGCTGACCATTTTCATATTCCAACATTATACTTTGCTCAGCGTATTCGTTTCCATATCCGTCATACTGGTAGGTACTGTCATGGATAAATGGATAGTAATCATCTAAGGAAGCCTTATCTATCGTCTCCTGTTCCTGACTTACATCCTCAGGTACTTCAGTCACAGGCGTACAGGCTATCATAAACAAAACCATCGGTAAAACCAATGCCATGGCTTTAATCTTATTCCATCCTCTCACTGTCAATCACCTCTTTCATATATCCTTCCTTACTATGATTATACATCAGCCAGTAAGTGAAGAATTTACGAATTATTTACAATAACTGCAACAGCTCACCCTAAAGCAGTTCAATATCAGCATCGCATTTATATATTACATTCTTTCTCTCAACAATTATTGAAATTCTCTTTGAAAGATACTCATCGTCCTTGATCATAAGAAGCAACTCCTTGTTGGGATTTATGGCAACCGGATTCCCCATCCTTCTAAGCATTGACAGGTCCCCTTTTGTATCTCCGTAAGCATAGCTTCTAACCAGGTCAACCTCATATTTTTCAATTATCTCATCCAGCACCTTTTTTTTACTGGCTGAATCCCACATTCTTATTATCTCTCCTGTATAACAGTTTTCTGTATCAACAAGGTACTTGGTTCCCCTATACTCAGTGGCCCCATACTTTTCTGCCATTTTTGAAACCAAAAAGTCTGGGCTTCCCGATATGAAGAATACCTCGTGCCCCATTTTTCTGTGCCACTCTATCTGTTCCCTTGAGTACTTGTAAACCATATCCCAGTTTGATTCTATTACATTGTTTGCAACAAATTCAATATGCTCCCGTTTTATACCTCTAAGCTCTTCAAGATAAACGCCTGCCAGAATCTCAAGATATTCCTCAAAATCTGCATAACGTTTTTCCCAATCCTCATATGCCTTCTTAACCTTTGTATACCATACCTCAGGATTGATTATCTCAAAGGCAATCAACTTCTTGAAATGTTCTATCATAAGAGAATTTCTGAATATGGTCCCATCTATGTCAAAAAAAGCTGCTGTTTTTTTCATCATATCCCTCATTTCCACATTGATTTCAAATATATATTATTTCAAGACTATGCTCAGCTTTACGGGATTATGGTCTGTATTCTCAAAGTTGGTATCAATTCCCTCTACAGAAATCATCTCAATGTTATCCGATATGAGGAACCCGTCAATTACTGCCTTGAAATTGTATCCATCCACATAATTCCTTTCCAGGGTCCGAACCGTAGGATTGTTTGGATCCACTGCCCAATTAAAACCTTCAACAGAATAGTCCTCTGGAATATCCTTGAGCCAGAATGGCCAGCTCTCGTCTGCATCAAAATTCATAGGGTCACTTCCTGGCAAATTATGATTCCAGTCCCCTCCTGCGATTACATAATTTCCATCCCTATACTCAGATTCAAGATAGTTCTTAAGGTATTCCAGTTGTTTGAGCCTTATGATTCCTCCCTTGTCAAATGCCGATAGATGTATATTCACAATTAGTACTTCTTTGCCGTTTACAGCCTTGAGTCTTGTTTCTGTGACACACCGATCCAACTCAAACAGATTTACAGGCCAATCCTCCTCGCCAGGTAGCTGATATCTGGCAGCCCTATCGGCATTGAACCTGGTCATGGTCATTATTCCTGAAGTGGCCTTCCCCATAGGATTTGTAATTGGCACCGGCACCCATGGAACACGGTAGTTCAAACCAAATACATGTCCAAAATTTGGATAGGATTTTTCGAGGATATCCACCTGGTCTATCCTGAAGCTTCTGGATGAATCCTGGTCAACCTCCTGGAGAATAAGTATGTCTGATTCTGTCCCATCAAGGATATCTATGACAGCCTGCATGTTTCGCTTCACTGAATCAAGGCTTTGAGCCCTTGATCTTTCCCCTCCGTCCGCGAAGAAATCCTGGGTTTTATCGAGTCCTGCATAGCCGATATTGTAAGTGGTAACTACAATTGTTTCATCCAGAGGCACTTCCCTCATTTGATTGTTCTTAACGGACAGAATCTCCATTTCCTCAGGCTCCATGTCCGTTATTGTTATGTAAATTAAAAATGACGCAAAAAGAAGGATTATTATGCCAAGCACTATAAGTATTGTTCTTAGAACCCTCATAAAATCCTCCTTCTACATCATTTTATCGGTTTATCTTTTTCTCTTTGAATAGAAAATCGTCAGTGATCCTGGACCCACATGGGCGCCTATGGCCCCACCGATTTGGTTTATGATAAATTCTTTGGCTCCATACTTCTCGCTTATCATTGATTTCAGTTTTTCTGCCGTCTCCAGGTCATCTCCATGGGTGATGCAAAATATTGTGCTTGAAAGGTTTGAATCAATATTTCTCTCACCTATGAGCTCAACCATTCTCTTGAGAACCTTGTTCTTGCCTCTTATTTTCTCCAATGGTACCAGTTTGCCATCATTTACTTCAAGAATTGGCTTTATGTTGAGCATTCCTCCCAATATGGCATTTGTTCTTGATACCCTTCCACCTCTGTATAGGTACTCGATATTATCCACTGTGAATATGTGGTCCATATTTTCGCTGAAAAATTTTGCGGTCTCAATAATTTCTTCCTTTGTTCCTCCATTCATTAGTACTTTTCCTGCTTCATACACCACAAGACCATAGCCTCCGGAAGCAGCCTTTGTATCAACGAGGGTTATTTCAGCCTCGGGATATTTTTCCTGGACTGAGAGCTTTGCAACATTAGCTGACTGAAAGGTTGCAGACAAGCCTGAAGAAAATCCGATGTATACTACTTCATCTCCATTTTTAACATGCTTCTCAAATGAGCTTTGGAATGTAATTGGAGTAATCTGGGCTGTTTTAAACACCTCTCCATCTCTCATGCTACTGTATACTTCCTCAGGATCTATGCTCACCTTGTCAAAATACTCCTTTTCACCCTTGATTACAACTATGGGAAGCTCCTCAATCCCCAGATCCTCCAGCAAGGCTGCCGGTAAGTCACACGCACTGTCACAAATTATTTTGATGCTCATTAAAAATCCCTCCATTAATAAATGCATTTTATAATATTTACCCATTATACTACTATTTTAGCACATTTGCATATTTTTTGATAACATTGGACACTCTCAAGTAGAAAAGGGTACAATAGTAGCGGAGGGATGAAAATGGAAAATTTAGTAGAAAGATTCTTAAGGTATGTTAAAATTGAAACCACATCAGATGAAAGCTCCATCAGTGTTCCAAGTACTGATGCACAATTACGGTTTGCCGGCGCCCTTGCCAATGAGCTGAAGGAGATTGGCATGTCAAGTGTTACAGTGGACAGCAATGGATATGTAATGGCAACCCTGCCATCCAATACAAGCAAGAAGCTGCCTGTAATTGGTTTTATAGCCCATATGGATACAAGTCCTGACATGTCTGGTAAGGACGTCAAGCCAAAGATATTCGAGAATTACAAGGGAGGTCCGCTACTGCTAAACGATGAAAAGGAAATTGTCCTATCACCCGACGATTTCCCTGAGCTCGGTGATAATATTGGAAAAACAATTATTGCCACAGATGGTACAACCCTTCTTGGTGCAGACAACAAGGCTGGTGTGGCAGAAATAGTTACAGCCATGGAATATCTCATAAACAATCCGGATATACCACATGGTGAAATTAAGGTCGGGTTCACTCCTGACGAGGAAATTGGCAGAGGAGCAGACCATTTCGACGTTGAACAATTCGGGGCTGATTTTGCCTATACTGTGGATGGTGGTCCGGTTGGAGAACTTGAATATGAGAACTTCAATGCAGCGACCGCAAAAATTTCCATTCAGGGTAGAAATGTACATCCTGGTTCTGCCAAGAACAAGATGATAAATTCACTGATCATAGCTCAGGAACTCAACGGAATGCTTCCAGTTGACCAACGCCCTGAATTTACTCAAGACTATGAGGGTTTCTTCCACCTGATGAGAATAGATGGAACGGTGGAAAAAACTGATATGATTTATATAATTCGAGATCATTTCATGGATAAATTCGAAGATAAGAAAAGCTTGATGGAAAAAGCTGCTGACTTCATGAATTCAAAATATGGAAATGCAGTTAAGCTCGAGATAAAGGATTCATATTACAATATGAAGGAAAAAATTGAACCTGTCATGGAAATTGTGGATCTTGCAAGAGAAGCTATGGAAAACCTAGAAATAGAAGTTGACATCAAGCCAGTAAGAGGTGGAACTGATGGGTCTAGGCTATCCTACATGGGTCTACCCTGCCCTAACATTTTCACTGGGGGATACAACTTCCATGGAAAGTACGAATATGTAACCGTTGAAGGTATGGAGCTTGCCAGTAGGACAATACTGGAAATCATAATGCTCGCAGAAAAGAGACCCTTGGCTTAGCCAAAGGTCTCTTGCTCTTTATTTATGATAAATCATTCATAAGGCTTTTATAGCCTTCAACAAGCTTTCTGATTATCTCGTTTTCCATCGTGGGCAGCTTCATATCGCCAATCATTGACACCGGGAGAACTCCTATGCTGGTACCGGATACAAACAGTCCTTCAACATTTTCCAACTCATCTCTGTGTAGTCTTCTCTCATGCACCGCATATCCAAGCCTTAAGGATAGGGCAATGATGTGCTTTCTGGTTATGCCAAGCAGAACATCACTTGCTGGTGCAGTATAAAGCTTGCCATCAAGAACATAAAACATGTTTGACCTACTCCCTTCCAGAATATGCCCTTCTCCATTGACAAGAAGAGCTTCAAAGGCCTCTTCCCTATTCATGGCATCCTTAACTCTCTGTCTGAAATCGCTGTGCTGGACCTTTGCATTGGGGTTGTCTCTCTGATGGTTAAAGAGTATAGCCTTTACGCCATTGTGATAATACTCATCAGGGGGATAGAAGCTTTCAACCGCATATGCCATCAACAATTCAGAGCCAGCTTCATCAGTGGTTGCCAGTAGTTTTATATTGTTATCTCCTATCCTGTTACTACCAATCAATCTGATCACGTGATCTCTGATATCATCTGAATCGTAGGTAAAATTGAAGTCAGCTAGCTTGGCGGAACCGGACATCCTTTCAAGATGATCGTCAAGAAACATGGGATTGCCATTAACAACCCTTATGACCTCATAGATGGCTGGCCCTGTCACCTTTTCAAAAGCGTTGGTGTTACATGTCTTCTCCATCTCTCCATTAACTGATAAATAATCAAAAATCGCCTCATTTTGCATCATGATTACCTCCAAAGTTTTTATAGTATTGGTGACAAGAGTCTTGATACGGATTCCTTTATCTTGATCAATCTGGATCTGGATTTATACATGTCCATGGTTATTTCCCTGCAGTTATCCAAGTCCCTGATAAACCTCTCAGCAAGCTGGTTGTTGGTTTCCTTGTCATAGATGAAGGCATTTATTTCAAAATTCAGCTTGAAGCTCCGAATATCAAGATTGGCAGTTCCTACTGTTGAAACTGAATCATCAGTTATTATTACCTTCGAATGTAGAAATCCTCTCTCATAGGTATAAAACCTGACTCCCGCCTCCAGCAGTTCTCCAATATAGCTCAATCCTGCCCAGTATACAAAGGGATGATCCGGTTTGTTGGGAATCATTATCCTTACATCCAGACCTGACAGTCCTGCTATTTTCAATGCTTCAAATATGCTGTCGTCCGGTATGAAATATGGCGTTTCCAGGTACAGTCTATTTTCAGCATTATTGATCATCTTGAGGTAGCCATCCTTTATACTTGGCCATTTGGAGTCCGGTCCACTACTTACTATCTGTAAACCAACCTGGCCTTCTTCCCCACGGTCACCAATATAGCTTTGACAGCCCCTTATCTCCTCACCTGAAGCGAATCTCCAATCCAGGAAAAATTGCCACTGTACGGAGCTTATTGCTGAGCCCTCAATCCTAATGTGCGTGTCTCTCCAATATCCAAACTTCTTCGATAGCCCCAGATATTCATTACCTACATTAAAGCCTCCAAGGTATGCCTCCTTACCATCAATTATGCATATTTTCCTATGGTTCCTATAGTTTATCCTGACGTTGAATACTGGAATGAAAGGAGGAAAGAAATATACAACCTCGCCTCCAGCCTCCCTCAAAATATTGGTCAATCCTCTGCCCAGCTTTCTACTTCCCATCCCGTCTATGAGCAGCTTGACTTCTATTCCCACTGAAGCCTTTTTAGCCAGAGCATTCATAACCTTCCTACCAAGGTCATCGTCATTGAAGATATAGTACTCCATGTGTATGTATTCCTCAGCACCCTCAATACTGTTCAGAAGGTCTGTAAACTTATCCTCTCCACTGAAATACAGCTTTACCTTATTATCCGATGTGAATACTGAATTGCTACCCATTAGATGTAGTTTGACAATGTCATTATATGCCTTGTATTCAGGATTCCTTCTTAGAAAATCCCTTGTGCTGAAGTTTTTTTCCTGGTCTGCAATAAGAACATCAAAGCAGTCATCCTCCTCAGCCTTGGTCTTGAAGGTCTTTTTCTTTGACATATCCTGCCCCAGAAAAAGATAGAGAACAAACCCGATACCAGGCAAAAAAAGCAGGACCATAAGCCACAGCCATGTGGATGTGGGGTTCCTTCTTTCGAAGAAAACCAACACCAAGGCCAGTAGTATATTGATCCATATGAGGTTGCTGAATATGAACATGTAGGATGAAAACAGGCTTTCCATTGTAGCCTCCCCTTTTCTTGCTCTCTATGTTATTTTTTTGATTTGTATCTTTTGTTCGTTTCCAATATTCTTTTTCTGATCCTGAAGTTCAAAGGCGTTACCTCAATAAGCTCGTCATCCTCAATAAACTCAAGGGCCTCCTCAAGGGACATGATTTTCGGAGGTGACAGTCTCAGGGAATCATCTGAGCCAGAAGCTCTTACATTTGACTGCTGTTTTCTCCTTGTAACGTTAACCTCTATATCCAAACCTTTTGGATTTGAGCCCACAACCATACCTTCATAGACTGATCTACCAGCCTCTATGAATAATATACCCCTTTCCTGTGCGGAATACAAGCCATATCCGGTTGCCTCTCCTGTTTCAAATGCTATTATTGAGCCTGTTTTTCTTCTTGGAATATCTCCCTTATAAGGGGCATAGCCATCAAATATTGTATTTAATATTCCATTACCCTTTGTGTCAGTCAAGAATTCCTGTCTGTATCCAATCAGACCTCGGGCAGGTATTGAAAAAACAAGTCGAGCATAGCCTCCAACAGGCTCTGACATGCTTGCAAGCTCGCCTTTTCTTTGTCCAAGCTTATCAATCACAGCACCAACAAACTCACTGCCAACATCAATGGTTACCTTCTCCATTGGCTCATGTTTCTTACCCTCAATCATCTTGAAAAGAACCTCTGGTTTTGATACCTGGAATTCGTAGCCCTCCCGTCTCATGTTTTCTATGAGAACGGACAGGTGAAGCTCCCCTCTACCCGATACCTTGAAGGCATCCGTCTGGTCGGTATCCTCAACCCTTAAACTTACATCAGTCTGAAGCTCCTTATAGAGCCTGTTCCTTAGCTGCCTGGACGTTACATAATCCCCTTCCCTTCCTGCTAAAGGACTATTATTTACAGAAAAGGTCATTGCCAGGGTTGGCTCTGATATCTTCACAAAATCCATAGCTTCCGGACTATCAACATCACATAATGTATCTCCTATTTCCAGGTCTGCTGGACCTGAAAGAGCTACTATACTTCCTATTGTTGAGCTTTCAACCTCAACTCTGTTCAATCCTTCAAACTCATAGAGCTTGTTTATCTTTGCCTTAACCCGTCTATCAGGCTTCGCTTTGTTTACAATTATAACTTCCTGGTTGGTGCGGATTACTCCTCTTTCAACCTTTCCAATGCCTATCCTTCCAATATACTCATTATAGTCTATTGTGGAAATCAAAATCTGTGTGTCACCATCACCGTCTCCTTCAGGGGCTGGAATATACTCAACTATTGTCTCAAAAAGATCCTTCATCGAATCAGTACCATCTTCAAGATCCAGGGTTGCAGTTCCTTCCTTGGCAGAAGTAAATACGAATGGACAATCCAACTGACTATCCTTGGCACCAAGCTCAATGAAAAGGTCAAGTATCTCGTCGATTACCTCCTCTGGTCTTGCTTCTGGTCTATCGATCTTATTTATTGCAACCACTACAGGCAGCTCAAGCTCAAGAGCCTTTCTCAAGACAAACTTAGTCTGTGGCATAGCCCCTTCAAAGGCATCAACAAGTAGAACCACCCCGTTTACCATTTTCAGGACACGCTCCACCTCTCCACCAAAATCAGCGTGTCCAGGAGTATCAACAATGTTTATTTTTGTACCCTTGTAGGTCACAGCTGTATTCTTTGCCAGTATAGTGATTCCTCTCTCCTTTTCAATGTCATTGGAATCCATTACCCTCTCCTGCACAACCTGGTTCTCTCTGAATATCCCCGACTGCTTAAGAAGACTGTCTACCAGGGTTGTCTTCCCATGATCAACATGGGCGATTATTGCTACGTTTCTAATATCATTTCTTTTCATAAATTTATTACAGATCCCTTCTATAATCAAATTGTCATATGCTTAACTTTATAATATTATCACACTTTTGAATAAAACACAAAAATAAAGTATTATCCTCCTTGGAATAATACTTTTAGTTTCACAATATAAGATGATATCATTGCTTAGACTATATTTTTAACTGAAACCACTTTATTTCTATCCACGTAAAATTCATCTGAAAGTCCATTTACAAGCACTAGACCCCTTCCCCAAGACTTTAGGTCCGAGGGATTATACTCTCCGGGATCGTATTGGATCCCCTTCCCCTCATCCTGAACTTCAATTGTAAGCTTGTCATGACTCATCTTAAGGGTCAGGCTAACGCATTTTGAGGACACGCATTCGTTGCCATGGAGAGCTCCGTTGACAATAAGTTCATTTAGAATTACCTTTATATCAAAAATAAGGTCTCTATCGGATATTAAGCTGTCTAGATTGGTTACGGTCTTGTCGATAAAATTCTTGATGGTTTCCAGATCGCTACAGACCGTGCCCTTATAAATATAATTCATCTCTATCACATCCAAATATTCTAGTCATATGTATTTTACCCATCTTTTGTGGATATAATCTAATATAACGGTTTCTTGCAAAAAATTTACCTGTTTCATTTCAGTGGAAATATGGTATAATAAGGTAACTAAGTAAATTCACAAATGAAAGGAGAATGCACAATGGACAAGTGGGTATGTGGACCATGCGGATATGTTTATGATCCAGCTGAAGGAGATCCAGATGGAGGTATAGCTCCAGGAACAGCTTTTGAAGATCTACCAGAAGATTGGGTTTGCCCAGTATGTGGAGCAACTAAGGATATGTTTGAAAAAGAGTAAATGTACTTACAAAGAGCCAGTGGAAACCACTGGCTCTTTATTTCTATCTTTTACCCTTCTAAAATCTCTTGTGTGAGCATTGGTTCAAAAATCTCCCATAGCTTGTCAACATTGAGCTTCTTGGATGATGAAAAGGGAACCACAAAATCATTTCCCTCTATCTCCAGCTCTTCCCTGATGATCTTCATATGTCTTTCCCATTGACCACGGGCTATCTTATCTGCCTTGGTTGCTACAATGATAGCATCATATCCAAATGTTTTGATCCAATGATACATGTCGACATCCTGACCGGAGGGCTTATGTCTGATGTCAACCAAAAGGACTATTGCCTTAAGATTATCTCTTTTTCTAAGATACTTTTCAATTATGTCTCCCCATTTCTTACGCTCACTCTTTGATACCTGAGCATAGCCATAGCCAGGCAAATCAACAAATCTAAATTTTTCATTGATCAGATAGAAGTTTATGGTCCTTGTCTTTCCAGGCTTTCCACTTGTCCTTGCCAAATTTGTTCTGTTTAGCATCGCATTTATGAATGATGATTTCCCAACATTCGACCTTCCTGCAAAGGCAAGCTCAGGTAAACCATCATCTGGGTATCCCTTTGGGGCCACTGCCATTGCCTGCAGGTCTGAACTAGTTATCTTCATCAATTTCACCCTTCTCCAATGCGTGTTCCAGAACCTGGTCAAGATTCTCCACCAGTACAAACTCCATCTTCCTCTTTATCTTTTCGGGTATTTCTTCAAGATCCTTCTTGTTGTCTATGGGTAAAAGCACCTTCTGGATTCCCATCCTATGGGCAGCCAGGAGCTTTTCCTTTATTCCTCCAACAGGCAAGACCCTTCCTCTAAGAGTTATTTCTCCAGTCATGGCAACCTCCCTTAAAATCGGTCTCTCGGTCAATGCAGATATGACCGCTGTTGCTATTGTTATTCCAGCAGATGGTCCATCCTTTGGTATTGCTCCCTCTGGTACGTGTATGTGAATATCAACATCCTTATAGAAATCAGGTGATATTTCAAGTCTTTCAGCATTTGCTCGTACATAGCTTATTCCAGCCATTGCCGATTCCTTCATAACATCTCCAAGCTTGCCTGTAAGCTGGGTTTTTCCAGTTCCCTTCATTGTGGTGACCTCAACAGAAAGGGTTTCTCCACCTACAGCAGTCCACGCAAGTCCATTTGCCAGGCCTATTTGATTTTTCTCTTCCAGCTTGTCATACCTGAACTTTTTGGTACCTAGGTAGCCTGTTATATTCCCGGCATTGATGGAAACTGACTTCTTGCCTTCCTCAACAATCTTTTTGGCAGCCTTTCTACATAGGTTGGCGATATTACGTTCAAGGTTTCTGACTCCTGCTTCTCTTGTGTAGTAATTTATCACACCTCTTAGTGCCGCATCTGATACCTTTATCTGACTGTCCTTCAGCCCATGCTCCTTCATTTGTTTGGGCAACAGGTACCTCTTGGCTATCTGTAGCTTCTCTTCCTCAGTGTATCCGCTGATTCTAATTACCTCCATCCTGTCCAACAGGGCGGCAGGTATTGTGGAAGTTGTATTTGCAGTTGTTATAAACATCACCTTTGAAAGGTCAAAAGGAGCCTCCAAAAAATGGTCAGTGAAGGTCGAATTCTGTTCAGGATCCAAAACCTCCAGTAGTGCACTTGCTGGATCACCTCTAAAGTCACTTGCCAATTTGTCTATTTCATCAAACAGGAATACGGGGTTTCTTGTTCCTGCCTTTTTGATTGAGCTTATTATCCTTCCTGGCATACTTCCCACATAGGTTCTTCTGTGACCCCTGATTTCGGCTTCGTCTCTTACTCCACCCAATGACATCCTCACAAAATTCCTATTAAGGGAAGAAGCTATGGATCGGGCAATGGAGGTCTTCCCTACTCCAGGAGGTCCCACAAGACATAGAATTGGTCCCTTTATGGAATTTGTAAGCTTTCTGATGGCTATAAACTCCAGAATCCGTTCCTTTACATCCTTCAGACCATAGTGGTCATTATCGAGAATCTCTCTTGCCCTTTTAATATCAATTTTTTCCTTTGTTTCCTTATCCCATGGAAGGTCAACTATCCAATCGAGATAAGTCCTTATTACTCCAACCTCAGCAGAATGAGGAGACATCTTTGCCAGCCTGTCCACTTCCTTCAATGCCTTCTCCTTAACTTCCTTAGGCATCTTAATCTTATTGATCTTACTCTGGTACTCATCTATTTCACCTGAAAAGCCCTCATCCTCTCCAAGCTCCTTTTGGATTGCCTTAAGCTGTTCCTTCAGGTAGTATTCCTTCTGAACCTTATTTATTTGCTTCTTGACCCTTTGATTGATTTTTTCTTCAATTCTTAGCAGCTCAATCTCCCTTTG
Organism: Gudongella sp.; assembly: GCA_024649995.1. GTDB lineage: Bacteria > Bacillota > Clostridia > Tissierellales > Tissierellaceae > Gudongella. The sequence continues at coordinate 3,395 of JANKMX010000051.1, read as the reverse complement.
GAGTATCTCGTGAAGTATTTCAAGTCTCTCAAAGAAATCAAATGTCTGTAATATCTTTTGGTCATCCTCCTGTTTTAGGAAGATATATGAAGCGATCACATCAGCAAGTCGCCCCGGGTCTTCAATGTCAGATATTGTATAGATAACCTCGGATGAAACCTTTGGATTAAGGCTTATATACTCCTCAAGATCCTCAATTACCAGTCTCATTGCAGCCTCAGTATCCTGATTTTTCTCAAGTTCTTCACTATCATAGCTGTAAATATCAGCAACAGCCTCGAAGTAAGGCTCTTCCTGATTGAGGCTTTTAACCTTTCCTCTGTTTATTCCTTCAACCAAAACCCTAATGCTTCCACCTGGCAGCTTCAGCATTTGCTTTACCTTGGCCATGGTGCCGACATGATAGAAATCAGCGAATTCAGGCTCCTCAACCTTGGGGTTGATCTGTGTACAAAGCATGATCAGCGAATCATCCATCATGGATTTCTCAAGTGCCTGCACAGACTTTTCCCTTCCCACATCAAAGTGTATAACCATGTGGGGGAATATTGATATCCCTCGAAGTGGTATCAGGGGAATTTTTCTCTCTTCTATAATATAAGGGTTATTCATTTTCGTCCCTCCCAAATGCAAAATAAAAGCTCACAGTTGTGAGCCTTTATGATGCAGATTCCTTACTGCTATTTTCTTTTGTCCTACTATTTTTCTTGTCTGCAAGTACAAGCGTAGGCTCTGTTCCATTTTCAATTGTATCCTTGGTTACAATGCATTTTTGAACATTTTCCATAGTCGGAAGCTCATACATTATATCAAGCATTTTTTCTTCAATTATACTTCTCAAGCCTCTGGCTCCAGTCTTTCTCTCTATCGCCTTTCTGGCTATCAATACCAGAGCCTCTTCCTCAAATTCAAGCTCGATATCATCCATACTAAATAGTTGGGTATACTGCTTCACAAGTGCGTTCTTTGGCTCTGTAAGAATCCTCACCAATGCCTCTTCATCCAGCTCCTCAAGGGTTGCCAAAACCGGAAGTCTTCCCACAAATTCAGGTATTAGACCGAACTTAATCAGATCCTCAGGCTGTATTTGCTTCAACAGTTCCCCTATGTTTTTCTTTCTTGACTTTACCTCTGCTCCAAAGCCCATTGTCTTTTTACCTACCCTGGATTGTATGATGCTATCCAGGCCGTCAAAAGCCCCACCAACTATAAACAGAATGTTTGTGGTATCAATCTGAATGAACTCCTGATGTGGATGCTTTCTTCCACCCTGAGGAGGCACATTGGCCACGGTACCCTCAAGAATCTTAAGGAGTGCCTGTTGAACCCCCTCACCACTAACATCTCTTGTAATTGATGGATTCTCCGTTTTTCTGGCTACCTTATCGATTTCATCTATATATACTATACCCTTTTCCGCCTTTTCAATATCATAATCAGCAGCCTGGATAAGCTTTAGAATAATATTCTCAACATCCTCGCCTACATAGCCTGCCTCCGTAAGTGAAGTTGCATCCGCTATTGCGAATGGAACATTCAAAATTCTGGCAAGGGTCTGTGCAAGAAGGGTCTTACCTGAACCGGTAGGTCCAATCATAAGAATATTGCTTTTTTGCAGCTCAACATCCTCTGCTTTGGATGACTTTCTATTTATTCTCTTGTAATGGTTGTAAACTGCCACTGCAAGATTTCTCTTTGCCCTCTCCTGCTGAATTACATATTCATCAAGAGTTTCCTTTATTCCTGAAGGCTTGGGCAGGTCGCTCAATTCATAATCCTGATTGTAATCAACAAACTCCTCGTCAATTATCTCCTGACATAGCTCGATGCACTCATTGCAGATATACACATTTGGACCTGCGATAAGTCTTTTCACCTGATCCTGTGGTTTCCCGCAGAACGAGCATCTCAGTTGCTTGTCATCATTTTTGGCCATGGAATCACCTCTTATTTCTTTCTCTCCATAACAGCATCGATTATTCCATACTCCACAGCTTCTGTAGCACTCATATAATAATCCCTGTCTGTATCCTTTGCTATTCTTTCCAGGGGTTGTCCCGTTCTTTCTGCCAATATCCTATTTATTCTTTCCCTGATTTCTATTATTTTCTCAGCCTGAATCCTAATGTCCTCAGCCTGTCCCTGAGCTCCGCCCAGTGGCTGGTGAATCATGATATCCGAATTAGGCAGAGCAAACCTCTTGCCCTTTGTTCCAGCCGCCAACAGGAATGCTCCCATGCTGGCTGCTCTACCTATACATATGGTAGTGACATCCGGCTTGATATATTGCATTGTGTCATATATTGCGAATCCAGCACTTACAGAGCCGCCTGGGCTATTGATATATATCTGGATGTCCTTTTCAGGATCCTCGGCCTCAAGAAACAGCAGCTGAGCCACTACAAGGTCAGCTATTGCATCGTTTATTTCTGATCCAAGAATTATTATCCTATCCTTTAAAAGCCTGGAATAAATATCATATGACCTTTCACCCCTATTAGTCTGTTCTACAACTATTGGAACCAATGACATATATAATCCTCCTATCCAATATACTTAACTTTTTCCTTCAGTAAATCCAAAACCTTGGTATTGGATATACCCGCTTTAAGGAATCCTAAATCTCCTTTTTTCATTTGCTCAATGAAGTTATCCTTATTTTCAACCTGGTTATACTGCTCAGCCAGCTTCTCAAGCTCAGCATCAAGGTCCTCATCAGTTACCTCTACTCCTTCTGCCTGGGCTATAGCCTCAAGAACAAGGTCAGCCTTGACTCTCTTTTCCGCCATAGGTCTAAAGTTAAGCTCAAGATCGCTCATGGAAGTCCCAGTCAGTTCAAGATATTGCTCAAGCTCAAAGCCTTGATTTTTTACCCTATATTCAAAATCCTTTATTTCATTCTCAACCTGCGTTTGAATCATAGCTTCAGGAATCTCAACCTCTGACATTTCAACCACCTTGTCCACAAGATTGTTTTCAGTCTCTATTCTTTCCTGATTCTCAAGAGATTTCTCAAGCTCTTCCTTAAGACTGTTCCTATACTCTTCAAGAGTATCGAATTCACTTACATCCTTTGCAAATTCATCGTCAAGCTCAGGAAGTTCCTTAACCTTGATTTCCTTTATTGTAACCTTGAATACCGCTGGTTTACCCTTTAGGGATTCTTCGTGATACTCCTCTGGGAAAGTTACCTCAACTTCAACTTCCTCTCCTTTTGATTTTCCAACAAGACCTTCCTCAAATCCAGGAATGAATTGTCCTGCTCCGATTTCAAGAGTCTGATCCTCTGCTGTTCCCCCTGGGAACTGCTCACCATCAACAAAACCCGCGAAATCTATTGTTAGAATGTCGCCTTCCAGTACTTCCCTGTCTCCGGCATCAACCATTCTTGAGTT
>JANKMX010000050.1 GCA_024649995.1 Gudongella sp. | reverse complement strand
GACTTATTGATGTGGATGGTAGTCAGCTAGGTGTGGTGCCTCTTAAGAAGGCATTGGATGTTGCATTCGAGAGAAGACTTGATTTGGTAAATGTTGCTCCCACTGCGAAACCAGCAGTTTGCAGAGTAATGGATTACGGAAAATACAAGTATGAGATGGCTAAGAAGGAAAAGGAAGCCAGAAAGAATCAGAAGATTATCAACATAAAGGAAATAAGGTTAACACCCAATATCGAAACTCATGACTTGAATGTTAAGGCAAACCGAGCAATCGACTTCCTCAAGGATGGCGATAAGGTAAAGGTTTCAGTTAGGTTCAGAGGTAGGGAAATGGGCCATACTGAAATGGGAAAAGAGGTACTGGATGAATTTGCCCAGCTGACAAGTGAAGTTGGGAAAATTGAAAAGGAAGCAAAGCTTGAGGGCAGAAACATGGTTATGTTCCTTATGCCCAAAGCAGACTAAGTTAGGAGGAATTGGACAATGGCAAAGATGAAAACACATAGAGGCTCAGCAAAGAGATTCAAAAGAACTGCTTCAGGTCTTCTGAAGAGATTCAAAGCATACAAGAGCCATAAGACTGGTAAAAAATCACCTAAAAGGGTTAGAAATCTTAGAAAAGGTGCATTAGTAAGCAAGGGAGATCAAAAAAGAATCGATTCAATGCTACCATAGTATTGAGAAACTTATATAGGAGGCGTGTACAATGGCAAGAGTAAAAAGAGGCGTTAATGCCAAAAAAAGACATAAGAGAGTATTAAAGGCTGCAAAGGGATATTATGGTGCAAAGAGTAAGCTTTTCAAGCCTGCTAACCAAGCAGTTATGAAATCATTGAACTATGCATTCATCGGACGTAAGCAGAAGAAGAGAGAGTTCAGAAAAATGTGGATTGCACGAATAAATGCGGCTGCAAGACAAAACGGAATGAGCTACAGCAAGTTCATAAGCGGACTTAAAAAATCAGGAATCGAAGTAAACAGAAAAATGCTTTCAGAAATGGCTATACATGATTCAGAGGGCTTTGCTAAGTTGGTAGATATAGCAAAGGAAGCATAAATGCAAAAGTTCCATTAGGAACTTTTTTTGCATTTATGGCCTGAATTGCTACATGCATAATGGAGGTCTATTATGTCATACATAAAAGAAAGATTATATTTATTTGAATTGAATCCACCAAGGGTACTTGCTATGGGTTTTATGGGCTTGATATTTCTAGGCTCAATACTACTGAACCTTCCAATCGCATCAGCTGACGGGAATAGCATAGGTCTTTTGGATGCCCTGTTTACTTCAGCTTCAGCAGTATGCGTTACTGGTTTGATAGTGGTCAATACTGCAACCCACTGGTCGTTGTTTGGTCAGGGGATAATACTTTTGCTGATACAGATTGGTGGTCTTGGAATAATGACCATGGCAACCATGGTTGCATTGATTATGGGGAAGAAGATTTCCCTTAAGGAAAGACTCATAATAAAGGAGCAGATGAACCAAGAGACAATGTCTGGCATGGTAAGGCTGATTCTATACGTATTAGCCATGACCTTCAGTATTGAGGCTGTAGGAGCCGTTCTTCTATCATTTGATTTTATACCAGAATATGGGGTTGCCAAGGGAATATGGTTTTCAGTTTTTCATTCCGTTTCCGCTTTCTGCAATGCTGGATTCGACATTACTGGAAATAGCTTTATGTCATATGCTGATTCTCCAATAACAATACTGACCTTAAGTGTACTGATAATAGTAGGTGGAACAGGCTTTGCGGTTCTTAACGATCTTGCTAAACACAGAAGGTGGGTTAGACTGAGTCTACATACCAAGCTTGTTGTCACAATGTCGTTGATTCTTCTAGTGATAGGGACAGTATTTTTCTTTATTTTGGAGTATTCAAACCCGTCTACCATTGGGCAGATGCCGTTTTGGGAAAAATTATCCTCTGCATTCTTTGCTTCCGTGGTACCTAGAACAGCTGGATTCAACTCGATTGATACGGCAGCTCTTAGGGAAAGCAGTGTCTTTTTAACTATTATCCTAATGTTTATAGGAGGTTCTCCTGGTTCAACGGCAGGTGGTGTCAAGACTGCCACCATAGGGGTTGTTCTTATGGCAACAATTAGCATCATCAGGGGAGAAAAAGACATAGAGGTATACGAAAAGAGACTTAACCAGGAAACTGTGTTTAAGTCACTGGCAATTGTAACCGTGGGAATGGGAATGATTGTTTTGATTTCCTTCTTGCTTACCATCACTGAAAGTAAGAACTTCCTGGATATTCTCTTTGAAGCCACATCAGCATTTGCTACGGTTGGGCTTTCAAGGGGAATAACCTCTGAGCTAACTATAATAGGCAAGATCATAATAATTGGGACAATGTATGCAGGAAGGGTTGGACCACTTACAATGGCGTATGCCATAGGATATAATAAGAAGCATAAGAGATATAGATATTCAGAAGGACACATATCAGTTGGATAGGAGGAAGAGGGATGAAGTCTTTTGCGGTAATTGGTTGTGGTAGATTCGGTTCAGCGGTGGCAAAGACCCTGTTTGATCTTGGTAACGAGGTTCTGGCTATAGATGGAGACATGGATGTTGTAGACAATATAGCAGGTCATGTAACCCACGCCATTCAGGCTGATGTCATGGATGAAGGTGTGTTAAGGGAACTGGGACTTAGCAACTTTGATGTAGCAATTGTAAGCATAGGATCTGATTTGCAGGCCTCGATCATGGCTACGTTGATAGTCAAGGAATTGGGTGTAAACAAGATAGTTGCCAAGGCACAATCTGAGCTTCACGGTAAGGTCCTTAAAAAGATTGGAGCAGATAAGGTGATATTCCCTGAAAGGGACATGGGAGTAAGGGTAGCCCACAATCTAACATCCAACAGTATTGTGGATTATATCGAGCTTTCTCCTGACTACAGTATACTTGAAATTGAAGCCATATCAAAATGGTATGACAAGTCTCTTGAGGATCTTAAACTACGAAATAAGTATCATGTTACAGTAATGGCTATTAAGAGAGGAGAAGAGGTAAATGTTTCCCCTGGTCCCAAGTATCAGATCCAGAAAGGGGATATTCTTGTTGCTCTGGGAGCTTCTGAAGCGATAAATGATATCGCCGAAGAAGCAGGTGAATGATATGCTGGAAATCACATCTACAAAGAATCCTCTGATAAAGGAAATCAGATCCCTTGATAGAAAGAGAAACCGTTGGGAGCGAAGGAAATTCCTTGTGGAAGGAACTAGAGTGGTGAATGAAGTCCTTGAAATTGAGGGACTGCCAATAAAGGTAATTTTTTCTGAATCTCTATCCAAAACTGAACAAGGTGTAATATTATTCAATAGATTAACTGATATGGATGAGTCAATTTTAATGCCGGAAGCATTATTCAATAGTATCTCAAATGTGGAGAATTCTCAAGGTGTTTTGGCGATTGTAGATTTTATTCCAAGAGGAACAGATGATATTCCACAAGAAGGGATATTGTTCTATCTGGATGGACTTCAGGACCCTGGGAATCTCGGGACAATCATCAGATCAGCTGATGCTTTTGGAATCAGTGGAATCGTTTTTGGAGAGAACTGTGTCGATCCATACAATCCAAAGGTTGTAAGAGCTACAATGGGGTCTATATTCAGGGTACCTCTTTATTTTTCAAATAGCAACGAAGACTTTATGGATCGGATTTCCGGAACTAGGAGAATACTGGCTACCTCATTAAATGATGCAACTCCATTAAACAAGATCAGATTCAGTGGACAAGATGTAATAGTAATTGGGAATGAGGGCCACGGAGTTTCCAATACAATTCTTGAAAGATCGGCTTTGAATATTATCATTCCAATGGTGGGCGATGCTGAATCACTTAATGCAGGGGTGGCTGCCTCTATCATTATGTATGAGACCAGTCGGGAACTTATTTAATAGGTTGAGTTTTCGGCATTGTGGTGCTATAATTTAGTAAATAATCTGAAATCTTATTATAAATAAATTTGAAAGGAGCCTATATATGAAGGAAAGATTGGAAGCCTTGAGGGATGCTGCCTTCAAGGAGATACAGGACAACATAGACTTAAACGAGCTGGAGGAGCTTCGAGTCAAGTTTCTAGGCAAGAAGGGTGAAATAACAAAAATTCTAAGAGATATGGGCAAGCTTTCAGCTGAAATGAGACCTGTAATAGGTCAGATGGCTAACGAGGTTAGAGCTGATCTTGAGAATAAAATCAATGAAACAAAAGAGATCCTCAAAACTAAAGCAAAGGAGCAAAGAGTTGCTTCTGAGACCATAGATATAACGGTAAATACCAAGGATATCAAAAGAGGTCACAGACACCCATTAATCCAGACTGCGGAAGAATTGGAGGACCTGTTTATATCAATGGGATTCTCAGTGGTTACTGGGCCTGAAATCGAAACTGTGGAAAACAACTTTGATGCATTGAATTCTCCTGACAACCATCCGTCAAGGGATCTTTCGGATACATTCTATATTAATGAAGATCTGCTATTAAGAACCCATACTTCACCGGTTCAAATAAGATCCATGAAGAAGTACGGAGCGCCTCTAAGAATTGTATCGGCAGGCAGAACCTTCCGTTACGACGATGTAGATGACACTCATTCACCGATGTTCCATCAGCTTGAGGGCTTGGTTGTTGATGAAAACATCTCAATGGCAAATCTGATCCATACATTGGATATATTTATCAAGGAGCTATTTGGTGAGGATATGAAAACAAGATATCGTCCCCATCATTTCCCGTTTACAGAGCCAAGCGCAGAGGTGGACGTAACCTGTATAGAGTGTAGGGGAGAAGGTTGTCCAGCCTGCAACTTTACGGGATGGAGCATGGAGCTTTTAGGCTGTGGCATGGTGCATCCCCAGGTTCTTGAGAATTGTGGAATTGATTCTGAGAAGTATACTGGTTTTGCATTTGGCATGGGAATAGACCGTATAGCCATGGTAAAGTATGGCATTAAGGACATTAGACTGTTGTTTGAAAATGACAATAGATTTCTTGAACAATTCTAGGGGGTATTGATAGGATGTTATTACCGGTTAATTGGCTTAAAAATTATGTTGATCTAAGCATCTCTTCAAAGGAGATAGCTGATGGTCTTACTTATTCAGGTTCACACGTTGAATCCATTACAAGCATGAACAAGGGAATTAAGAAGGTAGTTGTTGCGAAGCTGGAAAGCATAGAAACCCATCCAAATGCAGACAAGCTATTGGTTTGCAAGGCTGATGCAGGAGATAAGGTCTATACAGTAGTGACTGGGGCAAAAAACTTAAAATCTGGTGATTATGTACCCTTGGCACTTCCAGGAGCGAAGCTTCCTGGAGGAATTGAAATCGGGATAACCGATTTTAGAGGCACAGAATCACAAGGGATGCTGTGCTCCTTGAAGGAGCTTGGCTATGCGGACAATGTTATACCAAAGGAAATGAGAGATGGAATATTTGTCTTTGACAAGGAATATGAGCTTGGTCAAAACGTGGTTCCTTTGATGCAGTTGGATGACGATATAATTGAGTTTGAGATAACACCAAACAGACCTGATTGTCTCAGCATATATGGAATGGCAAGGGAGGCATCCGCAACCTTCAGGGGAGAGCTGCAGGAGCCAGAAATAGAGATTGAGAATGAAGTTGATGATATACATGATTACACCAACGGAATAGAAGTAAAGACAGAAGCCTGCAGACGTTACTACTCAAGGGTAGTGAAGGATGTTGTGATCAAGCCATCACCCTTGTGGATGCAGACAACCCTTATGAATGCAGGAGTAAGACCAGTTAATAACATGGTAGATATAACCAACTATGTTATGTTGGAACTTGGAGAGCCTCTTCATGCCTTTGACCTTGATAGGCTGGGAGGTAGAAAAATAGTTGTAAGACAGGCCAGAGATGGTGAAAAACTAACAACATTGGATGATGTGGAAAGAAATTTGGATGAAAATGATATAGTAATAGCCGATGAAAACACTGCAATAGGCTTGGCAGGTATCATGGGTGGACTTGACAGCGAAATAACCAAAGGGACAAAGACTGTTCTTTTGGAGGGTGCCAATTTCAATCCAAGGAATGTTCGTCTCACATCCAAGAAGCTGGCATTGAGATCTGAGGCATCTACAAGGTTTGAGAAGGGAATTGACCCTAATCTTTGTAGCCAGGCTGTTGAGAGAGTATGTGAGCTGGTAGAGGAAACTGGAGCAGGGAAAGTCGTCAAGGGTGTAATTGACGTTAATCAGACAAGAGGCAATTTACACACTATTGTTTTGAGACCTGAACGCGCCAAAATGCTTCTTGGTGTAGAAATACCCGAAGAGGACATGGTCGGATACCTGGAAAGATTGAAGTTCAAGACGACTCTTAAGGAAGGCAACATAATAGCAGAGGTGCCAAGCTTTAGGGATGATGTACAGGTTGAAGCAGACCTGATTGAGGAAGTTGGAAGATTGTACGGGTTTCATAATATCGAAAGCAAGCCCCTAACAGGCGGGTTGACCAGAGGAGAGAAGCCATACAACAAACAGATAGAATCAAGGGTCAAATCAGTTCTCCAGGGAATTGGCTACAATGAGGTCATGACATATTCATTCATTAGTCCCAAGGCCTATGATAAGCTTAATCTCCCGGAAGATGCTCCTGAGAGAAGCTATATAAGACTGATGAATCCATTGGGTGAAGACTATAGCACCATGCGTACAACTTTGTTGTCAAACATGATGGATCTGCTGGGAAGAAATGAAAACAAGGGAATAGAGGAAGTATTGGCTTATGAGATTGGATATATCTTTATTCCGAAATCTTTGCCCGTAGTGGAGCTGCCGGAGGAAAGACAGGTACTCTCCATAGGCTTCTATGGAAACAAGGATTTTTATTACATGAAGGAAACCCTGGAAATGGTTTATGGCCGACTTGGAATTGGTGGATTGAATTACAAACGTCTTACAGATAACCCATCCTTCCATCCAGGAAGATCTGCTACCGTTTATTCAGGAGATGAAGTTCTTGGTGTGTTCGGGGAGGTTCATCCAGATGTAGCTGGAAATTATGAACTTAAGAACAGGCCATATCTTGCAACCATAAACTTTGATAAAGTCGTTGAAATGACAGATTTGGATATTAAGTACAAGCCATTGCCTAAGTATCCGTCCATGACGCGTGATATTGCTGTGGTGGTTGATGAGAAAGTTATGGTTGGAGAGCTGGAAGAGATAATCACAGCTCATGGAAAGGATTTGGTAGAATCCATTGAACTTTTCGATATATACAGAGGAAATCAGGTTGAAAAGAACAAGAAAAGCGTTGCTTTCTCAATAGTATACAGATCATATGAGGGAACTCTTACAGATTCAGTAATAAATGATATTCAGACTGGCATAATCGAGGACCTGGAGAATAAATTCGATGCAAAGCTTCGCAGCTAGGGGAGATATTCTCACTCTTGCTTGAGGTTGGTGAAGATACTGAACTGTTTTAAGGAGGATGGTTATGACAGATAAGAGAAAAATTAATGTGTTGATTGATGGTCGTAACTTTACAGTGGTAGGAGCCGAGGATGAAAGATATGTGCGAGAACTGGCAGCATATGTGGACAGTAGTATCAAAAGGATGTCGAACAAGAACGAAAGATTAAGCCCAACAATGGCTGCAACCCTTACAGCCTTCAATATTGCAGACGAGCTTTTTAAGCTCCAGGATGAGCACAGGGAGCTCAAAAAGAGATCAAAGGAGCCTCTTGAGAAATATGACTCCCTTAAAAGGGAAGTTCAGGAGGCAAATGCAAAGATAAGGGAAATGGAGACTAAAAGCCTGGAATACCAGGATGAGGTCATTAAGACAAAGCTTTCCAAGGAAGAGCTCTTTGGAGAGATCAATGAGCTAAAGGAAGGTATAAATAACAAGGACGAAGAAATACATAAGTGCCACCTTGACCTGAAGGAGTATAAGGATAAGCATTTTAAAACTCAGATGGAAATTGTGGAACTTAAGAAGCAACTTAAGGAGACATTAGAGCTCCTCGATGAAAATTGATCAGGAGGAGAGTATTTGATTAAAAACTTGGAACTATTAGCTCCCGTTGGGAGCACAGAAGCCCTTCAGGCTGCAGTGATGAACGGAGCAGATGCTGTATACCTTGGAGGCAAGCTATTTAATGCGCGGCAATATGCCTCCAATTTTGACTATGAACAGTTACTGGAGGCAGTTTCTTATGCCCATTTGAGGAATGTTTCAGTTTTTGTAACTGTAAACATTCTGTTGGATGATAAGGAAATACCTGATGCGATTGATTATGTAAAATATCTGTATGAAATAGGTGTTGACGGAATCATAGTTCAGGATATTGGATTTGCATCACTGGTAAGGAGGATTTTTCCAGACCTCCAGGTGCATGCCAGCACACAGATGACGATCAACAATCTCGAGGGTGCAAAGCACCTGGAAGGACTTGGATTCACACGTGCTGTCCTTGCCAGGGAGGTGCCCTTGGATGAGATAGAAAGGATATCCAAGAACTGCAATATAGAGCTTGAGGTATTCATTCACGGAGCCTTGTGCTTCTCATATTCAGGTCAATGCCTCATGAGCAGTCTTATTGGAGGCAGAAGTGGCAACAGGGGAACCTGTGCCCAGCCATGTAGGATGGAATACAATATAGTAGATAAAGCTGGTAATATTTCAGGAAATTTGGATAAGGGCTACTATTTGAGTACACGTGATCTTAATACCCTTGATCAGATACAGGAGCTCATAAGGGTTGGCGTCAAGTCCTTTAAAATTGAGGGAAGAATGAAAAGACCAGAGTATGTTGCAACTGTGGTTGGGGCATACAGAAAAGCTATTGATGGTGGAAGCTCTCCACTCACTCCCAAGGACAAGATTGATGTTGAGCAGATGTTCAATAGAGAGTTTACCAAGGGCCTAACCTTCGGTGATTTTGGGAGGAGTTTTGTTTCAACAGAAAGACCTGACAATAGGGGAAGAACGGTTGGAAAGGTTGTTTCATCAAAGAGGAATAGTATTCAGGTTCAATTGTTTGAGGATATCAGTCCTGGAGACGGATTGGAATGGGATACCTTTGGTAAGGACAGGTCAGGAATAAAAGCTCAGTTTAGTGGGAAGTCGGGTGAAAAAATCTGGTTGGATAGAATCAAGGATCCCGCTCCAGAAGGCTCTACCCTAAGAAAGACTTCTAGCATTGAATTACTTCATAAGGCCCAGAAATCTTACCAGAATAGCCAACAGACCTTTCCCTTGGACATGAAGATAATAGTTAGTATTGATCAGGAGCCTGAGTTGACAGTGGAGTATAATAGAGAAACCCTCAAGGTATCAGGAGACAATCTGGTTGAGAAAGCAGTCAAGGCGCCTATTTCAAGGGAGCGTATTCACGAGCAGCTCTCAAAGCTTGGAGACACAGTATTTTCATTAAGGAACATCCATATTGAACTGGAAGAGAATGCCTTTATAACAGTTAAGGATTTGAATAATCTCAGAAGAAATGCTACTGAAGCGCTTACAAAAAGGCTAGTTGAGAGTTTCAAGAGGACCTTGGATTCAAATTACAATAGTTTGAAAGCCAAAGAGTTGTATGTTCACAGGCTAGAGAATGAAAGAATCAGACTTACAGTTAGGGTAAACAACCAAAGACAATTGGACCAGCTAAGCCTGGATAAGGTGGATAGGGTTTACATTGGCTTTAAGGATAATCTTCAAGAGAATATTGATAGGCTCAAAGAAAAGGGTGTAGAAGTCTATTATTGGACTGATAAAATACTTTATGAGGAAGGATTAAGTAAGCTTCAGAAAGTAGTTGATAATTCTTCTAAAAAGCTGGATGGTGTTTCCACTTCAAATCTTGGGACATTGCAATTTATGCTGGATCGATTTGATATTAAGCTTCATGGAGACATTGGGCTAAATTGCTTTAATTCTCATACCCTTGATTATTTTAGAAGTCTGGGACTCAAGGGGATAACCCTTTCTCCAGAGCTGAATCTTGGGCAGATCAAAGGAATAACCGGAAGGACAGGTGGGGAAATTGAGGCCATTGTATATGGGTATTTGCCCTCCATGATCACAAGAAATTGCCCCATGGCATATATAAAGGGCTGCAAGGATGACAGGGAATGTAAAACCTGCCAATATGCAGATGGATTTATGCTTAAGGATAGGATGGGGAAAAATTTCAGGATGCAAAGAGGGGATGGATTTACAACAATATTTAACTCTGTCCCTGTGATGGTTCTGGATCGACTGGAAGAAATTAAGAAATCAGGGGTAACATCTTTCAGGCTTGACTTTACATTTGAAGAGAACATAACTGAGATTCAGGAAGTATATTATGATTATCTGAACAATATGATCGATAAGAATGAAGCTGTTGGATTTATGGATAAATTCAAATTCAAAAATGAAGTGACAAACGGACACTTCTTTAGAGGTGTTGTTTAGCGAGGTGATATTTTGAATCAGAAAAGCTTAAAGGTACTTGAATATTTTAAGATTAGGGATATGCTTGTGGGAAAAGCAGAATCAACTCCAGGTAAGAACATTGCCATGGAGCTGATGCCATCTGTTGATTCACATGAAGTCAAATATTCACAAAATGAAACCAAGGAAGCATTGACACTTTTGATTAAAAGGGGTAATCCACCTCTTTTTGGAATAAACAGGATAAGGGATGATGTTAAGAGAGCAGAGCTTGGAGGAATGCTTCATCCTGGTTCACTGTTAAAAATTGGTGAGAGTCTAAGGGTGTCAAGGGCATTGAAAAACTACATGCGGGACACCCGTGAGGATTCTTCTGAGGGATATAGGATTATAGGCGATATGATACAAGGCCTTGGAGTAATCAAACATCTTGAGGATGCCATTAGCAATGCAATTATTGGGGAAGATGAAATATCTGACAATGCTAGCTCTGCTTTGAGAAATATCAGAAGGCAAATCAGGTCTAAAAATGATGGTATAAGAGATAAACTCAACAGTATAATCAGTTCCTCGACACATAGAAAATATCTTCAGGATGCAATCGTTACAATGCGTGAAGGCAGATATGTAATTCCTGTCAAACAGGAAAACAGAGGTAGCGTTCCTGGTCTGGTCCATGATGTTTCATCAAGTGGAGCAACTGCATTTATTGAGCCAATGGCAGTGGTTGAATTGAACAATCAGTTAAAGGAGCTTGAAATAAAGGAACGGGAAGAGATTGAAAGGATTCTGATGGAGCTTTCAGGCATGGTGGCAGAGGATGCAGAAGGAATCAGAAGTAATGAGTTGTTGCTTTCAAGGCTTGACTTTGCATTTGCAAAGGGAAAGCTTGCTCTTGAAATGAATGCTACAAAGCCAGTTTTCAACGAAAATGGATATTTAAACATAAAAAAGGGAAGGCATCCATTATTGGGCAAGGAAGTTGTACCAATTGACGTCTATTTGGGGGATCAGTTCAATACGCTGATTATTACTGGACCAAACACTGGAGGGAAAACCGTAACCTTAAAGACGGTTGGACTATTTACCTTGATGGGACAAAGTGGATTGCATATTCCAGCTGACTTTAATTCTGAATTAGCTCTATTCAAAAAGGTTTTTGCTGACATTGGCGATGAGCAAAGCATTGAGCAAAGTCTTTCAACATTTTCATCACATATGACCAATATAGTTGATATACTTGAAGAGGTGGATGACAGCAGCCTGGTTCTTTTTGATGAGCTTGGTGCAGGGACTGATCCAACAGAGGGTGCAGCCCTGGCAATGTCCATATTGGACCATCTCAGGACTATGGGAATAAGGACCCTTGCCACCACTCACTACAGTCAATTGAAAGTCTATGCTTTGACCACTAATAATGTAACAAATGCCTCTGTTGAATTTGATGTTGAGACTCTAAGCCCAACCTATAAGCTGCTGATAGGAGTACCGGGCAAGTCAAATGCATTTGAGATTTCAAAGCGTCTTGGGCTACAAGATTATATAATTGACAGGGCTAGAGACCTTTTGACAAAGGAAAACATAGAATTTGAAGATGTCCTTCAAGCTATGGATAGAGATAGGAAGATAGCCGAAGAGAACAAGACTGAGACTGAAAGATTAAAGCTTGATATCCAAAATCTCCGAGAACAATTGAGCAAGGAAAAGAATAAGACAGAGGAAATGAGGGAAAAAATCCTTCAAAAGGCCAAGGAGGAAGCGAGACAGATTGTCAGAAATGCTAAGGATAGTGCTGATCTTATAATAGATGAGCTTAAAAGCATCTCCAGTGAAATTGACAGGGATAAAGGTAGAAGACTTCAGGAGGCTCAAGATTTACTCCGAAAAGAAATACGAGACAAGGAAGCCCAGGCAAGTACTGGAATAAAGGAAGTTAAGGCCAAAAAGCCTCCCAAGAATCTCAAGGCGGGAGAGGCGGTGGAGGTACTTTCCCTTAATCAGCAGGGTACAGTTGTAACACCGCCAGATGATAAGGGGAATGTTGAGGTACAGATAGGTATAATGAAAGTCAATGTATCCGTATCAACTCTCAGGAGAATTGAAGAAAAAAGTCAGACGAACTCCATGGAAAGAAGCAAATCTGTCAAGACCAGAAAGGCCAAGGCAATCAAGCCAGAACTGGATATTAGAGGTAGAAATATTGAGGAAGGTACTTTTGAATTGGATAAATACCTTGATGATGCATTCATTTCAGGCCTTAAAGAGGTATATGTAATCCACGGGAAAGGTACGGGAGCATTAAGGGAAGGAATTAAGTCTTACCTCAAAGGTCACAGACTGGTAAAATCACAAAGACCAGGGAAATATGGTGAAGGTGGAGATGGAGTAACCGTTGTTGAGTTGAAAAACAGTTGATATTTCAACTGAAATCGGTTATATTTATTCATATAATAAAACCTTGGAAAAGAAGAGTAGGGGATAAACTGCCCAAAGCGAGCTGGAATTAGGTGTAAGCCAGCGACAGTAAATCCGTTGAAAAGAATCTTTGAGGTTGCATGGGCACGTTAATCGCGTTAAGATTTCGAGTGGGCTAAGGCCAATAAGAGTGGTAACACGGGGTGACTCTCGTCTCTTGATCAAGGGATGGGAGTTTCTTTTTTTGTATAAAGTATTTATTTAATTCTATAAGGAGGGAAAAACATTGATAAATTTTAAGAATAAGGTAATAGAGTTGCTTGATGATAAGATTAGCAGCCTATCTGCTGAAGAGATTGAGGCCTTGATTGAAGTACCGCCTTCATATGACATGGGTGATTACGCATTTCCAACCTTTAGGCTGGCAAAGGAGTACAGAAAAGCACCAAATGCAATCGCTGAGGAAATTGCTTCAACCATGGAGGAGAATGAGTTCTTCGGAAGGGTTCAAAATCAAGGGCCGTATGTTAATTTCTTTATTGACAGAAACAAACTGGCAGAGGATGTTATATCAGATGTAATGGAGAAAAAGGAAATGTATGGTTCATCGGAAATGGGAGAAGGAAAGAAAGTTATAGTTGAGTTTTCTTCCCCCAACATAGCCAAGCCATTCCATATAGGGCATATTAGGACAACGGTAATTGGTAATTCACTAGCCAAGATTTATAAGTTTTTGGGCTTTGATACAGTGACAATAAACCATTTGGGAGACTACGGGACACAGTTTGGGATGCTTATTTCTGCTTACAAGAAATGGGGTGACCGTAAGGTAATTGAAGCAAATCCCATTTCTGAACTACTAAAGCTTTATGTAAGATTCAATAAGGAAGCCGAGGATAAACCTGAATTGCAGGATGAGGCCAGATATTGGTTCAAGGAGCTGGAGAACAAAAATGCGGAGGCCATGGAATTATGGCAGTGGATAAGAGATATAAGCTTGAAGGAGTTTAACAGGGTTTACGATATGCTAAACATCAAGTTTGATTCCTATGCAGGTGAAAGCTTCTATTCTGACAAGATGCCTGAGGTTCTTGAAGAAATGAAGGAAAAGGGAATTGTCCAGGAATCAGAAGGCGCTCTTATAGTGGACCTTGAGGAACATGGCATGCCGCCTGCCCTTATAATGAAAAAGGATGGGTCGACCCTTTATACAACCAGGGATATAGCTGCTGCATTATACAGGAAAAAACACTATGATTTCTACAAAAATCTATATGTTGTTGCTTCACAGCAGAATCTGCACTTTAAGGCATGGATAAAGATAGTTGAGTTAATGGGCTATGAGTGGGCCAAGGACTGCATTCATATTCCATTTGGTATGGTAAGTCTTGAGGAAGGGACCCTTTCAACCAGAAAGGGAAGAGTTGTATTTCTTGAGGATGTATTGAACAAGGCAATAGAAAGCACTCGAAATATAATTGAGGATAGAAACCCGAATCTAGAAAACAAGGCTCTTGTGGCAAAGCAGGTGGGAATTGGGGCAATTCTTTTCCAGGAGCTATTCAATCAAAGGATAAAGGATTACACCTTTAATTGGGATAGGACTTTGAGCTTCGAGGGAGAAACTGGTCCATATGTCCAATACACTCATGCCAGAGCAAACTCTCTACTGGAGAAAGGTGGATTTGATCCAAAGGATGATATCAGATTCCAAAAACTTACAGGTGAGGATGAAATCAATATAATAAGGATGATTTATGATTTTCCAGGGATAATAGTTGATGCAATGGAGAAAAACGAGCCATTTTTTATAACTAGGCAGATCGTTGAAATTGCAAAGGCATTTAATAAATTCTATAATAGCACCCAAATCATCACTGAGGATGAAGAAACAAAAAAAGCCAGACTTGCACTTGTCTATTCAACAAAAACAGTAATTAAGACAGGTCTTGGGCTGCTGGGAATCGAAGCGCCAAACAAAATGTAACATTAAAAATTAACATAAAGTTTATATACTCACGTCCCATAAAAAAGAGACCTTATCTAAAATGATAGGGTCTCTTCTTTTAAGTAATCAAGAAATTGGTCTTGAGTCAGTTCTGCAAGTGAGGATAACTCCAAAAGTATGTTTTCCCTTAAAGCAAGAAAATCATCTATGTTTGTAGCCTTGCCGGTATACTCAAGTGCCTCTATTATCAGCAACATATCGTCCTTAGACATTTCCTGGATAGTAATTTTGTCAAAATCAAAATGTTTCATCTTATGTCCCCTTTCATTAGTTCTATTATACATTTTAGTACTTTTCGGAGGATTATTCAATAGAATTAATACCAATTATTATTGGCCTTGTATAGGATTTTAAGGTAAAATAATAATGGCAGTACAAAGAAAGGAAGATAATGATGTCAATTCTATTAACAACCCTTAATTCAAAATTCATTCATTCAAACCTAGCTTTAAGATACCTAAAAGAATATACAAGGGATATAGAGGAAACTAAAATTGAAGAGTTTACAATAAACCAAAACCTGGCTGAAATCTCAGCCAAAATCTATGAAATGGGAACTAGGCTTGTCTGCTTTTCAACCTATATATGGAACATTGATCAAACATTGGAGGTCTGTGAGAGAATAAAGCTTGTAAGTCCAAATACTAGGATACTTCTGGGGGGACCTGAAGTATCTTTTGATATGAAAGAATTGTTGCTTAAAAACTCCTTTATAGATTATGTAGTATATGGCGAGGGTGAGGAGACTTTTAGAGAATTTTTAATTTCAGATGAACCATTGGGAATAAAAGGATTGGCCTATAGGAATGGGGACAAGGTGGTCGTTAATCCGCCAAGACCTCTGATAAGCGATATAAACATGATTCCATCTCCTTATGAGTCAATAGGTGATGAGTATAGAAATAAGATAGTGTACTATGAAAGCTCCAGAGGGTGTCCTTTCAATTGTGCATTCTGTCTTTCCTCAACAATTAAAGGTGTCAGGTATATGAATTCGGACAGAGTGAAGAGAGATTTGGATAACCTTATCAAGGCTGGTGTAAAGCAGGTAAAGTTTGTTGACAGGACCTTCAATGCAAACAAGGAATTTTCGAAGGGTATTATGAAGCACATTATGGAGAGGGACCCTGAATGGGTAAATTTTCACCTTGAAGTTACAGCGCATCTTATAGATCAGGAACAACTGGAATTCTTCAAAAACATAAGGGAGGGGTTGTTCCAATTTGAAATCGGTGTACAATCCACATACCCAAAAACAATTGAAGCAATTGGAAGAAATACTGACTTTGAAAAGCTATCCTCGGTAAGCAAGGAAATAAAGAAGAATAGAAATATCCATCAGCATCTTGATCTTATAGCTGGGTTACCCTATGAAGATTACAAAAGATTTGGGGAATCCTTTAATCATATATATGACTTGAGGCCAGAGAAGATACAATTAGGTTTTCTGAAGCTTCTTAAGGGATCCGCTTTAAGAGAAAAGAAGGAAGAGTATGGGTACAAGCTCATTGACAAAGCTCCCTATGAAATAATGGAATCAAACTGGTTAAGCTACGATGATGTTATATCCCTTAAGGGTATAGAGGAACTGGTGGAAAAATTCTACAACGAGGAATACTTTAGACATGGTCTTGAATATTTGGTAAGGAATCATTTTAGTAAACCTTTTGATTTCTTTGAGGACTTTATGAAATTTTGGAAAGTAAATGGGTATTTTGAATATTCCCACAGCAAAGACAGACTTTACGGAATATTGATTGACTATTATAGAGCAAGGTCTCTTTCAGGACTGGAGATCTTTATGGAGCTATTGACCCTTGATTATCTTGAGAACAATGGAGGAAAACCAATTCCTGATTTTCTAAATAACCATGTGAAGCAGACACCAATTGATCACCATGGTATTCTTAAAACAGAAGGTATACTCAAAGAATTTCTTCCAGAATATTCTCAGATGCCAACTAAAAAGATACTTAAGAAGGTAAGGCTACATAGCTTCACCTATGACATTTGTAAGATTATAGATGAGGGATATGGCGAGAATGCATACCAGAAGAGTACATTGCTCTTATTTAAATATACTGATGGTACTCTTGAAAGATGCAAGACATACGATATTACAAACTATATGGGGGAATCGACAGATGAACATAATAAACGACATAATCCTTGTTAACAAGGAGATTCTACAGAAATCAAAGAACACAATATCAAGAAATCCAGAAGTCTTGCTTCTGGGCGTGGTATATTCAGTCATGAGTCTCTTGGCAGGAATTATAATCTTCAATCTGCTTTCTGGATTGGGCATATTACTGGGTATCATTTATGCATTGGTGGAAAGTGCCATTGTATCAAGTTATCTTTTTGTTCTACACAATGTTGTAATCTATAACAGATTCAGATGGAAGGACATCAAGCATGGATTTACCTACTATATTAGGAAGGTATACGGGGTACTGTTCATATTTTACCTGGCAAATTTAATATTGGGGTTTTTATCCAATATAGTGGGAGCAATTGTAATAGGGATTATATTTTTTGTGGGAATAGCAGCATTTATAGTTCTAAACCCCTTGCCGGAATCATTGTATGTTAAAGACAGAGATTCACTTCAAACAATTCTATACTGTGTGGAGTTCATGAAGGAAAATTGGATAAACTGGTTAGTTCCAAACTCAGTCCTAATTGTAATATTATATCTATTAACCGGTGGAGTGTTCAACGGGGGGTTAAATCCTTTTAGGAGCTTATCATTCAGTACATCCATCTCATCCATTGTCTTGTATTTATTGGGGAGTGCAATCCTTTCAGCTGCAATGGTATATAGGGGACATCTGTTTAAGCTTTTAAGTACAACAACGTTGAGAAAAAGAATGTTTATGAGAAAAATATAAGGAGGAGTGCTATGTCAGCAGGAGAAAAATACTTCAGTTCAAAGACTGATCTAATAAGCTTCGTACAGCTTAAGGATGAAAGTGAGGTTACCCTAAAGGGATTTGAATTGGATCAATCAATACCATTACCGGTGGTCACAGACAAGCTTTTAGGCCAACTGAGCAAGGTTGACAGCGACCAGGGAATCACCTTGGAGAGAGTTATAGAAGGGATTCTCTACCTACTGGGAGCTGACCAGGACTTTCTTTACAATGATTACTATGGCAGAATACTTGAGGCCTACAACTCTGATATGGAGAAGGAATTATTCAAAAGGGCACTGATAGCCTTGGAAAATGAGAATTATACAGAAAGTGGACTTTTCCTAAGGGCATTCAATAGCCTGTATGGGACCAAGGAAGGGATGTTCTACTATGCAATGGTGCTTGAAGCAATGGGAAAAAGTGAAATTGAAGAAGGAAGGATAGAGGAAGGTAATAGCTATCTGGAGGAATCAACAGCAATACTTGAGGAACTCTTGGATGAAGATGAAAAATACTATCCGGCATACTACAAACTGGGTTACCATTATAAATTCTATGAACAATATGTGAAGGCGAAGCTAACATGGGATAAGGTTCTCATATATGATCCAGACGAGAATAGAAGGCAGGAAATCAGACAGGAGCTGGATATTCTCGACCCAGAATATAGGGTTGAGCTTGGACTTACCTACTTGAACAACATGAATTACGAAAAAGCGATTGAGGTATTGTCCAAGCTGATGCCAAAGCATATAAAGAACTGGTATGTCAATTACCTGCTTGGAATGGCCTATAGGGGCTATGGGGACAACCAGTTGGCAATAGAGTATTTCTATGGTGCTATGGATAGTGATCCCTCCATACCAGAGGTATACAACGAATTGGGTATATCATACTTTAATGAAAATGATATTGAAAAGGCGATGGAAGTATTCACCCAAGGTATAGAGGCAGGTAGTCAGGATGATTACAGGTTGTACTTCAACAGAGGTCTTGGATACTTAAACCTGGGTGACATTGACAATGGATATGATGACATATACAAAGCCCATCAACTGAATCCCGAGGATGATAATGTCAAGGCTCAGCTAAATGCAATAGAAAGATACAGAAAAAACCAATAAACCAGGAGGGATGGAAATGATAAGGGAATTGAATGAACTGCTTTCAGTAAAAGGTGAAAGGATGAAGCTTGTAGTTGTTGCATGCCAGGATGAAGATGTTCTTGAAGCGGTTGTTGAAAGCTCGAATCTCGGAATAAGTCAACCAATACTTATAGGATCATTGAAGGAAACTAGGGTAATTGCCGAAAAACTGAACCTTGATATCTCAGGATTTGAATTTATCGATGAGGATGATCTCGCAGCAGCTGCTGAGATTGGAGTTAGAATGGTAAGTGAGGGGAAAGCCGATTTTATCATGAAGGGTCTTGTAGATACATCCATACTGCTTAAGGCAGTATTAAACAAGGACTGGGGTTTAAGAACCGATAGCTTGTTGAGCCATGTTATGGTTTACGATGTTGAATCCTATCATAAACTTCTTTATCTAACTGATGGAGGAATGAACCTGAATCCATCCATTGAGGAGAAAAAAAAGATTATAGATAATAGCATTATTGTTGCAAAGGCCATGGGATGTAAAAATGTTAAGGTTGCTGCATTGGCTGCAAAGGAAAAGGTGAATCCCAAAATGCAGGCTACAGTGGATGCAGATGAACTTAAGAATATGTCCATTGAGGGGGCTTTTGGCAAGGAGGTAATGGTAGAAGGGCCATTGGCCTTGGATCTTGCTTTATCGAAGGAAGCTGCAAGGATAAAGAAAATTGAAAGTCCCGTTGCAGGTGATGCTGATGTATTACTCGTTCCAACCATAGAAATGGGCAATGGCATAGGCAAGGCCATAACATATCTGGCAAATGGTAAGTCTGCAGGCATCATCATGGGAGCAAAGGCTCCTGTGGTATTGGTTTCAAGAGCTGATGACAAGGATACCAAGCTATACTCTATCGCCTTGGGAAATATGATTTCCAGCTATCTGCGCAAAATGGCTTAAAACATTGATTTGCCAATAATTGGATTGTTATGAAAACGTTAAATTTATTGTAAAAAATCGTTGACTTTACACTCAAAAGATGGTAATATTTAAAAAGTCAGCAAAACAAATAAATGGAGCAATTAAAAAACTTCAGAAAAGATGTTGACACAGGATTGGTATACATGGTATACTAATC